>QHZB01000507.1 GCA_003224525.1 Acidobacteriota bacterium | reverse complement strand
CGTGGACCTCGATGACGCGATCGTCAATGTTGAAATCGCCAACGTTCAAGCGCACGACTTCGCCGATGCGGAGGCCGGCGCAGTAGGCCAGCACCAGCATTATGTGGAGTGTTTGGGGCCGCAGGGGTGATTGGGGAGATGGAAAACTGAGCGCCGTCTCCAATAGGCCGAGAACGTCTTGTTCGCTAAAAATGTATGGCTGCCGGTACCGCTCTTTCGCTAGCCGCCAGATCCGTTTGTCCGAGGGAATCCTCTCGACTGTTGGATCGATACGAGACAGCACACTGGAAAGCAGTCTGCCCGCCTGGTGGCAGTCCAACGCATGCTGCGGGGTGGATCGTGTATTCGTCCATTCTCGAATCAACTCCGTCAGCGGATGGCCAGATAGATCCGGCCGGCCCTGAAGGAATCGGTCCAGCCGAAGCAGACGCTCCGCCTGCGTGTTGTAGCGGTAACCCATGGCATGCATAAAAGGCCCACGTGCTCGCGCATCACAGGGCCGAGAAAACTGCCGAAGCGGGGAAGCGGGCGTAGTGCTTCGAGTGCCGCTTCAGGGTTAGGATTCAACAGTGCCCGCACAACTGGTGTGGTCGTGCGTTGTCCATACTCCGCTCTCAAGTCGGCGAATGGATTGTTTGCGAGTGCTCGGTTGCTTACCCTCCAGTCCAGAAAACGGTCGACAAGACGCGCACGATCCGTGACTATGTGGAACGGCCACGCCAGGGTTCGATCCTTGAGCCACTGCCGTATCGTTGTTTGCGATACCGATTTGTCCTCCGCCTGCTCGGCGACGAAGCGTTGGAATCCGTTCAGGATGCTCAGGTAAACCTGAGATGACACCGGACTGCGCAAGCGCAGCTCTCGGACGTAATTCTCGGGCGTTGACCCCTTAGACATGGATGTCGTTTTCATGCCTTCACCCCAGTCGGAATCTCCAAGGCCACTGCACGCAAATCCTCCGTCGCCAGCTTCAGATACACCAATGTTGAATCCGCTGCACGGTGGCCCAGCAGATCCCCAATATCCTTCACTGATACCGTCGCGCGAAGCATGCTTACCGCCCGTGCGTGACGAAAAGCATGGGGGCCTCGTTTGCCTGTAGTGATGACGTTGGCGGCTTCGAGCCGATGCCGGACGAGTCGGTATAGGCTTGACCCGCATCTGAAGGGTCGATACGGGGCACAGGCGCGAATGAATATTTCTCGAAAAGACGTCTTCGGCCGCGAGTCCTGCAGGTATTTCAACACCGCCTCACCGACTTCGGGCAGTAATGGCAGATAGGATATAGCACCAGTCTTACTGTGGCGAATCCGAATGACTTCCTTGCGCCAATCCACGTCGTCCAGCCGAAGGGTCGCGATCTCCCCGGAGCGGATCCCGTACTTCGAGATCAGCATCAGGATCGCGTAATCGCGTATCCCTTTCTGCGTGCAATCTTGTCGAGTGGCAGCCAAAATCTTCTCCACGTCCCCAGATCGAAGAGCAGAGGGAATACTTTCGAACGCGTAGAGCATGGGTGCGATCACGGTGGATGAAAGATCGCGGGAGGTTCGCTCCGTCATGTACAGCCACCTCAAGAAGCTGCGTATTTTATTTTGGTCGTCACATCTTTGAGCGAACGCCTGCCTACCGCCGCTGCTCGGTACTTCAGATAGCCGTCCACATCGAGATGGGTGAGGGTCGCAAGTTCCTCTCGGGTTGCTCGCTCCCCCAGCCAATCGAGAAGACGCCCTGCCTCGCAACAGCGATGAGACACCGTTCCCGGAGCGAGGCCGCGCTGGCCGGCCATCCATTGGGCGTACTCTCCGCGCATCTCGCTCTGCAAAATCTCGACAGGCGTGACGGCTTTCGGTGCTGGTGGCCACAGGCCCTGAACCAGGCGCAAGAGCATGTGGATGCCATTGGTGTGGAGACACTGCCAACCTTTGTAATCTGGCGGATGGCCATGGCGGCGGCGATACATCCGTCGTGTCTGTTGCAGATACGCCTCGACGCTTGCAGGTTGCGCCGTGCTGACGTCAACCTTCTGCTTATCGAGACAACGCAGGAAATGGCGCGCCACAGCGATACACTGACGCGAGGTTCTGGCAGCGTACCGTTCTTCAGTCAAGTGATCCCTCAATTTTGAAAGCCACACTTCGTGGCTGA
>QHZB01000036.1 GCA_003224525.1 Acidobacteriota bacterium | reverse complement strand
AGGCAGCATTCTTGCGGGCGTCGGTGAGTAACGCCGGCGCTAGATCGAGCCCCCGAACACGAGCGCCAATTCGCGCCGCTGTCACCGCGACAACTCCGGTCCCACAGGCCACGTCGAGGACCAGATCGCCGCTACGGACGCCGGCAAAGGCCACCAGCGAAGCGGCCGGTGGGACAGTGAATGTCGCCTGGGGTGAGAACGCGGCCCACGCTTCGCGCTGCACGGCCTTGAGGTGAGCAAAGGGATCGCCCGTCATCGTGCACCTCTGGCGTGTTGATACGCGCCACTATACCAAGAGTGGCTACATCGGGCGTATGCCCAGTGCGATAAGGAGCCGTATTTGCTCGAGGGCGACCCGCAGCTACGGAGCCCTGAAGGAACCCGCGCTACAAAGCCTTCCCTCACACGCGACTGGCCGCTTTAGGGAAAATTGAAACCGCCACGAGTATGTCTGCTCCTGGCCGGTCAGCGACCGTCCATTGAAACTACCCCGCCACCGGTCGCTTCGTGACCCGTTGCTGCCTGTCGGCATTCCCAAGACCCGACGGTCAAATTGCAAGAAGCGGACGTCCGCCGAACCACAAAGTTTAGGCCGCCTTGCGCGCGGCGGCTTCCCACGGCACCGGCAGGCCCACCTTGCGGCAGAGAGATCGCGGCCCGGAGGGTTGGAACTAGAAGCGGTAGCTCAGCAATAGACCGTTCGGCACGTTCTGCAAGAGCATTGGCGTCTTTTGCTAGTTACGCCGACCCGCTCTTGAGCCACACTGAAATTGTGAGCTCGGGTCCTGAGAGACACAGCGACCTTGGTAAAGCCGATACCTCATGAAGGGTGACACAAATGAAAACCCGTGAAACCACGACTCCAGTAAGAGCCTTTGATCGCGCCTATATCAACGGCCGGTTCGTCACCCCCCATGGAACGCAGATCGTCGAACTGGTGAACCCGACCGACAACAAGGTTATCGGCAAGGTCACCATGGCAGACGAAATCGACGCCCGAAAAGCCATCGGCGCTGCGAAAGAGGCCTTCAACACCTTTTCGCAAAGTAGCAAGGAATACCGGCTGGAGCTTCTGCAGCGGCTGCACGACGCCGTGGCCAAGCGAATGGATCAACTCGTTGAAGCGACGGTCGTGGAATACGGCGCACCGCAAGACCGTGCGAAGGGCTCCAACAACCTCGCGGCGAACATTTTCCTGCACTTCAAGAAAGTCCTCGAAGATTTCGACCTGGTCAAAACTGTCGGCACATCTAAGGTCGTGATGGAGCCGGCTGGCGTGGTGGGCATATTTACGCCATGGAATTCGAGCGCCGGCTCGATCGCGATCAAGGTGGCGCCGGCGATCGCTGCCGGATGCACGGTAGTCATCAAGCCAAGCGAGATGAGCGCTATGCAAACGGAAGTGTTGATGGACGCCTTTCATGAAGCCGGGTTGCCTCCTGGCGTCATCAATGTCGTGACGGGCCTCGGCGAGGTCGTCGGGACGGAGTTAACGCAAAGTCCCGACATTCAGAAAATCGCTTTCACCGGTTCGACGCAGATCGGAAAACTGGTCGCCAAGAACTCCCTGGACACGATGAAGCGCTTGACGCTGGAGCTCGGGGGCAAGTCGCCCAACATCATCCTGGACGACGCCGATCTCTCCACGGCGATCCCGATGGCCATCAACGCCTGCTACCTGAATAACGGGCAGGCCTGCATTGCGGCTTCGCGCCTGATCGTGCCGGAAGACCGCCTCGACGAAGTGAAGCGATTGGCCAAGGCGGCCGTCGAAAAAATCAAAATGGGAGATCCGAGAGACAAGGGCGTCACCCTCGGCCCATTGGCCAGCACAAAGCAGTACAAGCGCGTGCAGGAGTACATCAAGTCTGGGATCGAGGAAGGTGCGGAGCTCGTAATCGGCGGGGAAGGTCATCCCCAGGGACTTGAAGATGGGAATTTCATCAAGCCCACCGTGTTTGCCAGCGTCACCCGCGAGATGCGTATCGCGAAGGAAGAAATCTTCGGACCGGTCCTGTCGATACTGACGTACAAGACGGAAGCCGAGGCCATTGAAATCGCCAATGACACCGAATTCGGCCTCATCGCCTACGTAAGCTCGGCGGACCCGGAAAGGGCCGCCCGTGTGGCGCGCAAACTCGCCGCCGGCCGCGTCCTGATCAACACATTAAGTCACGATCCGTTTGCTCCCTTCGGTGGGTTCAAACAATCGGGGATCGGTCGGGAAGGCGGGATCTTCGGGCTGCAGGAGTACCTGGAACCCAAAGCGATCATCGGCTAACCCGAGGAATGTCCTGACAGCGCGATTGCTTCCAGACGAACTTGTGGGCGGACCTTCGCCCGTGGTTATCGGCTTCAGCAGCCCGGTGCGCAGAGGCATCGCGGCCTGACGGCTGACGGCCTCGCTATCCGCGCCGACGGGAGTTCGCAAGTGTCCGGTATCGGGAGAAATCGGACCCTGGCCCCGATCGGCAGATAATGGCCGAACGCGGACGCTATCGCGTTACTGTTACCTCACCCGTACGCGCATGTGTACTGCCGGAACAGGGCAAATCGCTTCCGGGTCGCTCGTCGCTTTTACCGTCCAGCCAGGGGGCAGTGGGGCGCCGTAGGCAGCCGCCGCGGCTGTGCCGTAATCCGATGGACTTGGAGCAGCCATGAGGCGTTCTCCCTTCAGATCAGTTAACTGAATACACGCTGACACCCTTGTTCGTCGTCACTGCAATCCGATCTCCATCCGGCGCAATATCCAGAGATAGGGAAGCGCCGGGTACGTGAACCTTTTTGACGCTGCCGATCGATGGCTCCCAAAGAAACAATCCGTCCCCACTGTCGACAAAGGCGACATACCGGCCTTTGGGGTCCCATTTGGCCTGACGGACGGGTGTTCGAGCTCCCGAAAACGATGCAATCCGGGCCCCGTCTTGAATCCGGAACACCCGCGCGGATTCAATCGACGCAGCCCACGCTTCGTACTCCTTGCGTGTCCCTTTTAGGAACACTAGGCCGACGCCCGTCATCACGAGATCCCCGGCCGGACTTCCTGCCACAGTTCTCAACTCAAGGTCACCGTACGGTGACTCTTCGTACGCCTGAATTTCTTTAACAGGGATGCCCGACACGAGATCCCTCACGGAGATCCGGCCGCCAGCAATGGTGCCTAATCCGATCAGGCGGCCGCCCCCAAACACACAGAGCGAGCCGACGCCGGGCAAGACTTTCATGGTCTGAACAACCCGCCACGAGCGCGTGTCGTACACAATGACGTTCCTCTCCAGATTCCCAGACCCCCTGTTTCCGAAGGTTGCCGCCGCGAGAAAAGCTTGATCGGGAGAGGTCATGAAATGTAGTGCCCGATTAAGGGGGTAGTCATCGTTAGGTTGCGGGCCGCTTACAGTACGAACAATCGCTCCGGATGCGACATCCCACACTGAGAATGCTGCGCTGTTCGGGACGGCGTCCGGAGGCGGAAAAACGAGCTGTGAAGAGCCTGCAACGAACGCGATCGACCCCCCCAAGGCCGGACCCCCACCGGTCACTGTAATCTGTTGGATGCGATGACCGTTGCTGTCCCAGACCGTGAGAACGCCCCCATAGTCGCTCGCTGCAGCGATTGCCGAGCCATCTGACGCCCACGCCACCGCGACCGCGGCGCCAGGCGTCGTGAGATCGAAGACCTTTCGGACATTCGTAGAAGGAGTCCCGGCGCCGCGAGACACTGCGCTCGGGTTGGCTCTCGCGGTATCAGCCTTCGGTCCCCACGGCAGAGCTGGCGCCGGTCCTGGAAGTGCTGTCCCGAGAAGTCCGCACAAGAGTCCAAGTCCGGCGAACAGTGTTGTAGCGCGCCGTCGCCCCTTGGCCTTTGCTACGCGAGAGCTCCGGCTCGACTGAAGGTGCTGAAGCGTCGTTTCTTCCACGTGCCCACTACACAGTTGGATTAACGAGATTCGTCGGTAGTGGAGAGTACCCGTACGCGACTATAAAGAGCGAGACCCCGCGCAAATAGTTATTTCTTTACCCATCGTGTACCAAGCAGCGCCGTGATCGGATTACCGCGACCTCATTGGCTGCCTGCCTCACGGTGAAATATCGCCGTTCGTGCTTTCGACAAAAGACGACTCGAGCTTGACGCGAGGCTATCAGAGCTGTACCTCTGACAGCGTTCTGCTCGTAACGAACCGAACGATGCGTCGTCTTCTTCCATTATCCATCGCTAATGCAGATTCTGAGACTTTGCGTAATTCCAATTTTCTTGAGTCGAAACGCACAAATGATATTCGGGCGGAAGACACTCCGAAACCATAAATAGGACTGTCTTGTCGGAATTGCGGGAAAATATCGTGATATCTGCCGGGCACCCAGTATTCCTATCAGTTGGCCCTTCGCAGAATCTATATCCAGCGACGCCGCCAACGCCCACATAGGGCAACTTCGTGCCTGAAGCAGTGTCACGCGCCTCCATAACAAGAGCCCCATCTACTTTGAAAGCTTCCTTGCCTGCACTATCAACTGATACCTCAACACGGTGCGTTGAAAGCGTCCCCGTTGCACGGTGCCCTGGCGATAGATAGAAGCACCCTATCTCCGGAATAGTCGGCGAATTTCGCGGTATTGCTTGTGGTCCGCAATAGGTGGAAGTTTTTCCGTAGACACCCAGATTTGATTGGGCGGGATCCTGCGCTCTTGCTTGCGCTAGAAGCAATACGCCAGTCGTTCCAAGCAGGAGAGAGCAAATAGTTCTTATGCTTGAGATATTCATTGGGTTTGGGTTAAGAACTATCTTTCTATCGCAATTCTTAGTGTCCCTGTCAAGCCGCGAGCGATGCCACCGAAGACAGCTGCGGTGCGACCTTCCGCGGCATTCCTCGATACGATTGATCGGAGACTCGGCTACGCGCGCGAGTCGTCCCTCGCGTGTGAGTGCGACCCAGTTCGACGCGGTTTAGTTACCTATGCTGCCTATGTACAGCCACCCGAGCTGTCCCGAAGCCCGGACGATTGCGATCCCGAGTCACTGCAGTCGCCCGTCTAGTGGCCTGTAACGGCTGATTGGGAAGTGATTCTTTTGGTCGGATCAAAGTACTTCCACTTTACGGTCTTCGGAGCCTTGTTGTAGTGGCGGATGTAGCGCATCAGCTTCCTCTTAAGGTCGGGCACGGAGGTAAATACGCCGCGAGCGATGACATCGCGCTCGATCTTGGAGAACCAGAGCTCGACCTGGTTGAGCCACGAGGAGTAGGTCGGCGTAAAGTGCAGGCGAACCTTCGGATGCGCGGCGAGGAAGTCTTTGACCAGTGCGCTCTTGTGCGCCGAGAGGTTGTCGGCGATCACGCGGATCTCTTTGCCACGCGGTTGGTTGGCGACGATGTCAGCGAGGAACGCCACGAACTCTGCCGAGGTATGGCGGGCTGCGGTCTTACCGAGTACCTCGCCCGTCTTGGTGTTGAAGGCTGCATACAGAGACAGTGTGCCGTGCCGGTAATACTCAAAGCCGTGCCGCTCGCCCCGACCCGGGGAGAGCGGCAAGACCGGATCGAGCCGATCCAGCGCCTGGATCGCCGTCTTCTCATCGACGCAGAACACCGCTGCATGCTGCGGGGGATGCAGATAAAGTCCGATGATCTCGGCAGCTTTCGTCTCAAACTCCGGATCGTTCGAGGCCATGTAACCCTCGAGCCGGTGTGGCCGCAGGGCATGCTTGCGCCACACTCGCGCGACCATCATGTGACTGATGCTGAGCTGTGCCGCGAGCTTGCGCGTGCTCCAGTGCGTCGAACCATCGGAGGGCTTGCGTTTGACGCTCCACTCCAAGATGCGAGCTTCCACTGCCGGCGTCAGCGTCGTGGGCAACTGACCCGCGTGCCGGCTGAAGAGGCCTGCCAAACGCTCTGC
>QHZB01000506.1 GCA_003224525.1 Acidobacteriota bacterium | reverse complement strand
TCTGGGCATCAACATGATCGAGTACGGGTCGGACTATTTGCTGGGACTAGCAACGTTTGCGCCGGAGAAATTCGCGGAGCGCGACCGGCTCTGGGAAACCGGTGATCCCACGTACTACGCGCTGTCGGATGCGTTGCAGTATCTGGGCAATGTGGCATTCCGCGAGCCGGTTCCCGCTTACAAACATTCCGCTGCGGTGTTCTTACATCGTCTTGGGCGAATCCCCTCTCACCTGACACACCCGAGAAACCCAAAGCGCCCGCCTTGGGAGGCAGAAATGTTGGGGGACTGTGCCCGACGGCTGGGTTATTCAAAGATTGGGGATTCGTGACGGTTGTCAGTCCTCAGTTGTCCGTTTTCAGTCGGAGAAGAAACAAGAATGGAAGTTTGATCGCTTCTCTCGATGCTCCTCAGGAGAGCAAGACGTGCGTCGCCGCGCTCCGTCGGGGTAGACAGGCTTAGCCTCGGATAGGAGTCCTTCCTTGGATTTCTATCGGTGCGCCCCCCCCCATCCCCCTATGTTTTTTATAAATGTTGCATCTAAAGGACTCAGGTATTGCGCAAGTTCTTTGTTTGCAACACATAGGAGGGAGCTCAGAAGTGGTGTATCTAAAGGACTTAGATTGCACAAAAATTGTGCAAGAGGAACAGTTGGTCGTGCCGTAGATCCGGAAGGGGACAGACCCCCATGTTCTCGCAAAGAGTGCCCAAATCCCCTGATTCCAAAGTGCTTCCCGAACGCTCTTGGGCAGAGGAACGCGCAAGAGCGCGCAAGTCGCTAATTCTAAAGGATCGAAAAAACGCAGAAGAGTTTTCAACGGCCAGAGTAGAGTAATGTTCACACCCGCCGAGGGAAAAGAGGTTGAGTTCGGGTTGATGGAAAAATGGACTTCTGAGTTTAAGCCGGACCAACAGGCCAAGAAGCCGCAAATGTAACTGATAATAAGAACCAGCATGGGATCATAGAAGGTCAAATGAAAAACGGGTAGTAACTCAGTTTCCCGGAGCCAGGTAATGCGTTCCCGAAATATGAGCCGGTTGCCGTATCAAGTTCCCAGAATCCCAAGGGTGGACCCGAATGTCGATGAGCCAGTTGCCCTGTTACCCTGCCAACCGGGACCTGCTAGCCCTTCCCACCATTGCTCCGTAGAACGCATCTAAGACTTATAGAGCCTATGCACAATTTTACTCGCCGAGAACTACTGAAACTCGGTGTGGGAACAGCCGTTGCAGAACTGGCGTCCTTGGGTTTGCACGGATGCAGCGGTGGTTCTGTCACTTTTCCGCCGGTCCCGGGCGCTTGCTCCAAATTAACCGACATCGAACACGTGGTGATCCTGATTCAGGAGAACCGGTCATTCGATCATTACTTTGGAAGCTACCGCGGTGTGCGTGGATTTTCCGATCAGAGCTTGGCGTTCCACCAGCCCGATCCAGCGAACACAACGATCTCCCCCGTGGGGACACTCTTGCCGTTCCATCTGGACACCTCCACAACGAATGCCGCATGCACGCACGACATCACTCACGACTGGGTGCCGCAGCATCAGAGCTGGCACAACGGTGCAATGGACGGCTTTGTGAGTTCGCGTCTTCCGATTAATTCCAATGACGCGGTATTGAGCATGGGCTACTACACTCGCGCAGACATTCCCTACTATTACGCCCTGGCCGATGGTTTCACGATTTGCGACAACTTTTTTTGCTCGGTGATGGGCCCGACCGACCCGAACCGCCTCTATACGATGGCGGCATCGCTCGACCCAGATGGAAAAAACGGCGGCCCGATTCTGCAGACCATCGTCGCAAACCGCACCGCTCTTTATGGCCGTCTGACCTATACGACGATGCCAGAGCAGCTTCAGACCCGGGGAATTTCCTGGAAGGTATACTCATCGCCAGATGAGACTGTTCTCGGCGGGATTCTCTCGGACAATGTTCTTTCCTACTTCAAGAATTTTCAGGATCCTACCTCGGTGCTGTATCAGAATGCATTCGGACCTCAGTTTCCCGTGGACTTCCTGGCCGATGTGGCGTCTGGGAATTTGCCACAAGTCTCCTGGCTGGTGGGGTCGATCCTAACGTCCGACCACCCGCCTTCGCCTTCCATCTTTGGCGAGAACATTCTTTCGCTCATCTTCGATGCTTTAGCAGCGAACCCAGCACAGTGGGCCAAGACACTATTGCTGGTCACC
>QHZB01000035.1 GCA_003224525.1 Acidobacteriota bacterium | reverse complement strand
GCGATTCGTCCGGATTTTCATCGCGACTTCTCCTCTGCCACTCCGGAAACGCCGAGGAGAGTAAGCAGCGCGCGCTTCAAACCGGCTTCCCGGCCCGCGGAATCGTACCATTCCTGCAGTGAATGGGCCCCGCCGCCGCTGCCGCCGGCACCGATGGAAATGGCGTCGATCCCCTGAGAGAGCGGAATATTCGCGTCTGTCGAAGAACGTTCGATGCGCGACTGATTGCCGACAAACTCATCGGCGGCACGCAGCGCAGCCAGTAGCGGCGAATCCGAGGCCAGTTCCCCGCCCGGACGGCTCCCCAACGGTTCGACCTTCCATTCCAGCTTCCCCTTCGAACGATCGCGCGCGGAATCCATCTCGTCGCGCACCCCGGCGGCGATGCACTCGCGAAGCGCGGACTCGAGGCGGGTCAGTTCGTCTTCGCTCTCCGAGCGAATGTCGACTTTCAGGCGCGCTTCATAGGGAACGGAATTTACCGAAGTACCGCCTTCGATCTGTCCGAGGTTAAACGTTGTGCGAGGGCTGGCCGGAACTTTAGTGTTGATGAAGCGCACGGAGCCACGGACAAGCGCGTTGATGGGATTGGGCATGCCGAAATCGGACCAACTGTGGCCGCCAGGGCCGCTGATCAGGGCTTCGAGGCGGCGCGAAGCGAGGGCTTTCGTCGTCACATGATCGGTGCCGGAGCCGTCGAGCACAACAACGGCTTTGAGTTTCGTGCGGTAGGTATCCACAATCGCGCGCATCCCCCGCAGATTGCCTTCGCCTTCTTCACCAACGTCGCCGACGAAAAGAACGGTGCGCTGTGGTTTGAGATGCGCGAACTGCACGGCACGCGCCAGGGCCAATAGCGCCGCCACGCCGCTGCCATTATCGGAAATTCCGGGCGCGGTCATGCGGCTGCCATCGCGGTGAACATTCACGTCCGTGCCGGGAGGAAAAACGGTGTCGAGGTGCGCCGCAATAACGACAATTTCTTTTTCATTTACACCGCGCAGTTCCCCGATGACGTTGCCGGTCTTGTCGATGTGCGCCGGCAAGCCGCTTTCGGCCAGCAACTCTTTGACCGCCGCGGCGCGCTGCGCTTCCTGAAAAGCCGGCGCCGGGATTTCCGTGATGCGCGCCTGCTGGTCGTTAACCCAGGAAATATTGGGCGTGAACCAATCGAGAGCCGCGCGGACTCGCACGTCGTCGGAGAGCCGTGAACCTTGGGCCTGGCGTGGCGCGTGGGAAGGAGCGGCGGAGCGAACCAGCATAGCCAGAAGAATAACGCAAACGAAGGCGCGTTTCACCGTCGGCTTGCAAGCTCGCTGCCTGCTCAATTGCGTGCGGCCTCGGTGCACAGGGCGAGAACTTCCTCATCAGAGAGGACGCGCGGGGACCGCTTGGCGGCGTCAAAGATGCGCGTGACAACGGTATCGTCTGCGGGAATGCGGTGCTTCTCGAGCCAGAACAGCACGTTGGATTTGCCACTCATCGGGCCGATCTCGATCACCTGGTCGAGGCCGAAGAGATGCGCGGGCACGCCGCTGTAAACGGCATTGGCCAGCGCGAGATCATTTTTTCGAAAGGCTTTGATGAGTGCGGCAGCGTGAACGCCCGTGGCGGTGCGGAACGCGTCATGGCCGACGACCGGATAGTTCGGCGGGATCATCGTGTGCGTGGCCTTGGCGACTTTTTCGCAATACTCTTTCAGCCGGGAGAGGTCCTGCTGGATGAGGCCCATGAGGCGAAGATTGACGAGCATTAATTCCATGGGCGTGTTGCCGACACGCTCACCGAGCGCGTTGGCGGCGGCGTGGACCTGATGCGCGCCGGCCGCGACGGCCGCGAGCGAATTGGCGATGGAGAGGCCGCGATCGTTGTGACCATGCCAGTCGATGCGAATTTTCTCGCTGGAAGGTTTCACCACCTCGTCGATGACGAACTTGACGAGGTTGAAAGAGCCGTTCGGCGTGGCGTGTCCCACAGTGTCGCAAAGGACGATGGCGCTTGCGCCGTTTCGAATGGCGGTCGAGTACAGCCGCTTAACGGTATCGGGATCGGTTCGAATGGTGTCTTCGGTGACGTACATGGACGGAAGACCGTTCTCGACCGCGAACTTCACTGCTTTTTCGGTGGTGCGCTCGAGGTGCTCGACCGTCCAGTCTTCCACGAGGCGGCGGATCGGGCTGCAACCGAGAAACGTTGCGGCTTCAATGGCGATGCCCACGGTCTGCGAAATTTCCACGATGGGGCGAATGTCGTTTTCATGCGTTCGCGCGGCGCAGTTGGGCTTGATCTTCATCCGGTGCGTGGCGATTTCGCGGGCCAGCGCTTCGGTGTGGGCGTAAGCGCGTGTCCCAGCGCCGGGGAGACCGATATTGACCGCGTCGATTCCCAGGGATTCCATCAGATGCAGGATTTCGATCTTTTCTTCGATGCTGGGGTCGTAGACAGAGGGATTTTGCAAACCATCGCGCAGGGTTTCGTCGTTCATCAAGACGCGCGTGCCGGGAGGAATCGGCGGCGGGGTGGCGACGTTCCAGTCGTAGATCCATTCGTTCTGTTGCACCGCGGGCCTCGTTTGGTTCGAGAGAGATCGATCTAATTCCGCAAAGTATAACTTTGCGGCTGTTGCGCCGGATCCGGGCGATACAGCGTCTTGCAGAATTCGCAGCGGTAAATCTCCGCTTTTGGACCAATTAGCGCTGCCACTTCCTTCGGGTAATCGTAGTAGCGCTTCAAGTGTCCGTTGCAGAGCTTGCCCTTTTCGTCCTTTTCATCGCAGGCCCGCTGTTTGGGCTTGCGCGTTTTGATTTTGGGTGACGCTGCCGTCTCTTCGGGCATGGAGATCCTCTCTACAATCCGTGGTCGCGGAAAAACGTTTTCATGGCGCTGCGGGCGTTTCGCAACTTCGCGCCGATAACGCCGGAAAATTCAAATTGGAGAAAGGCATCCGCGGCGCGCTCCAGATCCGCGCCGTAACGATACCACCAGGGCTTCTCGCTCCGTGGCAGGCGGTCGACATCAATGTATTTCATTTGCACCATTTCGAGGAGGCCTGCTTTGCCATGGGTGCGGCCCCAGCCGCTCGCGCCACACCCGCCATGCGGGGCTTCTGCAATGCCGAAATAGCTGATGGCATCGTTTACCATGACGGCGCCGGCGCGGAGACGATGCGCGATCGCTTCGCCGCGCCGTCTATCGCTGGTCCAAACACTTGCTGCCAGCGCGAATGGTGAGTCATTGGCACGAGCTACCGCTTCTTCAGCATCGCGCACGATTTGCATCGCGAGGATCGGGCCGAACGTCTCTTCTTGAAATAACTTCATGGAGGAATCCACACCGGCGATGACCGTGGGCTCGAAGAAATTGGCGCCGAGATCAGGGCGCGAGTTGCCGCCGCACAAAACCTTTGCGCCTCGGGAAACGGCGTCGCGGACTAAATCGCCCATGCGCTGCACGTGCTGCGGACGGATGAGCGGGCCGACGTCTGTAGCAGGATCGCTCCCCGGACCGATGCGCAGTTTCTTCGTTTTTTCCACGCAAAGCATCATGAATTTTTCCGCTGCGGCTTGCTCGACAAACAATCGTTCCACGGAAAGGCATACCTGCCCGCAGTTCGTATAGCTGCCCCAGACGGCCGCGCTGGAGGCCACCTCCAGGTCCGCATCCGCAAGAACGATCATGGCATCCTTGCCGCCAAGTTCGAGCACGGAGGGGATCAGTTTTTTTGCGCAAGCTTCGGCAACGCGGCGGCCGGTAGCCACACTTCCGGTGAAGAGCACTTTGTCCGGCGGCGCGTCGATCAAGGCCTGGCCGACTTCCCCGCCACCCTGGACAATCGTGACCAGATTTCCAAGAAAACCTGCGTCGATGAAAAGTTTCTCGATTAGCGCACCGCATTGCGGAGTGAAGTCGCTGGTCTTGCACACCACTGCATTCCCTGCCGCGACGGCCGGAATGATTTGGCTGAGGGGGATCGCCAGCGGGTAGTTCCACGAGGAAATGATGGCCATAACACCGAGAGGATCGTAGGCCAGATAGCCGCGTTTGGCTTTCGCGGCGGTGCTGTGATGCGGCACACGCCGCGTGCGAAGAGCGCGGGCGGCGTTCCTGGACCAGTATTCCGCCGAATCGAGGGCAACAAAAATATCCGCAAAGAGGGCTTCCACGCGCGGCTTGCCGGATTCGCGCACAACGGCGTCCGCCAATTCATTGCGCGAAGCCATGATGCGTTCGCGAAGCCCGCGCAACTTCGCGCAACGATCGCGAATCGCAAGCTTCGCCCATGCGCTCTGGGCAACGCGCGCTTGGGCAACGATCTCCGGCAACGACGACGCCGGCGTTCTCTCAAAATGCGCTAGCACTTCCCCCGTAGCCGGATTGATCGAAGGGAGCGTGTCGATAGGAATGGCCGTGGTCGCCATAAGCGCGATTCTAACCGATTTTGAGGCTGGGGGTTGGATGTGGAATTACGGGCTGCGGAGCCCTTGCCAGCAAGGAAAGTGCAAGCAACTCAACCGTCACAAGCTTGGCGACCGGTGTCCGCCCACGAGCAATTATGACTTCCTCGCCTCGGACCGCCTTCCGAAGAAGCATTGAAAAATTCTTCCGTGCCTGACGGATGGTATACATGGCTTCTCAGGCAGTTTAACTGATTTTGACGAGGGAAAGTCTCTTACCCGGGCCTGGGGAAATGGGACGAAGGTTGGCCCGGCATTCAGATTATCGAAGATCATGGCTCGCTCAGAGGTGCCAAGCCTCTTCGTGCTGCACTTCGACCATCACGAGACCTTGAGGCGGAACGGTGGGGCCGGATTTGGAGCGGTCCCGCAGTCCGTACAGGCGATCGATGTCCGCAGGCGTGAGTTTTCCGCGGCCCACGTCGAGCAGCGTGCCTACCATTTTGCGCACCATATAACGAAGGAACGAACGCCCGCGAACGGTGAAGACCAGCTCTTCGTTATCCGCGGTTCGCACCAGCTCTGTCGAAAAGATTTCGCGCTCGGTGGATCGCTCTTTGTCGTCCTCTTCGGAGCCCGTCGAAGCCGCGAACGAAGCAAAATCGTGCGTGCCGACAAACCGGGCCGCCGCTTCGCGCATGGCGTCTTCGTCAAGGGGGAAGGGATAGTGGAGGACGTAACGCCAGATCATTGGCGGCACCACTTTCCCGCGATACAGCCGATAACGGTAAGTCTTGCGCCGCGCCGACCAGCGCGCATTGAAATCCGGGCCGACCTCCTCGGCGCCGGCGATTCGAATCGCCGGGGGAAGCAGCGCGTTCAAAGCGCGCTGAAATTCCTGCGCCGACAATGGCGATTGCGTTCGAAAGCTCCCGACTTGGCCAAGCGCGTGAACGCCGGCGTCGGTGCGCCCGGCAGCATGCAAAACGACGTTCTCCTGGGTCAGGCGCCGGAGCACTCCAACGATTTCCCCCTGAATGGTGGGCTTATTGGTTTGAATCTGCCAACCGTGAAAATCGGTGCCGTCGTAGGCGATGGTGAGCTTGAAATAGCGCATGGAAAGCAAGTTATCAGTTTCAGTGATCAGTCTTCAGAAGAGGGGCGAGATTTGGCAAGGTTTTGATTGGCCCTATGGAGCGGTGCGAACAAAGCGGCTTCCGGGCTTCACGGCTACGCTGCCGCCACGGCAAAGCGGGCAATCTTCTTCCTCGTAGCTGGCAATGGGCAGTTGGATGAGCGACTGCGCTTCGACTTCGAAATCGATCTTCCCGCCGCTCCGATCAATCAGCGCACCGGCAGCAACCACGCGGGCACCGGCCTCCTCCACGACGCGAATGGCTTCCTGCGTCGAGCCGCCCGTCGTCCACACGTCTTCAACGACGAGGACATGCTGGTCTGGAGCCAGTGAGAACCCGCGCCGCAGCGTCATCATGCCGCTGGCATCGCGCTCCACAAAGAGTGCAGGCGTTCCACCGCCGGGCGAGCTTTTCGTCTCAGGTAGCGCCCGGGCGACTTCCTGCCCGATAATGAGCCCGCCCATGGCCGGCGAGACGACCGCCTCAATCCTGCTATCCGAAAAGAGCGCCGCCAGCGCCTGCCCCAGCTTCTCTGCGAACCGCGGATATTGCAGGACAAGCGCGCACTGGACGTACGTT
>QHZB01000034.1 GCA_003224525.1 Acidobacteriota bacterium | reverse complement strand
TGTCCGCGTTGAACCGTTGTTCCAGGGCCCGAGCGGCCAGACGCAACGCCTGCCGCCGTGCGAACGTCTCCACAGCTTCAAAATCCAGTTCGGCCAGCGCCTGAGGACCTAAGAGCGTTTCGATTTCCTGGGCGATTTCGCTTTCCAGGTCCGCGGAGAGCCCCCTTTTTCGGCCTCCTCTGCGGAGACCGGGATCGCTTCGAGTTGTTCATCGGCCCATCGCTCGCAGGTCTCCCAATAGGCTTCGACGCGTTCTCGAAATTGCCGTCCCGATTCGATCTGCCGCCGGACCACCGGCGCCTGTTCGGGAGAGACATAGCGGGAACGGGTCTTGCCCTCGACCTTCTGCGTGAGGAGGAAGTAAGGACCATGGGCTGCCTTAGGATCATGTTGACAGGCGCAGGCTCCTTGTCCGCACTTCATCCGGCGTTCACAGAGCGAACCTCGTCGCATCGGTTCCGGATGCGAGAAGGCTGCTGCTAAATGAGTAATGCGCGAAGGGACTGCAGGTGTGAGATCATCCATGGTTGGTCCTCCTGCAGTATACGCTCACAGTCGGCGGACCGACCGCTGACAGCGGAGCACCGTCGATCTGCAGCAGCGCCAGTTGCCCGCACGCAGCCATGACATCCCGCCCGCGCGAGTAGCGCACGGATGCCGGCACCCCGCGATCCACCAGAATCTGCCGGAATTCCTCTATGCGCTCCGGCGAGGAGTCGCGGTAGGGAAGTTCTCCCGGATTCCACGGAATCAGATTTACTTTCACACTCTTGAGCGGGGCCAGCAACCGCACCACGCGCCGCGCATCATCCGCCGAATCGTTCACTCCGCCGAGCATCACGTATTCAACTGTAACGTGCTCCCAGGTTCGCAGCGGATATTCCTTGCAGGCATTCATCAGCATGGAAAGCGGATATTTCTTGTTGATGGGCATCAACGCGTCGCGCTGCTCGTCATTCGACGCATTCAACGAAATCGCCAGCTTCGGCCGCACCTTCTCCTCGGCCAGCCGCTCGATTCCCGGCACGATCCCGCTGGTCGAAAGTGTCACGTGTTTCGGCGAAATCCGCAGCCCATCTGGATCGAGCATGATTCGCACCGCGGCCATCACCGGGTCAAAATTCAGCAGCGGCTCGCCCTGGCCCATCAGTACAATATTCGTCTGCGGAGTAAGCTGTGCCTTGTGTTCTTCCAGCGGCAAAAGTACCTGCGCCAGGATCTCTCCCGCCGTCAGGTTTCGAATCAATCCAAGCTGCGCCGTCAGGCAGAAGTGGCAATCCACCGCGCAGCCTGCCTGCGTGGAAACGCAGATCGTCTGCCGTCCCTCGCTCGGCATGAACACGGCCTCCACGGAAGCTGGCCGCACCAACTTCTCTTCGCTAGGCGGCAGGTCAAACAAATACCTTACCGAACCATCCGTCGAGGCAAACCGCTGCTTCACCTCCGGAAGCGTAATCCGCGCCTCTTTCGAGAGCCGCGCTCGCAGCGCCGCTGGAAGATTCGTAATTTGCGCCACATCGAATTTTCTTTCTGAGTACAGCGCGTGATAAATCTGCGCTCCGCGGAACGCCGGCTCGCCCAGCGCCACGCAGAATTCGCGCAACTCTTCTTTCGATTTGCCCAGGAGTTCCGTCATCATGGAAGTGTCGGCAGCAACAGACAAGATTCCTTCGTGCTCATCTTAACACGCGGAACCCAGCCCCTCTGCTGCGCCCGCGGTGCAAATGGCGCTATAATTCATTGACAAACACTGTTTGTGGAGCATCGTTCAATCGTTCAGTGGACCGCTTTGCGGTCGCATAAGAATCGGAGGCGCCTGATGGCACAACACCTCGCGACCGAACAACTCACCATCACCGATTGGGTCAAAGGTCTCGCCGCGATCCCCGGGCGCGATTTCACCCTCGAAAACGTCCAGGACTACATCGTCCGCCACTCGGCGCGCCCGGAGACGCTCGACAAGTACTGCTATTTTTCGAAGGGCAACTACACGCGCAACCTCATCTTCAAGAACGAAGTCTTCGAGTGCATGACCATCTGTTGGGAGATTGGCCAGGCCAGCCGCATTCACAATCATCGCGGTCAGAATTGTTGGATGGCCGCGCCCATCGGCCGGCTGAAGGTCCAGAATTTTCGGGTTGACGACCGCGATAGTGTGCGCGGCACCTGCCGCATTGTTCCAACCGAAATCTATGAAATGGACGCCGCCCATCCTGCTTATGTCAACCCTCTCGAGCCCGTCCATCAGGTTCTGAATCTCGCCGAATTCCACCAGCGCGCCGTCAGCATCCACGTTTACTCGAAGCCCTTCGATACATGCGAGGTCTACCTTCGCGAGAAAGGCACCTACGGCGATGTCCCCCTCCACTACACCAGCGAATACGGCAAACTAAACCCCGCCGAGAAACTTTTGTAGAACAGGCTTCAGCCTGTGACCCCCTGCTAAGCAGCAGAAGGTCGGGAGTTCGAGTCCCCCCGGGCGCGCCACTTCCTTCAAGCCTTAGTCCTCAATGATTTGGAGGAGTAGCCTTTCGTGGATTTAGAACTTTCGCTCGGCAAGTCAATGGACCCGCGTTTCAAACACGTTTCCAGGTCCTTGAATTGAGCACCCTCGCTGACAGCCATCCAGTTGCGTACAGCGCTGGGGAGAAGGCACACAGTCTGCGAAGGTTTCACCAAAGGCGCCGCACGCCATAGCTTTCGAAGGATACCTCATTGCTGATGATTGGTATATTTTCTGCCTGAGCTTGAGCAATGAGCATACCGTCAAATGGATCCTTGTGAGGGCCAGGCAAAAGTCCGGCGCGAATACCATGCTCTGCGGAAATGGCTAAAAGGTGAAAACCTTCGCGTTCGACTTGGCCAGAGAAATCCGCCGCCAGGTCAGTAGCGGTCGGCAGTTTTTCCCAGCCTGACCTTGATAGCGATTTCCCAAGCCGAAGCAGCACTTACTATCAGCGTGTTTCTGGTTTCTGCAATAATCTTTCGAGCGGCCCGCGTTAGTGCTGGGTCATCCGAGAGCCACCAGAGCAAAGCATGCGTATCGAGGAGCGCGCGCAATTGGACTACTCCCAGCCCGACAGCTCGCTCACCGGGAGGGGCTCAAAAAACTCTGGTCCAACCTGCAATTTGCCTTTCAACGACCCTGGCTGGCGTCTCCCCTTTACTTCTCCGACCGGAACGAGCCGGGCTACGGGTTTTGACCCACGCGCAATGATCACTTCCTCGCCTTCGGAAGCCTTCTCAATTAGTCGAGAAAGATTTGTTTTGGCTTGGTGAATGGTGACAATGCTCATGGCAGCTCCTTAGCTAACCTATGTTAGCTTACCAAGCAGCGCTGGGCAACTCCCTTATGCTATTCAAATCGGATGAACGGCTAAACTTGGCATTGGTACAAGCTCACGGGAAAGAGTTAATGAAAGATTCTTTGGTACTAGCAATCTGTCCACGCTTTGTGATGTGCCCGATCGCATTTCCGCCCGAGATTGTCTCTCGCGCCCACAGAATCCGGGTTCTGCTTTCTCGCTAGAAGGTACATCTCGAGGTCATGCTGTTTCAATACCGGTTGGCTGCGATGAGTTTCCGTGTACCCGGCTTCGTCGCCCCATGACTCAGAAGAGGTATTGAAAAAGGTGATCAACTCCAGAATCGTCGACTACCCTGAAACTCTCCAGAAACGAGATCCCGGAAAGTTGGCCAGGCACGCCATCCATGCTCGCAAGAGACGGTGCCATCTTAAGGGTTCACCTTGCACGGAATCACACTCTATGCCGGCTGGCGTGGGAATCGAGACTATTTTGTAGCTGCGAAATAGAGCCGATTGCAAACCAGGCATGCCAATAAGGCACTTACAATAAGCCACTTACCGCGGTAGCTTGGCAAAATCGATGGAGAGCCAAGACCGCACCGAACCTACATGTGTTTTGCCGACGACGAAGTAGAACAGTTTTTTCAGGTGCGTATTGGTTTCGTGCCGGCGGAAAACCGCGGCCCGCGCGAGACTTTCGCCACATTGCGAAAGGACCTGGGTAAGAAGGCAATGGCTAACGGCGTGTGATTCGTAGCGGAAGGCAAACGCTCGATTGCAACTCAACTCCGGGAGCCGGAATTTCAGTCCATCTTCGGTCCACTTCAAGGGCGAGATAAATGACGCGCTTCCTCGTAAGCGACACCAGCAGCGGCACTTAGATTTTTGTACTGCGTACCTTCTGAGCTTCTTCGACCGCTGCGGGTTGAGTCGGATGATCAAAGCAATTGCAAGTTAGTAAACACAATTCTTAGCCCCATAGCCTGCTTCTGTTTCTCCTTTCCGCCCCGCCTGTGTCACAATCTCTACATGGCCACCGAAACGCGCGACATTCAGAAGCACGTTTTGCCCAACGGCCTCGTGGTTATCACTGAGCCCATGCCCCATGTGCGCTCCGTGTCCGTCGGCGTCTGGGTCCGCAACGGCTCCCGCCGCGAAATCCCCGAAGAGAACGGCCTCGCCCACTTTATGGAGCACATGGTTTTTAAGGGCACGGAACGCCGCTCCGCCGAAGCCATCGCCCGTGAAATGGATTCCGTCGGCGGCATGCTCGACGCTTTCACGTCCAAAGAACAAATCTGTTTCAATGCCAAGATTCTTGACGAGCACCTGCCCATCGCCTTTGACGTCATCGCCGACCTCGTGCTCCGTCCGAAATTCGACTCCGAAGATGTGAAGAAAGAACGCCAGGTTGTCCTTGAAGAGATCAAGATGGATCTGGACAATCCTGAATATCTACTTCACGAGATTTTCACCCGCGGCTTCTGGCCGAAGCATTCGCTCGGCCGCCCGATTCTGGGCACCCCGGAAACCGTGAAAGGATTCAATCGCGATTCGCTGCGCGCGCGCTTTCGAGAGTGGTTCGCGCCGGACCATCTGGTGGTCACCGCTGCCGGCAACGTCACTCACGAGCAAGTGCTGGAATTGGTGCAGCGAGAGTTCGGCCACATGAAACCAACAGGTCCCGCCGAGAGCGACGGAGCTCCGCGCACGGGTGCGCCCATCCATCTCGAAACCAAACGCGACCTCGAACAGGTGCATCTTTGCATCGGTGTTCCATCGGTTCCGCTGGGCCACGAGGACCGCTTCGGCGTCGCCGTCCTCAACAATCTTCTTGGCGGCGGCATGTCCTCGCGTCTCTTCCAGAACATTCGCGAGAAGCAGGGCCTCGCCTACGCGGTTTTCAGCGAGCTGACGCCCTATTCCGACGCCGGAATGATGACCGTTTATGCCGGCACGGCCGCGGAAACAGTTGGCAAGGTCATCGATCTCACCATTCAGGAATTTCGCGCCTTGAAGGAATCGCCTGTCACGGAAGAAGAGCTTCGCCGCTCGAAGAATCACCTCAAAGGCTCGCTGATGCTCTCGCTAGAATCCACCAGCTCCCGCATGTCCAATCTCGCCCGCCAGGAGCTGTATTTCGGTCGCTTCTATTCGCTCGATGAAATCCTCGCCGGGATCGAAGCGGTCACCCACGAAGAACTCCAATCCCTCGCCCTGCGGTATTTCCAGGCCGGCC
>QHZB01000033.1 GCA_003224525.1 Acidobacteriota bacterium | reverse complement strand
GAACCTTCGGTCCTGCACCCCCGCCTTTCCGCCTCTTCCTTGCCACGACTCACCTGTCACTTGTTACGAAATCTCCCGTCGTCCATCCCCTTTCTGTTCAGCTACTTACAAAATGCTCGTCCCGCAACTCCTTTGTTTTGAAAACGATCCATCTTTCACGGGTGGGGTGTACGCCGGGCGTGTACCCCCCTCCTCAAAGTTTGTACAGTTCAAGTCTGCACGGGTTTCGGCGTGCCTCCGATCTATCCCCTTTCTTTTCACATCCTTGCGCACTCTGTTGCGCTTTTTTGCACTCAGAAAAAGTGCAACTCTTTTTTTAAGCGCGTCCGCACTCTTTGCCAAAAAGCACGCGGGGGTGGAGGTACCCCTGGAGGTACCCCCTCCTTCGGCAGGAAATGCAGAAAGGATGGATCGGGCGGGGCAAGCCCGCCCCTCCGTGAGGATTGAAAATTACGATTTGATTTGGTTGGAGGCGGGGTCCCAGGTGACGGCTGCATGGCGGAAATAAGATTCGTTGGCCATGTGGCAGGCCAGCGCGGCGTGGTGGCCGAAAATGGCGTCTTCGGTTACCTGTTGGCGATTCCTCACGCCCTGGAAGTACTTCCAGAGATGCGGTTTTTCCTCGTCCCAGGAGACGCCGCGATAAGTGAACCCCTCGGCGACAGGTTCTTTGCCGGGCTTGGGGTCATGATCCTCGTGCCATTTCTTGAGATAGGCATCGCGCATGGCGTGCGGATAGCTGTAGGTGTAATAACTCGGGGAATCGTCTTCACCGGATTGCGGGAAATAAGCGATGGCGGTTTCCGTGACTTCGAGAATTCCCTTCGAGCCCTGGAAGCGGTAGATCTCCGGCGTATCGCAGCCGAGATTCAGGCGCAGATAAACCGGCGCCCGGCCGTAATCGAAAAGGGTGCAGTGAACGTCGGGCATATTGCGTCCGTCCTTGAAGCGCAGAATGTCGCCGAGAGCCATGGCGCGCTTGGGCGGCTCGTTCCAGCCAAGCATGTAGTTCATGCCGCTGACGAGGTGGACGAGCAGATCGCCAGCGACGCCGGTGCCGTATTCTTTCCAGCAGCGCCAGCGCGCAAAGATGTTGGGGTTGAAAGGAACTTTGGGCACGGTGCCTTGCCAAGTGTCCCAGTCGAGGTTTTCTGGGGAGAGATCGGGCGGCGGCGGATATTCCCAGGCGCCGTTGGGATCGTTGCGGCCGAGCGAGCCTTCCACGAGCGTGAGCGTGCCGACCATGCCGGAGGCGAGGAGCTCCTTGGCCTTTGTGCAGATGACCGAACTGACCCGCTGCGAACCGATCTGCACGATGCGACCGGTTTTTTGCGCGGCGGCGACCATGGCCACGCCGTCGGCGGCGGAGTGCGACATCGGCTTTTCGCAGTAGATATCTTTTCCCGCGTTGACGGCGTCGACCACGACTTGCTTGTGCCAATGATCGGGAACGGCGGCGATGAGGCAGTCGATTTCTTTGTTATCGAGGAGCTCTTTGTAGCGGCGGGTCGTGGGGATTTTCTTGCCGACAATTTCCTGGGCGAGCGTGTGGCGGCCGTCGTAGAGATCGCAAGCGGCGACGCATTCGACGCCCGGCAATTGGATGGCATTGGTGAGCAAGCCGGAGCCCTGCATGCCGATGCCGATAATGCCGAAGCGCAGGCGGTCGCTTGGTGCGGTCGATTGCAGTGGCAAAGGAATATGCTCCGGCTCAAGAAAAATTGCCGGCGAAGCCGCGAGCGCGCCAGCAGCGCCGGCGGTGCGATGGAGGAATTGACGGCGGGAAAGATCTTTTTTCATGGTGTGCTCCTGAAGAAAGTTAAATGTTGAAAGTTCAAAATTAAAAAAACAAAGATCAGTAATCAGAGATCAGGCACCTGAACAATGAACATCGAGCCCGGAAGTCTGAACCAAAAACTGAGAATTCGAAATTACTTCAGCGGCTGGACGCTGACCTCTTTGAAAAACACAATATCGTTGTCGCTGTGATTCTGCAGGCCGATGTAGCCCTCGTTGGGGCGAGCGCCATGCTGCGGCTCGAAATTGAATTTGCGCTCCGGGACGGGCTGGCCTTCGGTGTAGTCGGTGACGGTGACATCGTTGAGCACGACGGTGGTGCGCGGGCCGTCGAGGGTGATGACCATGGTGTTCCACTCGGGACCGGGCTTGCCGGGCTTGGCGAGCGGCCTGGTCAGCGAATAGAGTGTGCCGGTAATGTGATATTCGTCTTCGTTGGAAGTTTCGGGATGGTTGTCAATCTGGACTTCGTAGCCGTAGTGGACGGGCATCCATTCCTCACGTGGTTCGAGGGGGATGCGAATGAAGACTCCGGAATTATCGTTGAAGTCGCGCATCTTGTAGACCACGCGAATGCGGCAATTGGAGAGCTTGCCGCCGGTCCAGTAGAGCAGGCCCATGCCGCCGTGCGTGCGAATAAGGCCGTCTTCGACCGTCATGTTACCGGGGCCGACATGTTTCCAGCCGGCGAGATCCTTGCCGTTGAATAGGGGCTTCCAAGTCGGAGCTTGCGGGCGCGCGGTGGCGAAGGCCATTAGAGTCGAGACGGCAACGACCGTCAGCATCGGTATCCATTTGCGCGGAGTCATGACGCGTTTCTCCTCGGAAAGATCAAGCCGAGCAGGGGCGCTCCTGAAAAGAAAAATCAAAACTGCAGGTTGTGAAGATAGTTGTAACTTATTTTTATGTCGTCGAAGGCTGATTTGGGATCGTCGTTTTCCACAAAATAGTGCTGGATGCCCGCTTTCGGTGAGTGCGCGAAAAGATTTTTCCAGTCGATGGAACCTTGGCCGACATCGGCCATGCGGCCGCCAAATTTAACGGACTGGCCCATCGCTCCCTGGTACGCACTCGGCGTAGAGGCGTCCTTCACCCAGTCTTTTACGTGAACGAGCGGGAAACGCCCGGGATACTCTTCGAAATAGGCCAGCGGATCCTTGCCGGCGACGCTGATCCAGCAAAGATCCATTTCCATTTTGACGAGCTTGGGATCCGTTTCGGCGAGGAGGAAATCATAAGGGAGTTTGCCGCCGAGTGAATCCGCGGGATCGAATTCGAATGAGTGATTATGGTAGCCGAACTGGATGCCGGCTTTTTTGCTGGTTTCGCCGGCGCGATTGAAGAGGTCCGCGGCGCGCTTCCAGCCGCCGGGTTCTACGCGCTGTTTTTCGTCGATCCAAGGGCAAATGATGTAGCTATGGCCGACTATTTTCGCGGCTTCGAGAGCTGCGGGCCACTTTTTTTCGACGACGTCGTAGCCCGCGTGGCACGAAGGCGCGGCCAAGCCATTCTTGTCAAGGATGGCGCGGACGTCTTTCGGAGAGCGGCCAAAGTAGCCCTCGTTCGGGGCAAAAATACCGGCGAATTCGACTTCCTTGTAGCCGGTGGCGGCGACCTTCGCGATAGTGCCTTCGAAGTCGGTCTTCATGGCGTCGCGCACGGTGTACAGCTGCACGCCGACGCGGTCAATGTGATGTGCGGTGTCCGCTGCCCAGGCTGGCTTGGCGGCGGATGCGAGGGTTGCTGCGACGGATGTTCCGATAAATGTGCGTCGATTCATGGGCGCATTTTACTCCTTCCGGCGGGAAAGGGAACAGGGATTCGGTGAGAAAAGGGCAGCGCTTCGAAAAGGTGCCGCCCATGGTTTCAGAGCATTTTCCTAGAACGGGAACTTAAGGCCGAACTGCAGAGTCGGAGCGCGGTGTGCGGCAGACCGATGCAGGAAACTGTTTACGGCAATGTCGTTGTTGATGCTGGCACCGCCGTTTCCGCAACAACAATAGGAGGCGGTTGCCAGGGGCCGCGCGCTTTCTCGATGGCTTCCGCGACGGCCAGGACCAGCTCGTCTTCAAATGGCCGGCCGATGACTTGGACGCCAATGGGCAGTCCCTCGTTCGAAACGCCGACGGGAACGGATGCGCCGGGAAAGCCGGTCAAGTTCAGCCATTGCGAAAACCGCATGGTGTCGCGGTAGCCCGCGCCGGGAAGGTAATTTCCCTGGCCGTGACGAAACGCGGGACTGTTGGAAACTGGCAAGAGCAGGACGGATGTGTCCCGCATTTGGCGCAAAATATCGGCGCGGAGAAGATCCCGATCCTCGCAGGCTTTGGTGAATTGATCGAGTGTGATCGAATCTCCGGAGGTCGCGTAAGCGAGATACTCGCGAAACATCGGGCTGATTTGACCTTCACGGCCGGCGACGCTTTGGCGAAACAAGTTACCGATCACCGGGCCAAAGAAAAACCACCACAGATCAAGCGCGCGATCGAGTCCATGTAGCCGGGCCAAGTTCCAGGGGTTCTTGTTTTTCCGGTGAGCAGGTTGTCGGTTTCGTAGGCCATCAAGAATTCGGGAGTGTTGGTGTTTCCGAGAAAGATGGCGCCCGCGGCCTTCCATCGCGAAACAAGCGGGGCGTTCTGTTGTGGGACGTAATCTTTGCGGAGAAGGGAACCAGCGGGACAGGGCCAACCGGCGACATCGATGCAACTCTTGATGGTGAGCGGCACGCCATGGAGAGGCCCGAGTTGCGCGCCGTGCACCACCAAACTTTCCGCCGCGCGCGCCTGCTCACGGGCACCCTCAGGGTCCGGATGGACAAACGCATTCCGTTTCGGCTGCAGCGCCTCGATGCGTTTAAGATGGCTATCGACGATTTCGACGGGAGAAACATTCTTGGATCGAATTTCGTGCGTGATTTCCGCTAAGGTGCAGTAAGAGAAGAAGCTCATGGCTTGATGCGGGAGAGTAAGCGTGCATGCGGTGCAGGTCAAGCACGCGGCAAAATGCGCAAATCGCCGAGCATAAAAATGGTTGACGATGCGCTGTGCAGCCGGGAGAATTCCATTTGCACCCGGATGCTTCGTACGCGGAATTCGGGCATCCCGCGCGGACAGGAAGAGACATTTTCATGGGTTCAACTCAGCGGCTTGCAGTGGGCGCGATTTTCGCTTGTTCAATCTTGATTTGCTGTGCCGCGATACTGGCGCGTTCCAGCGCGCCGTCCGCACAGGAGAAGGCTGCGGCTGCAAAGAAGTCCGCGTCGTCGGGCGGCGGGATTGCGGACGCCTATCGTTTCAATACCCTGGGCGTCGCCTACATGAATCAGCAGCGCCCCGCGGACGCGCAAAAATATTTTGAACAAGCCCTCGAGGCTGACCCAAAATTTGCCGTGGCCCGGCTGAACCTAGGTGTTTCTCTGCTCGCCCAGCAGAAGCTGGAGCCTGCGCGTGCGGCACTCGAAGCGGCAGCGCAGCACCTTCCTAAGGATGCTTACGCCTGGTACAACCTCGGACTTGCCGACAAAGACCTCGGGGAGACGGAGAAGGGCATCGCCGCATTTCAGAACGTCGCAGAGATCGCGCCCAACGAACCGGACGCCTATTACTTTATCGGCTATTTGAACGCCCAGTTGCAGAAGTATGACGAAGCCATCGCGGCGTTTCAAAAGGGGCTGGCCCTTTCTCCGTTTCA
>QHZB01000032.1 GCA_003224525.1 Acidobacteriota bacterium | reverse complement strand
CATCGATAAGGCCGGGACTTATTGAGGTCACGCAGCATCCTTGGCGTGTTGGCGATCGTGAGAAAACGTATTCTTCTGAACGGATGTCGGGCCGGGCCTTCTACCTAGTTGTGAGCGGAAGGTGGCCTTTTGGGTAGTGGGTCAGTTTCCGGTTTGCCCGTTACAGGTTCAATTGCTAAGAGGAGCCCTGTTGGCCTAGATTACTCAAATGTGGCGAATAGCGATGGTCGGAGTTTTTCTCGTTCTACTCCAAGCACAAGACCATCCTTCAATCGAAATCGGCGAGGACCGGCTGCTCAGTGCCGGCGGTCCTGCGCTCCCCTTAGCCGAATCGCAACTTAGTGCGAATCCCAAGAATGCGAAGCATCTGCTTGTCGGCGTGATTCAATTTGGCCCTCCTGATGGAAACAATCGGACATGCGTGGCATGGGTCTCATTTGACGGCGGCCAGCGCTGGACGCGCAGCGCACTCCCTGTCCAAGGGTGCTTCGATCCGTGGGGCGTCATACTGCAGGATGGCTCGGCAATTATGGTTATGGGAGGTCAAGTAAAAGACCGCGAGGACAACCTGTTCCTTCTTCGGTCGGCTGATGGCGGACGCACCTGGCCGGAGACTCCGCTAGGGTTTGGATCTCACCACGATCATCCGATGGTCATCACGCAAGGGAATCAGGTCTATGTGGCGTCAGGGGGAGGCGTGCGCAACAGTTTCAACCAGCATCGAAGTTCCGTCTCCGTTTCCCACTCGGGGGATGACGGAAGGGCATTTGGCCCGCCGACTGAAGTCATCGCGAGCAACCTGGCCTATCAAGCAGAAGGGCCAGTGCTTCTCAGTGATGGCACGCTTGTGGTTGGGTTTCACGATTACCACTGGCAACATGGCGACAAATGGCTTGTCAGACCTCGATCATGGTTGATTCGGTCCAGCGATGAAGGGCGGACGTTTTCCGAGCCACTCCTGATTTCCGAATCGTGCGAGTCACGTGGCGGATGGCCCTCGATGGCGGTGGATGGCAAGGATCGCCTTTTCTGGTTGTGCATCGCCGACAAGTTCAACGGGGTGCTCGTTCAACGTTCGGATGACCGAGGCGAGTCGTGGTCAGAACCCCTGCGCCTGAATCATAGCCAGACTGCGCGTTCCTTTACTCCGAGCATCTCTGTTAATAAAGAGGGCGTCATCGGTGTGAGCTGGTACGAGATTCATGATAATAGTTGCTTCGATGTCTATTTCACAGCTTCACTAGTGTCCTGAGTTAGACATTCGTTGAGGAAGTCTGAGATGCCGGCGAAGGTTTGGGTGAGTTAGAAATACGTTCGCAAAGTCGTTGGATCTTTCCCAGGATTAGGTCAGCATCCGCCGTCCAAACGAACGGCTTGGGGTACTGATTGTTATACAGCAGGTATTCCTCAATCGCCTTTTCCAGACTCCGCACGCTGTCGAACGACCCGCGACGAATCCGCTTGTTGGTGATCTCGGCAAACCACCTCTCGACCTGATTGACCCAGGACCCACTCGTGGGGGTGAAGTGCAGATGATAGCGCGGATGGCGCGCAAACCAACGAACCACCTTGGGTGTCTTATGGGTTCCGTAATTGTCCAGCACCAGATGGATTTCGCCCGCCTCCGGAGGAAGCCCGGAATCGACGTACTCCATGAACTGGAGGAACTCTTGGTGGCGATGGCGACGGCGGCACTTGCCGATCACTTTGCCGGTGGCGATGTCCAGGGCCGCGAACAACGAGGTCGTGCCGTGCCGCTCGTAGTCGTGGGTTCGTTGTTCGGGCAACCCCGGTCGCAGCGGCAGAATCGGTTGGGTGCGGTCCAACGCCTGCACTTGCGACTTTTCATCTACGCACAGCACCACCGCATGTTCCGGAGGATTCAGGTACAAGCCCACGATGTCCCGGATCTTCTCTACCAGCAGCGGATCGGTGGATAGTTTGAAGGTCTCGCTCCGGTGCGGCTGGAGGCCGAAGGTGTGCCAGATGCGCACCACCGCGCTCTGGCTGAGTCCGACCTTCTTGGCCAGCGAGCGTGTGCTCCAGTGGGTCGCCGCCGGGGGAAGACTCTCCAACGTCTGGGTCACCGCTTCCTCTACCTGGGTGTCGGTGATCTTGCGAGGCGTGCCAGGCCGGGGATCATCGCACAACCCCCCCATTCCCCTGATCCGATACCTCTCCCTCCACTTCCCGACGGTTGCGCCGGTCACGTTCAGTTGCCGAGCGATCTCCTGATTGGCCAGTCCCTTGCCAGCACGAAGAACGATCTTGGAACGTAGCGCCATGCGCTGCGCGGTTTTCGGGCGCCGCGCCAGCAACTCTAGCTTTTCCTGATCGGCAGGCAACACAGTCAGTGGTGGTTTCGGACGTCCTGTACGCACGATAGCCTCCTTGATGGATCAGGATTGAGTGTACAGGAAATCTTCTATTTATGCAACGAACTTATGACTCAGAACATTAGTGCTTCGTGCATCTTTGAAGAGGAGAAAGTTCAAAGCCCGTGTTCGTAAGGATGGGTTGATTAGGTTTAGAGGCAAATTATTTAACTCACCATCTGCGGCTGGAATTGCTGCCTGTAGGCGTGCTTGTGACGGCTGGTATTTCTGGAGATACGAGCGCGCACCAGGTGATTGGGTTAAGCTGAATGAACTTAGGAAATAACGGCCAGAGAAGCCAATGTCGGTGATGTGCCGGACGCTCGTCCGGTTGCTCCCCGCGAGTCGAGCGTCTGGCAGACCGCTAAACGCTCATTCATGAAGTCAATTTATTTAAGTTGCTTAGTATGAAATAGATAACGCACCCTGCGATTTCTCACAAGAGCTCAGAATGAGCTAAAACTCGAGGTTGAAATCGAAGAAGAATTTACCGTAAACTGTTGAGAGTGAAGTGTTTCGCTGCGCGCCCGTAGCTCAGTTGGATAGAGCGTCTGGCTACGAACCAGAAGGTCGGGAGTTCGAGTCCCCCCGGGCGCACCACCTATTCCTTCTTTCTCATTCACTTACAGACGACCTCTTCTTGCTGAACTTCGGCAGGGGACGGAATGTCATAAAAACGTAATACTCTACCCTTGCCGTACACTCGCTGGTTGGCTTTTTCCAGATTCTGCACGCACCTGCTCCACCATCCCCAGTTGGTAGTGGCGCTTGGTTTCCGGACTCGAATGACGCATCGCTCGCTGCACCACTGTGTCTGGCGCGACCCAACTGAGGCGCGTACAGAATACGTGCCGCAGGTTGTAAATCGGGAAGTGAGCTACTCCCGCGTTCTTGAGCGTTGTCTTCCAAGCCTTTTTCACCGTGGTAATCGGCTGGCCCGGCTTGACCGGGCTCGGAAAAAGAAACTGGCTCTTGTCTGCCTGCTCCTTCTTCCAGTTAACGAGAACATCGTGGGCCAGTTTGGTCAAGGGAACTGGCTCGGATGAGCCTTCCGTTTTGGTTTGCCCGCCGAAATAGATCACCCTGTTTGCCATGTCGATCTGATCCCAGCGAAGAGAAAAGCCTTCGCTATAGGTCCGTCCGCCGGTCTGTGCGAGGAGCACGATTGCTACTCTCAAGTACGGCGGGGCGTTTGTTAGGATGCGTTGTTCTTCTTCGAGCTTAAGCATGTGCTTTGTTGGACGTTCCCGCCGCTCGTCGAAGTGTTTCACGCCTGAGGCCGGATTCTCGGGCAGGTACTTCCGGCTGACCGCGTACTCGAACATGCATTGCAAACATTCCAGCTCGCGGTTGACGGTGGCTCCTTTGATCTTGTTGGTTGGATTTTTCTTTGAGGGCTGCTCCTTGCGGTAGTTCCGGTAATCCGTCACCAGCTTCGAATCGATATCGGCCAGTGATCGGTCACCGAAGAATGTCCGCATGTTTCCAAGAAAACCTCGGACATTGGTCTGCGTGTGCTTGGCGAGAGTGGCGACGTGTGCGCCATCAAATTCGTTGCACAGTTCCTTGAACGACATCCTGTCTCCTTGCCAGCCCACGTTGAACATTTGCATTGCAATCTCACCCTCGCGCCTTTCTAGAATCTTTTTGGCGAGGGCCCTGCTGGTAGTTTTGGTTGACTCGAAATGCTGGTCGCCTTTCCAGGTGTAGCTCATCCACCAGAAACGCGAGTCGTCTCTTCGATAGAGTCCCACAAACGCTCCTCTCACTTGCCGGAGTTGAGCGTCGAAGGGATTATACCGCTAGAATGAAGGCGAACTCGAGCGGGACGTATCTGTTCCTGTTTAAGATTTTCAAGTTTGGACTGTCGGTATTCGAGGCGTCCAGCAATCTTCCGGCACTCGATCCTCTCCTGGTGCGCATAGCGATATAGGGTACTCTTCGAGATGCCGAGATATTTCGCAGCCTCGACATGGGGCAGCCAGGGATCCGCAGGTTCAGGTCTCGGGAAACCCTTGGGTTGTTTAAGGGCCTCAAGATCTTCTGGGACGTTTGAATTCGTGGTTAAGTTTCGGAGGAGTCCGGAAAGAACTTCGGCATGCTCAGATAGGAGTAATATACATGCTACAAGACGCGGGCCGTCCCCATTCTCACTTTGTTGTGTCGTGAGCCTCTGGTCTCGATCTTTATCTAGTTCATGCGAAAGGATTCTTGTTTCGCGATTCATGGTTCCTCCAGCTTGCTGCGGAAAGACTTTTCCCAAAGTAGTCTCTAAGTCCTGTCGCCGCGATCCTCGGTCTGGCCTGACGGTTCGGCGCTTGTGGTTCTGTGATTTGCATTCTGCTGAAGCTCGGCTTGTGCTTTGCTGACAGTTCGGCGGGCGTAGTCTTGGGGATCGCTTTTGTCACGGGCGCGGTGTTGTGCAATCTGCTGAATGACTTCTTCGGGATCGTCGCCGCGCGCTACTGCGCGTTTGGCGAAAGCCCAGTCATGTTCGGACTGGCCCAACTTGGTGCGTGAGGAAGACTCCCGCTTGGCCCGCCTGTCGTAGTTGTGGCTCGGCGGGTCCTGGGAGTCGATGTGTAACTTGAAATCGCGGAGATGGTAGATTCCCGTGGACTCCCGGCGAGCCTCGACATAGAAATCTGTCTCATACTTCTTGTTCGCGAAACCTGGCAGCCTCAAGACGCGCGTCGCATCGGTGGCGGCGGGATCTCCGCCGAATTCACGTGCCATGGCATGCAGGAGCCCTTCTGCCTCTTCGAGACTCATGCCTTCCACCTTCCATACAACCTGGAATTTTCCAGGAGAACTGGTCAGGACGTAATTTGGTTTCGGGACGGCGCTAGAGTTTTCGACGGATTCCAGAGCTTCCGTTCCCCTATGATCCAGGTCGAGATAAACATGCCGGATGGACTCGATGTCTTCCTTCGTTCGCGTCGAGGCATCTTGCCTGAGCGGGTTCATCCCTATATAAATGTCCGACCCGTTGGCGTTCTTGTAGCGCAACCAGGCCTGAAACTCAGGACTCGACGCCTTTTGCGCGCTGGTGATGCGCTGAATGGTTTCTCCGAAGTCCCGGTTCAGCACGAGCATGGCGATCCGGTCGGTCTGCTCGAAGTTGTCGAGGATATATTCCGAAGCGGACGGAACAAATGCAGTTGGGTTCTCCACCTGATTCATAGAGGCTCCTTGTAACTGTCGAAAATGAAGCTGTAGTTGTATTCATCTCTGTCGGGATCGTAGCCGTGGATTTCCACGACTTCGGAAACGAAGCGCCGGCCGGGGCGGCGTTCCAGGTGCACGACGACGTTTACGGAGTCACCGACGTTTGTCTTGATCGCGCGATAAGGCAAATCCACGCCGCTCTGCAACACGCAGCTCGTGAATCGAGCAAGGCCCTGCCTTGCGGAAGTGGCATGGACGGTCGAAAGGCTCCCAGAATGCCCGGTGTTGAGGAGCTGCAGGAGATCGAAGGCTTCTCCTCCTCGTATTTCACCCAGGATGATTCGGTCGGGCCGGTGGCGAAGGGAGGCTTTGAGGAGGTCCCGGATGGTGACGGCGGGCAGACCGTTCTGGGGCTGCCGCGCTTCTAATCGGACCAGGTTGTCCTGAGCCAGGTGAATTTCAGACGTGTCTTCGATGAGGAGGACACGTTCATCGGGCGGGATGAACTTCCCGAGGA
>QHZB01000247.1 GCA_003224525.1 Acidobacteriota bacterium | reverse complement strand
GAGCGCGAGCATGACCTGAAGCCGAATGAGCTTGTTACTGAGATTCTCCTTCCATCGGCAAAGAGCGTGCGCGCCGCAAATTACGAAGTGCGCCAGAAGGCGTCGTTTGACTGGCCGCTGGCCACCGCCGCCGTCGTCTTGCGGATGAACGGAAGCGCTGTCGAGAGCGCCAGCATCGTTATGGGCGCGGTCGCACCCGTGCCTTGGGTTTCGCAAGAGGCCGCCCAGGCGATTGCGAACAAAACCATCGACGAGCAAACGGCCAGCGCGGCCGGAGCGGCTGCCGTCAGTAAGGCTCGGTCTTTAAGCCACAACCACTACAAGGTGAAGCTGGCGGCGGTTGCCGTAAAGCGAGCCTTACTTGTCGCTGTGGGGCAGACGGTGCCTGATCTGTACACCGCTCAAAGAGGAGGTGGGGCATGATTGCGAAACCCGAGCGCCAACGTTTCGACACGAGTCACCCGCACCTGTGTTCCGCGCTTCGCTGGAAGGGGCTCTTCATTGATGCCGAGCGCGACGCTACTGTTCCGCCCTCGAACGACGGTTTGTTCTGGTGCATGTACACCCAGACATGCATCGGACCAGACGGCCAACTGGCCGAGCCGGGCAACTGCAGCAACACCGCCCGGAAGTGCCATGCCACCGGGAAATGCGGCTGAACCGCGCCCATGGACGACCAGAATGCCCGGGCGCTGGTGATCCAGCGAATCATCCCAAACTAACAGGCCGGTGAGTTCTGTTTCGCCATCACGGTATCCGGTTGTTTGCGTATTTATTGGCATGTCTTCGTCCTCGAGCAACCGACGCACAGTCGCGGCATAGCGACTTCCACCTCCGATCTCCTCGAACGCCGTTCTTGGATGACGAGGGGCACAAGTACGAGATGCCGACCTGCCCTAGATCAAGCCCTAGATCGCCTTAGCCAGTGCGGATCGACTCCACTCTCAAGGAAGCGCTCAGGCACAGTCTAGCGTCAGGAAGCGCCCATTCCAATTGGCGCAACGTCCCGCCCAGGCACCACATCGACCTGTAGACTTGGATCGACGGCCGGCACGTAGGTCACGGGCAGCCCGAGCTCGCGTCGCATGATATTGCAGCCCTGGGCGATCGCACTCGCCTTGTAAAACGCGATTTCGCGGTTGCAGCCCTGACGGCCAAAGCCGCAGTCGCTCGACACGATCAGGCGCTCCGTCGGGATGTACTTCAGTGCCTTGCGGATCTCGGCGGCCACGTCTTCCGGTCGATCTGCCTGAAGCGTGCGATGGCTGACGGCGCCCAGACAGATCTTCTTCTTCAGATCGTGCTTGAACGGCGCAAACAATTCGAGATCCTTCTGGTTGCGATCCTTCATCTCGAGGGTCCACACGTCGCCCCGACATCGCTCCAGATAGATCTCAATGGACTTGGCGTAGCTCGTATCCTCCATCACCCGCTGCATGTTCGGGTTGCCCCAGCAGGTGTGGATCCACAGCTCGACGTCATCGAGCCCATGGACCTCGCGGTTAAACGCGTCGACCATGAACTTTACCTCTTCGTGGTCTTTGCCGTAGGTGTTGGCCATGAAATGGAACGTCGGCTCCTCGATCTGGATGCACCGACAACCGGCATCACGCAGCGCCAGCAATTCCTTATTCATCGCCTCTGCCATATCCCAGATGACTTGACGCTTGTCCTTGTACTTGGGCGTGTGGACATCCAGGAAGAGCGCCATGACCTGCGAGCAGCACGTGCCGAATTTGACCGGCTTGCGCGTCTTTCCCTGGGAGATGCGCCACAACTTCGGATAGTCGAGTGACCTATGCTCGATCTTGTCGACAACGTGCGGCCATCTCCAACCAGTGTAGATCTCGTTCAGCAGCGTGCCGGGTGGATAGTGGAGCCAAGGCGCGGTTGTCTGCTCCGGCTGCAGATAGTCCCCTTCAAAGCCGGCCCAGCGCTGAAGGGGGTAGTGGTGCCACGCGCGGCCTGCCATGTCCTCATCGAGGTGAAAGTCGCCGTGCGTGAGGATGTCCAGCCCAGCGCGCTCCTGGTCGCTTATCACCACCGCCAGCGCGTCTTGAAACTTCTCGCGAAAGCGGATATCGAGCATGCAGGTGTCGAGCGGACGTCCCCACATGCTTACGTCGAACCAGCGCGGTCGCGGAAACGAGCCGGTGACAGTGCTAGGAAGAATCAGGTTGGCGGTGGCGGTGAACATGGGTTCCTCCGATCGGCATTGTACATCCACTCATGTTCGGTCGGGAGTCAACGCAGCCGCAGGCGGTCAACCCACGGTAAGTCTCTTTGGTAGCCCTAACTCACGATCACGATTAAACGCCGAAATCGTTCCATGTGGATTCTGCCGAAGCTCATCTTGCGCGGGTCGAAACCCAACTCATCCTAGTTGAGACACTGGCAGCGCCCGGAATCCATTGACGAGTGGAAAACTGTTCGGCGTACGACAGACCACCGTGCCGCTAGCCACTCGCGATTTGCCCACGACTTTCCGCACGAAATCGAGATTCACGGCGTCACCATCCGTCGGCAATTCGGTCCACTTTGCTTCGAAGAGCTCCAACCGTCCGCCGAGATCAATTACAAAGTCTACCTCGCGTGTGCGATCACGCCAGAAGAACAGACTGCCTGCGCGTCCGGCGCGGCGTTCACGACCACGCAGTTGAGCGAAAACAAAGGTTTCCCAGATCGCGCCCGCGGCCGGTGATCGACGGAGGGCATCTTCAGAACGGACATTCAATAACGTGCAAAGGAGTCCCGTGTCGGCCATGTAGAGTTTCGGGCTCTTGACGATGGACTTGGTGCGGTTCGAGAACCAGGGCTCAAGCAGCACTACCTGCCCGGAAGCCTCCAGCGTGGACAGCCAATGGTTAGCTGTGGAAGGAGCAATGCCGACGTCACGTGCCAGATCAGCCTTGTTTAGCAAGTTCGCAGAACGCAGGCCGCAGGCGCGTAGAAAGCGCTCGAAGTCCCTCAGGTTACCAACGTTGGCAAGCGATCGCACGTCCCGTTCGAGGTAGGTGGCCAAATACGAGTTGTAGAAGGCCACATGGTCGATGTCCGGGTTGGCGTGTAGCTCCGGAAAACCACCCCGAACGATGGCCATTTCGAGCGCGGTTTGCGGCAGAGCGGCGAGGATCTCGGGCCACGAGAGCGTTTCTAGTTCCGCGATATCCGCCCGCCCAGCCAGTGATTCGGAGACGCTCTTCATCAAGGTAAATTTCTGCGAACCCGTGAGCAGGAACTGACCGTTGCGGGCGCGACTGGCGTCCACGGTGGCCTTTAGATGTCGGAATAGTCTTGGGGCGTATTGCACTTCGTCAACGATCATAGGCGGCGGATGGCGACGAAGAAAATCGTGCGGTTCTTTTTCGGCCTGTTCCGCTTCGGTGGGGAGGTCAAGAGAGACAAACCCATGATTCGGAAACAGCCGGAGAAAGGTGGAGGTCTTGCCGGTCTGGCGGGCCCCTGTCAGCACGACCACCGGCCGGGTCCGCGCAGATCGTTGCAGTCTAGGTTCGATGTCACGTGCTATCCACATGCGTATAATATGCGATAGAATCGCATATTTAGCAATACGTGGTGTGTTGATGGTTGCTAGCTCTGGTGAGCATTCGATTAAGCTAATCCTCTTGACGACGGCACGTCCGAATCCACGTTTTCCAACAAGCAACGAAGGCGACCCTGGAGTTTCGAAACTCTCCGGGCAGTGAAGACCCTCAAACGCCTTCAACCTGAGCCCACTTGCGACTACTCTTGCTACTGTTCGACCGAGACACAATGTTTGGAGCCGATGTGGTTTCGGCTGTGAAGGACATGGGAAGCCAGCCAATTCGCACGGCCTTTCGCTGTCCGTGGCAGAACGATGTTGCGGAGCGTTGGGTGGGAAGTTGCCGATGCGACTTGCTGGACCACGTGACTTGCTTGACCACGTGATCATCCTGAATGAGCGGCATCTCAAACGGCTGCTGTCTCACTACCTGCTCTACTACCACGAGGACCGGATCATCTCGGACTCGCGAAGGACACGCCAGCAGGTCGGCCCACAGCGATCCTGGGACTGAGTGCAAGATTCAATCCTTTCCGAGACTCGGTGGCCTGCACCATCGTTATGCAGTCGCAGCGTAGACTAAAGAGCCATTTTGTGATGACCAAACGCCTTTCCTTGTAACCCGGCCAAGGCACGGTTCACCTTTTCTGCGAGCATCTCTCGCCGGGTGACGACTCAGCCCGCAATCCCAGACTGACGAGCTTACGCCAAGCGGAAACAAATCCTCTAATGCAGGGCGCAACGATTTTGGCGAACTACAACCGTCGTAAGGTCGTCATGGAGGCAGTATGCTAGCAATGTTTCGAAAGCTTTCCCCGACCATGATCTCAGTCTGTTCCCGCCACCCTGCAGCCCCCGTCTGAATGGCCTTTGTCCGTCCCTTTAGCCAGAGCACAGCCTTGTAGAATGGCAGCGCAGGTGCAACATGCGGATGGCCGCCAGAGGCCAAGTAGGCCCTGAGAAACAGCTCGGCAGCGCCATCCAGGGCGCGGATGGAGCCAAGGTGCTTCATCGCCAGTCGCTCCAGGCTGACAATAAATTTTGCGACGTCGCGCGCCGGGTGCGCGATGTCGTAAAGGTCCCAATCGAAGACCACCGTACGTCCCTTCGCAAAAACAATCTGATGTTCGCAATAGTCGCCGTGACCGGCGCACGTGGGAGTAGCGGCGAGAGATAGCGCGCCAGCCCTCAATCGTTCGAGCAGTCGCTCAGACTCGGCAGCCCAAGCAGTGTCTGCCTCGCACAGGAGGCGGCACTTACGTTCAGCACTGCGGAGGAATCTCTCGACCCCTGAGATTTGACCCGACGGCGGGGCTAGCGCCTGGAACCGGCCCAACCATCGCCCGCATCGCTCGGCAGCCGCAGCACACTGACGGCCGTCACCAAGTTTGAAAATCTCTTTCGCCATCATTCCATCGACCCTTTCCTGCAAAAGCAGGCGCAAGGACGGGATATAGGCGAGTGGCAGGGGGATCGAGAATTCTCCTTCCGGGCCAAAACCTGCTTGCCTCAGTCCTTCCATAACTTGATACACGTCCCGACGGTCTGTGGCGTAGACTTTGCCGATCAGACGATGCCACCCACTCTGAGTGCGAAGATCAATCTCGAAGGTGCAATGAGGCTCCGGATGGAAGCACAGCAGTTTTATTCGAACTTCCTGAGGGGTGCCCCAGGGCCGCTGGGAAGTGGGAAGGAGGCTAATTTGATTGACCAACTTTGTTCCATCGAGAGCGGTGGCCGCCAGGGCTGAGATATCCGGATCGCAACCCTCAGAGGGTGTGAAGCGTGTAGAATCAACGGAGTTGCGGACCAGTTCTGACATGGTTTCACCTGCGGCCGAGACGGATTTGTTCAGGCGCTTTCGCGCTTTGCTCGGCAGACTTCGTCCAGGAGTTCGGGCCGTGCCTGGTGGACTGCCGACCAGCGCGAATCGCGGTTAATGCTTGATCGCAAAAATCGGAAAGCGCGACTCCTGACGTCGGCGTAGGTTGTGAAAAGAGGGAGGAGCCGCCCATAGGAGAAAATGTAATGTCTCCTCCTTTTTTCGTAACAAGCCTCATAGCTTTGTGTCGATCGCTGGATCGTAGCACGGATAGTCCTTTCGCTGTAAGTTTTCCATCAGTTTCCGGCCATCTTTTTCGGGGACAGCTCCCAGGGATAGATCACGTTCGCATGACCGCGCTCGCCAAACAGGCGGGCCCGCATCTGCTGCTCGGCGCTCGGGCCAGACCGCGGCACCACGAGGGACTTCTCTCTAAGCTGCAACACCTGACCCAACGAGTTGTGGCCCGCCATGGTGATGACTACGTTGGCGCCATTCAGGTAGTAAACATGCATCAGATTTTGTTGGAATGCTCCATTACAGTCAATCCGGACAATCATGCAAGACCCATCCAGGATTCATGCTAACCCAAATGGCTAAGCCGAGCCGGAAAAATAAGCGGAACAAATCGATAGCTTTCGTTAACGTAATTTGGATGTTCAGGTCCCATCGTCGTTCCCCTGAGGAAACTCGTTGGCTGAAGATGCTGAGGGTGCTGAACGAGTTTCAAGCGAGGCTGTAGGTGGCCGACAAAGCCTTGGATCAGGGGCGTGGTGGGATCAGTCGCATGTCAGCCCTGACCGGGATGTAGCGCACGACCATCACCAAAGCGGTGGCGGAACTGACCCAAGGCAGGAAGATCAAGTTTTCTGGGGAAGGAAGGATTCGAGAATGCGGGGCTGGTCGGAAAAGAGTGGAACAGGAGGATCAGCAAATCCGGTGAGAGCTGAAGCACATCGCGGAACGGAGCACGGTCGGGGATCCCATGAGTGCCCTGCGGTGGACCAACCAATCCACCCAGTCGATCGCCGAAGAGTGGACCCGGCGGGGCCACCCGGTGAGCGACAAGACGGTGGCGCGGTGCTTGCTGGACAGGGGCTATGCGTTACCGCTGAACCGCAAGGAGAAAGAAGGTCCCCAGCACCCCAACCGCGACGCGCAGTTTCGTTACATTAACCAAAACCAACAAGAGGCACTTTCGGACCCGCGGGGATCCGGTGATCTCGGTGGATACGAATTAGGCGCGGTTCCGGATTATGCGCGGTTTTCTTTACCATGGCTGGTCTACGCTAAGTTTCCGCTGACAGTCGTCCTTTCCGCGGATTTGTACCCGACATAATAACCGTGTTCTCTTTAGGGCAGGGCAACCGCCCTAGAGGAGAACAGTCGTGTCCATTCATGTGAGTTCAAAACCAAAGCGGAGATATCGGAGTTCCAGACATGGTTGGTCGGGAACTCGTCCGCTTTTTGCTTCAAGACAGAGGGTGCGACCACACAAATGCGTTTGAAGCCGGGTACCTGGGAACAGCATGCTTAGGGAAAACCGAGCCATTTGCGGCTTCCCGGAATGCGCAGGAGAAGCGTCGAGCGCTTCCAGTCGAAGAGATGTAGCAGCAAAAATGGTGTGATTTCCATCTGCCGATTTAAAAACAGTGGACAGTTGGAACTCCACCCAGACAAGACGCGCCGGATCGAGTTCGGACGGTATGCCGAACGAAACCGGGAGCAAAGGGGAGAAGGAAAACCCGAGACGTTCGACTTTCTGGGCTTAACGCACATCAGCTGGAAGAACCGGAAAGGGACATTCACGGTGAGGTGCATGCCGACCCGCAAGCGCATGAGGGCGAAGCTGCAGCAGATTAAGCAGCAACTCCGCAGGCGTATGCACGATCCCGTGGCGCAAACCGGGGCATGGCTCAAATCGGTCCTGCGGGGTTACTTCAACTACGCGGTACCAGGAAACCGCGACAGCCTCAACGCATTTAGCCTACTGAGGGTTCTTCGTGAGCATCTCCTGGGCAGGCACTACCCTGCCATGTGGAACGGGAATGGGATGCCTGACATTTGAACCTTCCGATGAGCCAAGGAGTAATTGCTCAATCTGAGCTGCGCGGACGTCCATCGAGTAGGAGCGCGCTACGAACGCAGCTGCCGCTCGACCCATCTGGTCGCAGCGATTCCTATCCTTCGCAAGTGCCAGCAAATGACCTTGGAACTCGTCAAGATCTTTTGCCAGTAGACCCGTGCGGCCCGCTTCCGTGGTCGCTTGGGCCAAGTCGGTTTCCATGGTGATAACAGGGCGGCCAGCAGCCTGAGCCTCCAGCAACGCTTGATACGGACGGTTGCTTTCCGCCTTCTCAGGTATGGCAAAGAAGTCACAAGCGGCGTAGTACCAACTTATCTCGCTATGCTCCACTTCACCAGCCAACTGGACGCGTTTACCAAGGTTGAGGCTGGCAGCTTCGTTTTCTATTAGTCCACGGCCATCACCATCGCCAACCAGCAACAGGAGAGCGTTTTGGGGAAGCGTTCTGAACGCACGCACCAGGTCGAGGACCGACTCCGCCTTTCCAGGTCGCGGATCATCCTTATGTTTGCGAACCGAGAAGCGGCTGACGCACAGGACGATAGGCCCGTCCTGCGGTAAACCGAGCACGCGGCGTGCTTCCTCGCGTCCAGGCAGGCGCGTCCAGGTCTTTACGGCGAGCGGAAGGAAGCAGATGCGTTCCTCAGGAACCCCCCAACCGCGGAGGTGCTGCATAGCCCCGCCCAGCTCCCCCATAGTCCGAACCGCAATAACCTTGTCCGCTCGCTTTAACGACTTCCGGAAGGCAAAGGTGAATAGGTCTCGCCAGGGTCTCGGCAACGCCTTGACTCTTTGCTCTCCTGATCCCTCGCATCCGAGGAGTACATATCTCTTGGGATGCTGCCACCAGCCAAACAGATCGGGATACTGAACTGAAGAGGCGTACACCAGCCATGCGTCGGGCGAAAATCGCTTCACTTCCCCGCGCACCAGAGCCGCTTCGGCAAGGAGACGGCGCGCCGGAAGCCGGCCGCGCCAGAAATCACGCATGTCCACCCGAGAAACAATTTTCACCTCATGGCCTCGGTGTCTTAGACCCGTCAACACGTTGGTAATGAACATTCCACTCCCCGATGTGTGTTTCTCACCGCCAGGGCAGCTCTCCAGGTAACTCGCGCGCGGAACATAATAGGCGATTCGCATGGCATCATCTCCCTTTCATCTTATACTTGAAGCGTGAATCTGCAGTTCATACCGGACTGCTGGGCGCATGAACGCACCGCGCAGCCGCCGATTTTAGCCCGCTGCATTTCGCAGCACACCCGCAGGAGTATGGGATGCGACAGCACAAGCTGGTGCCACGCTCCTCCGGTACCACCTTACAAAATTTGTGAGTCCCTGTTCGAGCGCTGTGCTCGGTCGGTACCCCAGCATACGGGTCGCTTTTGATGTATCGGCCCATGTCACGGGAGAGTCTCCAGGCTGTAGGGGTCGCCAGTCGCAGATGGCCTTGCGTCCCGTCACGCTCTCCAGCAGCTCGATAAGTTCCGTGAGCTTCACGGGGTGCGAATTGCCGAGATTGAAAACCTCAAAGGGAGCACCGTCCGAGGGAAGCTTCCACTCATAATCGAGGCTAGCCAGTATTCCGGCCACAATATCATCGACATAGGTATAGTCCCGAGCGGTCGAACCATCTCCGAAAATGGGCAGGGTCTTACCGGCCTCGATCAAGGCGGTGAACTTACGGATGGCTAGGTCGGGCCGTTGCCGCGGACCGTAGACGGTGAAGAAGCGCAGACAGATTACTTGCAGGTCGAACAGACGGGCATAGGTGTGGGCCATCATCTCGCCAGACAACTTGGTGGCCGCATAGGGCGAGAGCGGCCGCATTTCCACTTGCTCTTCGGAAAAAGGCACGCAGCTGGTGGCACCATAAACCGAACTGGAGGAACCGAAGATGAACTTACGCACGCGGAACTGGCGGCAGAGTTCCAGCAGGTTCAAGGTGCCCTGTACGTTTACTTGTTCGTAGAAATGCGGCTGCTGGATTGAGGGGCGCACACCCACACATGCGGCCAAGTGAATGACCACGTCAGGGCGATGGAGTGCCATGACCTCGGATAGCTGCACCATATTGCAAACATCGACGGCATAAAACTCATGGTGGCCAGCGCAGCCAATGGCTTCCAAATTGTCTTTCTTCAATCTGTAGTCGTAGAAAGAGTTAAGATTATCCACGATGGTTAGCCGAGAGCCCCGGCGCAGCAAGGCTTCAGCGAGATGCGAGCCAATGAATCCGGCGCCGCCGGTCAGCAGCACTTTCTGTCCTTGGTCACTCATTAAGATCCCTCCGAGACCGAAAAAACAACCGCTTGCCACATACAGGCGAAGCTTACTTCTGCCGAGCGCGGAGTCGCCGGGGCGGCTCTAGCGCAGCGTAACTCGCTTGGTTAGGTCCTTCCGACCACGAGAATGTATCGCCGTTTTCCCTCCAGAACTTTTCCGCCCAGCTTCGTGGGACTTCAGAAATGGTAACGCATAGAAACCTGGAGCTGGCGAGCGGGGTTAGCAGTGTACGCTTGGCCAAATGTCCGCGAGGAGATTACGCCGTTGTAGTCCTTAAAGTTCACGTGGTTGAGAACGTTGAATGCGTCCCAGGCGACCTCCAGAAAGTGCGCATGCTCCTTTTGCCTGATCCGCCAGCGTTTCGACAGACGCAAGTCAACGTTGGCGTAGCCGTCGCCGCGGCCGGCATTGCGCCAAACGCCAGGGGGCCGGTCATTAAAGACCGTATCGTTATTATCATCGTTTCCTGTGGTGATGTTGTAGGGAAGGCCCGACCAAGCGTTGACGATCGCCGACGTTTGGAAACCGAACCGCAATGGATAGATGAGAACCACATTGAAGCGGTGCCGGCGGTCGAGATCCGAGCGGCCCCAGTCGCCTTGCGGGTTGTAATTATTGGCCGGCGTGTAAAGGAAGCCACTGGTGTCGTCAAGAGTGCGGGCGAGCACATATTGAGCCATGATGTTCAATTTGCGCAGCTGACCCTTATAGCTAAGGGCTAGGCTGTTGCTGCGCGAGGAGGCGGAGGCCTCGAATTGATCGATGTTGACAAAATTGGGGTTGGGAGGGTTGGTGGTCCCGGGGAGCGGAGCGTTTAGGTTGCGCGTGCGGTAAAGGTCCACGCCGCGCACGGTGGAGAGCTCCAGGGTAATAAAATTCTGCCCGCGCCCGACTTTGCGCTCCATCGCGAAACTGCCTTGCATGACATACGGGAAGCGGATGCCCGGAGCAATCAGCGTGCTGCTAGGTGTGCTCGCGGCCAGCAAGGTGCCCGGCTGGATCGGCTGAGGATAGGACGGGCAGGATTGCTGCTGGCAAGACAGAACGATTTGCTGGATGGCCGTGCCACCGTAAAGAAGGCTGCTTTGCTCCATGAGGTACGGCTGCCGGTCGTAGAAAATTCCGAAGCCCCCGCGGAACACCGTGTGGCTGTGTCCAGGCGAATAGGCGAAAGCCAGACGCGGAGCAAAATTCTCGTAGTAGGAAACGTTAGATTGGAACTCATGGCGCAAGCCCAGCATGAGGGACAAGTCCGGCCGCAAGCGCATCTCGTCCTGGAAGAAGCTGAACACTTCGTGCTGATGGAAATAAACGATGGGGTTGCCGAAGTTCATCATGAACTCCGAAGGCCGGGGAGGCGTGTTCTGGAAATCCGCCAACTGGGAAAAAATGAACGTGCCGCCAAAATTCGCACGGTCTTCGGAGAAGAAGTACCTCACTTTGGCCCCCAAGCCGAACTGCATGGTGTGCCGGCCATGTAAAACCGAAGCCACATCTTGCACATCACCCATTTTTTCAATCAGCTTGTGGTTTGCTTGGGCGCCGCCGAAATTGAAGGCGCCCAAGACTTGTACGGCATCCGCGTCGGAGATGCTGGTTGTATTCTGGCGCTGCTGTCTGTAGGTGAAACGCACCTGGTTTACAACACTGGAGGAAAGTGTCGCCGTTTCGAGGATCTTAGCCTCGTTTTCGTGGACGAACACGTCTGTTGCGCGGTCCGGAAGATCGAAGCCGCCAATGCCTTGGTTCTCTAGCTTGTTGTTCTTGAATTTGTAGAGAAAAGTCATTTTGTGAACGTGGCTCAATTGCCGGTCCATTCTGCCGAACAAGTAGGCCCGGTGCTCCGGAACCCTCACATTCTCTACCAACGTTCCTGCTGGTGTAGTGGCGTGAACAATCGCACTGTTGTTGAAGAAATGGTAGCGTCCCGCGAGCAAGAAGGTGGTCTGATGGCCAAGGGGGCCATCCAGTTCCGCCTCGCCGATTTCGCGTTGCTGAAGCGGCCGGTCCTGCGCCAGAGCATTACGGGCATCCAGCCCGGAATTGCGGAACAGGGCCAGGAAGTTGCCCCGGTAACGACTGTGCACGCCGCGTCTGGTGGTGACTTCCAGGCGCCCCTTACCGGGGCGGCCGAATTCGGCGGAATACGGATTCTGGTCTACCGTCACGTTTTTCACCCCCGAGGTAGGCAGATCGAGAGAGCTGGTCTCCACGCCATCCACAATGATGGTCGGTCCGCCAGCGCCGATAACGGCCGGCTGGAGAAACAAAGAAGGGACGGCTAATGGATCGGCGTCGCGCGCCGGCACATTCATCACCATGTGCTCGTTGAATTGAACCTGGTTGGGATTCTCTTCCGCGACCAGGATGGATTGCCCACTCACCGTCACCTTCTCGGCGACTTGCGCAATTTTCAGCTTCATGCGAATGCGCGGTAGCGGCGCCGCGCCGACAACGACGGATTTTTCCACCGGAGCGAAACCGACAGCGTTCGCGCGCACCACGTAGTTTCCCGGAGGCACTTTCGAAAATTCAAATGCGCCTTCTTCGTCGGTTTCCGAAGAAAGCGGCTGGGCTAGCGCCTCGCCTGTCAGCGTGACGTTTGCCCCGGGCACTGGAGAGGAGTCAGGCGCGCGCAGGTCACCCTTCAGGTTCTGCGCGCTCTGAGCATCAGCTCCTTTCGGAATCAACAGCAGCAGAGCAAGGAGGACGGGAAAATAGAGATATCTTAGCTTCATTGGAGTTGCCTGCTTTCTTGAGGAATTGGTGGCCGAAGAGGTAATCCGAGGGACAGTTGAAGATCGTTTATCACCGCCTGGGCGCGTCCAACCAGCCCGGCCGTACGGGACGCCCAGCCGCGCTCGAAGAGTTGCACGCGGCGAACGGCGCATTTGACCAGCTCGATGGCCTCATATAGACGAGCACGGATCAAGCGCTCTTTCGGCGCACCGCGGGCGTACCCCGCGAGGAAACTCTCGCGCATCTCTCTTAATTCGGCCTGGTCACAGGCGGCATAGGAGAACTGCCAATCGGCCAGGAAACATCCCACATCGAGTGCCGGATCGGCCAAATGAGAGGTATCGAAATCCATCACCGTGAGCCGGCCAGGTGCGACCCAGATGTGTTCGGATTTGAGGTCCCCGTGTGCAAAGCTGGGGGGCTCCTGGGGGAGTCGCTCGTGCAGTTCTCGCGCGCCATCGAGGAGCGCCTCTATCTCCGACCCGACCCGCGGCAGTAGCGTGGGAATATGATCGCTCTTCTTGGCGATCAGCCGAGTCTCAGCAGCAAAATCATGCGGGGGGCCGAGGGGGCCGACAAGCGCTGCGGGCAGCCGATGCAAAGTGCAGAGGGCTGCCCCGGCGCGCTGTAACCACCGTGCGACACCGGAGCGGGAGCGCTGGGCGCAGTCGGACAGGGGCGCGCCCACCACTCGCGGGTAAAGGACCACCGCATCCTCAGCCACATAGGCAAGTGGTCGCAAGCAGTTCGCGCCCTCTCCATGCTCTGCCAGCCAGTCTGCCGCCTTGCTCGCCACGCGAAAGGCGCGTGCCCCGTCTTCGCGGCGAAAGGCGCGCGCCCGCTCTTCGCCGATGTAAAGCTTGGCGAATACCGTTCCGGCCTGCCGGTCTAACGGATCGTAGCGCAGCACGTGGCATTTACCGGGGCGGTATTTGATAGCGGTCACGCTATACTCGCTCCGCGGACGCGCCTGCGCAGCGGTAACCTCTGTGTCCGCGAGCAGACCGCGCACGTGCTGCGGATCCGACAAGCGAACCAGCTGGGTGAACCGCGCATCGAGCGGCCACACCGAGACCTGCATGGTCCACTCGGGAAAATCCGCCATGAGTTGCCGGAATGGTGCCGCCACACCGCGGCGTAGCGCCTCGGCCTGTAACTTGTCAAGCGCGACCGCCCCTTCTTGCCGGTGCGGGTGTGCAGCTGGTCCCCAGGTAACTGCGACCGGGCGAATGTGACGCCCTTCGGGGCTCTCTGCGGTGACAAACGCTTCGTAATAGGCGGTGGCCTTGCGGCCAGGCTTGAATCGCACCTCTCTTAGACGGCACGGTCCCACTGCGGCCGCGGCGGGGAGAAGCGCTCTCAGTTGATCCACTAGCACCTTGCGGGCCGTCGCCGAGAGCAAGATCCACCGGATATCTTTCAACTTAGCAAATCCCGATAGCGCGTCGCTGATGTTCAATTCTCGACTTTCTTCTGCAACGATACACGGCACTAGAAAACTAATTCCCAACTCGCGAATTGCCGAACCCTATTGCCCGCCGCGGCCAGGCGCGATTTTGTTTGATTAGCGGCTCAACTTGATCGAGGACCTTACCCGCATTGTGGGTCCAGGTGCGCTCCGAGCAGGCGGCATTGGCGTTTCGCCCCAATTCCTTGCGCAGCGCGGCGTTGTTTCGCAGCCGCCGGATGCAGCTGGCTAGATCCGCGAGGTTACCCGGCTCAAATAGCAGGCCGGTAACGCCATCCACGACCACTTCTGCGACCTGACCTACTCGGCTGGCAACCACTGCCCGGCCTGCAGCCATGTATTCGAAGAGCTTCAGTGGAGAGAAATAGAAATCGTCCAGAGCGGGGTAAGGAGCAACGGTAGCATCCATGGCAGCCAAATAATGCGGCACGTCTTCGTGAGCGAGTGCCCCGGCGAACGTTACTGCCTCGGTGAGCCCCGCGTTCCGAACTTCCTGCTCTAATTGGGGGCGTATCGGCCCATCTCCCACGAGAAGTAGGTGGCTTGAGGGGTCCGTCCTGCGCACATCCCGAAACGCAGAGAGCAGCAAGTCCACCCCGTGCCAGCGTTTGAACGTACCAACGAAGCCGATGACAAACCGCCCTTCAAGGTTAAAACGTTGCCTCACCAGCGAGCCGTCCAAGCCGGTATGGAACAAGCGCGTATTCACGGCGTTGGGCAACACGTGAATCAGCTCAGGCTTCACCCGCGATCTTCGCAATTGGCTCTGCAGTGATTCGGAAACTGCCATCACCAGGTGCGCCTTTCTCCAGATCGCCCCTTCGACCCAATGCGCCAGCGGAGGGCAGGTGACACCCGCCCGGTAGTGCTGCTGCTCGTAGGCGAATGGCGCGTTCACCTCGAGGACAAGTGGAATCGACCGTTTTTTAGCCAGGCAAAGCCCCGCCACGGCCCAGAGACTGTAACGCTCATAAATGAAATCTGGATTCAATTGCTTCGCAGCCCACCTTGCCGCCATGAAGAAAGTTAGATTATGTAGGGCCCGAACTGCATCCGGGCTGCGACGAGGAGTTCGGCCGATTGTAAGGTTGGCGGCTCTTAGAACCTGGGTCAGCGCGCGGTTCCACGGAGAGAGGGGTGCTAGACAAATTGTGGCATGCAGGTCGTCTTCGAGAACTTGCTTACAGCCCCGCAGACCACAAGCCACAACAGCAACTTCGTGACCGAGGTCAGCGAGAGCGCGTACGAAGGACTGGATATGAATGGCCGCGCCGCTTTTCCCGGCCAGCTCGATCCCTGGATCGTTACACAGATAAAGAATCTTCATCGGCTCGTGTCTGCTGCGAAAAGAGAGACAGTAATTGTGCAGAGTTCTTTTCGACTGAGAAGCAAGTTTCAATCTTGGCCCTGGCAGCAAAAGCTAGTCGTTCTCGTAGCTCTGGAGAGTTGAGAAGTCTTTCCAGGGCGTCGGCAAGCTGGGCAGGCCTGTTGGGGGGAACCAGCAGACCTTCCTGTTCTGAGTTGATCACCTCGGGAATGCCCGAAATGGGCGTGGACACGACGGGTACACCACTAGCCATGGCCTCGAGCAACACGTTGGGGATGCCATCGCGGTCGCCGTCGGCACCAACTACACAGGGAAGCGCAAAAAGGCAAACTCTCTGGTAGGCGCGGCGGATTCTCTCGTGGGGCAGTGGACCTAGCAGTGTCACTCGGTCATCCAGACCCAGCCGTCTCACCTGGGCTTCCAGGCTCTGCCGCAGAGGGCCGTCCCCGACAATCTCGACTTGGAAGCGCTGGCCGCGCTGCCGCAGAATGTCAGCGGCCAAGATCAAGTCGCTCAGCCCCTTCTTCTCGACCAGCCTAGCGACCGACAGAATCACGGGTGGCTGTGAATCAAAAGTGCGTGGCCAGCAAAACCTAAACTGGGAGAGATCGAGCCCGTGATAAATACGGTGTAGTTTGCTATTGCTTGCGGAGCCGAACTGAGTTGAGAGATACCGTCGGTTGTACTCCGTGCAGGTGACCACGGCTTGGGCCCTCTGGGCCTCGGCCCGAAGAAGCTCGGGCGGCGTTTTCACGTAAATATCTTTGGCGTGGGCAGTGAAGGTATAGGGAATTCCTGTCAAATAATGAGCAAACATAGTGACGAGCGTGGGGTCGTGGGTAAAGTGCGCGTGCAGATGAGTCAGCGGTTCCCGGAAAAGTATCTCTGCTAAATAAGTCGCTTGGAAGAAGCATCGGAGAACGCCCCATCGACGGTAGCGCAATGCCCGGAGTATGGTTTGACAGCAGCGGACAGGTCGTCGCAAGAATAAACGGATACTAGCCAGCCCGATCACCTTCCGGTTGTGCTTGATCGAGAGGCAGGTGACTGGTACATCTGGGCCCGCTGCTTTGGCATGAGCGGCCTCGCCTTCCGGCTCCTTTATGGTAAAAATCTGCAGGCGGGCACCTAGCCGCTCAACGGCCATCACTTCGTTCTGGATAAAAGTCTCCGACAACCGCGGCCACGCGCTCATGACATACCCGACCTTCGGATTTCCATTCGGTTGAGAATTCACACAATTTCTATCCGACAAGCTCCAAGTTGTGTCCGATCAAATTGCCTCCACTTGGGAGGGGGCATAGCTCCGCCCTGGGAGTCCCAGCCCCTGGCAAGACACAAACCGCCCTTTGAGTTGTTCCAGGTCGTCTGATTCTCTGACGAGCGGATGCTACGCTCTCGAAGGCAAGCGGGCAATACAGTAAATACCTTAAATTCACTCGGAAAACATATGTTATCTATTATGTATAGGACAGCGAAAACGTTCTATAGGTAATAGACCTAAAAGCTGAGAGGAAGGAAGAAGAAGGAGCAGAAGAGATTGTCGGTCGGCGCCCCTCATTCCTGAAGACGGTTACCGACGAAGTCGGCGACGCGTCGGGGGCCGCTTGCGGAACTTTAGCTGGATTGTGAGGAGCTAGCGCCCGGTCGAACACCAATCTGGCCCTTGGAAGGGACTTGGCCGAGGGCGGGCATTCCTTCACCGTCAGAGGAGTAAGGAACGCACGCCAAGGGCCCTTTGGGTTCAATGCGCAGTACTTCGCTGCGGCGCGAACCTCTGGCTACCAGGGCGGCGTGATGTTGAACAATTCCCGCATGGCCGGCGCGCTTGACGCAGCTCCGGGTTAGGACCTTGACGCCAAGGCCTTCAAGCGTAAGGCGCAGAGTGCTTTGGTGCTGATACAAAGTCGTGGACTGGTAGCCAGGTTTCGAGACTGCGCCCGAGATGAACGTGGCGACAACATGACTGCCGCCGTTCGTATTGTCGTTTTCCGATTCTTCGGTGACGATGATGAGCAAGCCGTCTTTTTTGAGCAGCGAGCTCTTAACGAGCGGATCGATGCTGGTCTGGAGCCCGCGGTGCCCAGACTGCAATTATCTGCGCCGCAGCAGAGGTTCGGAACAATGAAGGAATACTCAGGAAGGTTGGCACTGGCAAGATCGGAGGAAAATTACGTGAACGACACGAGATTTTGCATCTGCGTCGGGCTGTTTTGCACATCATGACTTCGAGCCGGCCAAATTCGGCCGCGTAAGGATTTTGCTCCACGGCCACGTTCTTCCCGCTCGACGAAGGGAGATCGAGAGCGCTCGTCTCAACACCATCTACGATGATTTGCAGGCCGCTGAAGCCGTTGCCGAACACCGAGGGCGCAAGAAATAGAGAGGGCACGGCCAGAGGGTCCCCATTCTTTGACGGCACCTTCATGATCATGTGCTCGTTGAACTGGACTTCGTTGTGATTCTCTTCTGCGAGAAGAATCGGCAGCTCGATATCTTATGATCAACGTAGTTCTCAGCTTTCCTCAATCTCCATAGTGAAGACGGTGGGCTGGCCCGGGGGCATTTGCAGTTGATAAAGTTCAGCGTATCGGCCGTTTAGGGCCAAGAGCTCTTCGTGGGTGCCTTGCTCGACGATGCGTCCGCCGTCGAGGACAATAATGCGATCTGCGAGGCGCACGGTGCTGAGACGGTGGGCGATGACGAGCGTGGTGCGTCCGGCCGCCGCGCGCTCAAGCGCGTCGATGACGGTGCGCTCGGCGGCGGCATCCAGACCGCTGGTCGGCTCATCGAGAATCAAAATGGGCGCGTCGCGCAACACGGCACGGGCGATGGCGATGCGCTGCTTCTGCCCGCCGGATAAAGTGGTTCCCCCCTCGGCCACAGGGGTTTCGTAGCCTTCCGGGAGCCGGTGAATGAACTCGTCCGCGTTGGCAATTGCGGCGGCAGCGCGGATTTCCTCGTCTGTTGCGTCAGTCCGGCCGAATGCGATGTTGTCCCGGATGGTACCACTCATAAGCAGGGAGTCCTGAAGAACTAAGCCGATCTGCTCACGGAACGACTGGAGGGAAAAAGTCCAGATGTCTTTTCCGTCCACCAAGACCGCGCCCGCGGTAGGGTCGTAGAAGCGAAGAACCAGGCTCACGAGAGTGCTCTTCCCCGCCCCGGTCCCCCCGACGATCGCGAGCTTCTGTCCTGGCGGGATGCAAAGATTGATGTGAGAAAGAATTGGCGTGCCAAGCTTGTACCCGAATGACACGTCTTGAAACTCGATGGCGCCCTTGAAGCGCGGGGCCCGACGGGCGTGTTTGAGGTCTCTGACCTCACTCTGCTGCCTCAAAACCTCCACGATTCGCTCCGCGCCTATGCTGGCCTTGGTGAAGGTGTTCGCCGAACGCGCAATGCCCTTCATGGGGCTGTAGAAGTTATTTACGTAGGCGAAGAAAATGACCACGTCCCCGGTGGTGAGCTGGCCGGCAAGAACGCTACTGGCCCCGTACCACATGACCATGGCCAGCCCTATGGCCGCACAGAAATCCACCACCGGCGCGATCCGCGCCTGATACCGCACGCTCTCCAGGAAAGCCTGCAAGCTGCTTTCGCTTTGCACATGGAAGCGCTCGTCGATCTGGTCCTCTTGCGCCAGCCCCTGCACCATGCGAATGGAGGCCAGCGTCTCCTGCGCGAGTGAAGCCAGCAGTCCTGTGCTAGTGCGTGCTTTGCGCGTCGCGCGCTTAACGAGAAGCTTGTGACGATAGACCATCCAGAACATCAGCGGGGCGATCGAGAGAGAAGCGAGAGCGAACCTCCAGTTGAGCCAGAACATCAGGGCAGCCATGCTGGTCAGCAACAGCGTGTTGCTGCCGAAAACGATAATGCCGTTCGCAATGAACTCTTGAATCGATTGAATGTCGGAGGTCAACCGGGTAGTCAGGTCGCCTGTCTTTTGGGTGTCGTGGAAACGCAGGGATAAGCGTTGCATGTGGGCGAACAGGTCCCGCCGCAGCTCAAAGACGAAGCGCTGGCCGACATTGCCGAGGAGGCGTGTGTAGCAGTAACTGATCAGACCGGTGATGAGAGCGATGAAGAGTACCGCCGCGCAAGAGCCGTACAGGATTTGCATCTTCGTAAACGGCGCGCTGTCCAACCACGCGTGGATCAGAGGCACGCGACTTGGTCTATGCGAAAGCACTCGATCAATCACCACCTTCAGAGGCCAAGGACGCATCACAGTCAGCAGAGAGTCCACCCCCATAGCCAGGAACGCAAGGAAGATCTTCCGCCAGTGGGCACGAAGAAGAGGCAGCAGGTAAAGAAGGCTTTTTTCCCCCGCACTCTCAGAGTTGCATTGCCTAAGCATTTCTCGAGCGCCTCCTTCTTTCCTGAACTACCGAGCGGACTTTCGGGCCGGCGTGCTGTGTCCCCAGCGCATTACGTCACGCTCCAGGAATCTCGTGGCGATGACCGCCTGCAGTGATAACACACGGGAGCGCGAATAAGGTGCGCGCTTGTAGGCCTCGCGAACGAATTCTTGCGGCCGCGCTCCCAGGAATCTCACGCGGTCGGTTATACCCAGTTCGGTAGCCCGAGCTTCGAGCCTCCGCCTGAGCGGGCCTCTGCCGATAATTTCGAGTCGAAATGCGCGCCCGCGTTGCCGGAGGATCTGACAAGCGCGGATCAAATCGCCAAGCCCTTTTTTCTCAATCAACCTGGCTACCGAGAGGATTACCGGAAGGCCGTTCGGCTTTTCGCCAGAAGGGCGATACTCGTATTGACTCAAATCTGCGCCGTTGTAGACGCAATGCACTTTGCTCTTCGCTAAAGGCTCGAGCAAACCCATAAGGTATCGCCGGTTGTATTCGCTGACCGTTACCACGGCCTTGGCGTTCTTTATCTTGGAGCGCATGAGCGCCGGCTCGGAATCAAAGTAAATATCTTTGGCATGCGCGGTGAACGTGTAGGGAGTGCCGGTCAAATGGTGCGTCAGCATAGTCACACTTGCTGGAGCGCTGGCGAAGTGCGCGTGCAGGTGCGCGACGGGTTCACGAAACAACAGGTCCGCCAGGTCACCGGCCTGCAAGAAGTTGCGGAAAAAGCTCCACCGGGGCCGCAGCAGAGCTCGAAGCAGAGTGCGCGAATAAGCCCCAGGGTGGCGCCACAGCGTCCGCAGGTTGCCTTGCAACATTGGTTTCCAGCGGCGAAGCAGCGCGAGATAATAGACTTTGGCGCGAACTCGCCTGGCATCGGCGTGTACCGGCTCGCCTTTCGGATTCTTGATCGAGAAGACGCGAAGTTGCAAGCCGCGTCGCTCAAGCGCCAGAACCTCGTTTAGCACGAACGTCTGCGAGAGACTTGGCCAGGTGCTAACGATATACGCGACGGTCAATCTGGCTTTCGACGCGATAGTAAACTCTGGAGGCCAGGAGCTCAGCCAAGCGAGTGGCCGCGTTCCTTCCTCCGTTTGTGTCGATGGCTGGGTCATAGCACGGATAGTCCTTTCGCTGTAAGTTTTCCATCAGTTTTCCGGCCATCTTCTTCGGGGACAGCTCCCCGGGAAAGATCACCTCCACGAGACCGCGTTCGGCAAACAGGCGGGCCCGCATCTGTTGCTCGGCGCTCGGGCCAGACCGCGGCACCACGAGCGACTTCTTTCTGAGCTGCAACACCTGACACAACGAGTTGTAGCCCGCCATGGTGACAACTACATCGGCGGCATTCAGGTAGCTGAGGCAATCTTCCACATGCGTCAGCACCCGTGCCTTCAGGCCTTTTGCCTCTTCGCGCAGCCGTTCAAGCTGCTCGTTATCCATCAGCGGCCCGCTGATAAAAATCGTCTCCACGTCCGCGCGCGGCCCGAGCAGCCTCAGGGCCTTCATGCACGTCTGCATCATGGGATAGGCGTCAACCCCACCGCCCCCGGTTACTACGATCAGAGGGTGCTCGACTTGGAGCTCCTTGCGCATCCGCTCTTTGCTCTTGTAGGGCTCCTGCGTGCATACGTATCCGCAATAGCGGATCCTTGGGGCAAACTCTCTCCCGAGCCCGTAGTGGGAACTGGTGTCAAACACCTCCCGGCAGCCATAGATGAAAATTTCGTCATAGTATCTGCGAATTGCTTGGTAAGCTCCTTCGCGTTCCCACAGCGTGCGCGTGACTTCGGGGCGATCCACAATGTCCCTTAGACCCAAGACTATTGTCGGTGCATCGTCTCTTCGCTTCAGCATTTCAAGCACGGGGAGGAGTTCTCCCCAGACTCCCACCGGCACGTGGTCCACGAGTAACAGCTGCGGGTGTAACACGTGAGCCACCTCGTGAATAGTGGCGGTGCGTAGTGCCTTGGTCTTGTCGAGCCCGATGCGCAACCGCAACGGATGCCATACTCCGGTGTCGCGCTTGATGATGGAAGGGAGCTTGATGAAGTCCACGCCAGGCGGCAACTTGAAGACCGCTCCCGTGGGGCATCCAATCAACATCAAAACGCTGGACGTGGGGAGTTCATTGGCAAAGTGAGATGCGATCGTGGTGTTTCTTCTCAAGTGCCCGAGACCGAAGCCGTCATGAGAGTACGTCATGATGCATGTCGAATTGCTCTCTGTATCTGAGTGGCTCATTTAGGATTCGCGTAAAAATAACTTGATCATTTCCTTTCCCGCTTCGGTCCTTTCCCGCTCCGGAAGGAGCGCATAGTTCCAGTCACCATGGAATGCGTGTGGTTTGAGATGCAGCGTTTGCAGTTCTGCCTCGGTCACCTGGATGCCGGAAGGATAGGTGCCGCGATCCAGTTCCGCGCGAATTTTCAAACCGGTTTGTGTGGTCATGTTGGCAATCAAGTTGACAATGACTTCGTGGCTGACCAAGGGTCGGCCGCGCCAGTTTTGAGTGATATGGCAGAACATGCGATGCTCGATCTTGTTCCACTTGCTGGTTCCCGGTGGGAAATGGCTCACGTGGATGGGGAATCCCCAGGCGGCTCGCCAGCTCTTGCAGCGCCACTTTCCACAGACGGCAGCGGCTGCCGTTGCTGCCACCCCCGTCGGCCATGATCAGCAGCTCCCGGGCATGCGGATAATGCTGGGCGCCCATCTTGTGCCACCAACGGCCGATGGCCTGCAAGGCAAACCAGGCGGTATCGTGATCCATGCCGACACTCACCCACCCCTCATTTTGACTCCGATCGGACACGCCGTAGGGAATGGCCTTGCCCAACGTCTTATCCATGGAATCATGCACCTTGACCTCTTCGGGCTCTCCCCGCGGTCGCCACTCCTGGCTGCCGTTACTGAACAGGCCGACCAATTCCTTCTTCCTGGTATCCACCGAGATCACCGGCTGACCGCGTTGCTGAAAACTCTGCACCGTCACGTTGATGTACTCGAATTGAGCGTTGCGGTCCGGATAAGAGGCGCCTTCCTTGGTCTTGCGGTTACTCTGCAAGCTATACCCGGCGGCCTTCAGAAGACTGCCAACCGTCCACGGGCTGATGGGATGCGCCTGGCGGGTCAACTCCCGGGCCAGCTGGGTCGTGCTCTTGCATGTCCAGCGCAACGGCGAGCGCGGGTCTCCTCGATTCATCGGCTCCACCAAAGTCTCCAGTGCCTCCCACACCCGGGGTCCGATTCAGTCAGCGCTTTGCGCCCGCCCCCCGGGCGGCGTACACGAGTACTGACCACCGCCTTCGGATTTTTCTTGCGCAACACCGTCTCGGCAATCCCTTTGCGAATGGTATTGCGCGACATCCCGGTGGCACTGCTGACTGCACTGACTCCACCACGACCGTAGCTTTGCGCTTCGCTGGCCGCCCACTGCCGACGAAGGCGCTCATCCATCACCGGTGCCAGCGTTCGGTAGCGTGTCTTGATCTGTCGTATCGCGCGCGCGTCAGGCACATCCTGACAACACATCCTGCAATAACGGTCAAGCTATTTTCACGCGAACCCTTAGGTCCTCCGCAGGGGACTTGGCAGACAGGCCGCAGGAGGTCCCGTTCTTTTCATTGATACCAGGGGGTGGCGCTAAATCCTATGGTGCGACGGCGCGCGGGTGAATCGCGGCCAGAAGCTGAGAGAGAAGCGCGGGAACTTGCTCCCGGGCAAAACTTCTCCAAGGCCAATCGACTACCCCTTTCGCGAACTCTCTCAACATTAAACACGCATGACATTTTGTAGAACGCTCCAATACAATCAATCCCAAATCTGACTTAACCGCAGAGAGAAAACCATGCAAAAACGCGCCCAGATTCACCCTAGCCCAACGGCTTAATCCGAAGTTCCACCGATCGCAGACGCCTAATTCGAGGTTAAGCTCTTAAAGACCTGGGGAATGGCTGACGGCGCGAGTTCTCATTTCCTGACCTCCACCTTCAATTTATTCACTACAGCTTGGCGAAAATAACGCGACCGTAGGTTCGGGCTGATTTTACAGGGCTTCCGAACACAGTGCGTTTTTTAACGAGCTTGCCTTTCATCGTGCAGTGAGTGCCGTGCAGCGAGTATATCGATCTCCATAACAGCTTTGGTCATAGGATCAAAAAGGGCAACAAAATCTACCTCGCCGAGGTCGAAAACCGCCGCGGTGAGGGAAAGGTGGTCCAGCGCTTCGCTATGTAGGTCTTTGACGGCAATGTACATGACGCGCGTACTTTGCAGGACCTGCTCACGTTGTTCGGCAGCTACCATCTCGGAGGCGGTCTGTTCATCTGCGACCGCGGGATCGTTTCTGGTCGCAACCTAAAGGATATCAAGCGGTTGCACTGGGATACCTTGTGCGGCGTGCCCCTCCACCCGGTCCTCAAGAAATTCTGGCGACCGTGGGCCGATCCACAACAACTGATGCAACTGCCCAACCGCCAGCGCGTCGGTCACACGGTCTTTTATACCTGCCGGCGGCCTTATCAATTGGGTGGCGTACGCGGCCATCTGGTGCTCTGCTTTAACGAACGCCTACAACGCGACGTCCGCGAGTCGCGCCGCCGTGAGGTGCTCTACGCGCAAACACAGCTGGCCCAAGATAAGTCCATCAAGCCGGGACTGGAGCGGTTCTTTGATGCCCGGGGCCACCTGCTGTCGGCCCAACTGGCCCAGGTCGAGGAGTTCGATGGCTACTCCTGCCTCTTCTGCACTCGTGCGCTGCCCGAGAACAAAATGCTTTCCCTGTATTTCAACAAAGACATCGTCGAAAAGGCCTTCCGCAGTCTGAAAGGCATCACCCAATTGCGCCCCGTCCGCCATTGGCTGGCCGAGCGGGTGCACGCGCACATCTTCGTCTGCTACCTGGCCTATCTGCTGCTGTCCTTGCTGCAGTATCGCCTGCGTAACACGGAGTTCACCGCCCAGAGTGCCTTGCTGGAGTTGGCCACGATGTACAAAGTCTATCTCCGCGACTCCCAGCACCGGTTCAAGCTTTCTCGCGTGGTGGCCCTGACCAAAAAACAGGAAACCATCCTCAAGACCATCGACCGCGCGCTTTTGAAGGCACACGAGGATGATCTCTACGAAGCCATGGACTGGCTTTTCGAGCGGAAGAAGAGGATCGAGAAGAAGCTGGCCGCTGGCCATCTGACCGAGGGTGGCCTGGTGCCTTACGACGTGTCGAGCAATTTCTATGAGGGCGCACCTGCCCGTGGGTTCTCACCACGCGCTTTCGAGAGGGACCATTCCTTCTTAAGGCGATGCAAGCTTCCGATACTGCGATTTATCTTCTGACGCCCCGGGCCAGCTGTACTGGAGGGCAGTTAGGGGCAGGGCCAACTTCTGGACGCCTGACCAGTAGACGGTTCGGCGTCACGGATTTACGTTGTTCATGAGGAATCCAGCCTCGTAGGAGACGAGCCAGAGTGGGCTGGCTCGTTTGAAGTCTGTCTCCGGTCAATTACTATTCACCCTTCCTAGAAGCCGCGCGCCGGGGAACTAATTGTGAAAGAGAGATGTGATTATGAATCGTCTGCGCGTCGTTTTGTCTGTGTTGCTTTTCACCATAGGGATTGTCAGTGCTGGATGCTCGGGGTATGTTGCCGGACCAAAGAATAGCCCCCCGGCAGCGCCGTCGATCACCACCCAGCCGGCCAACCAGACGGTAACGGCGGGGCAGATGGCCACGTTCGCGGTAGCAGCAGCGGGCACTGCGCCGTTGAGCTACCAGTGGCAGAAGAGCTACACCACCCCGGCCACCACCTCAGCGGATAACAACTCACAGTTCACCATAGTGGTCAGCAACACAGCCGGCAGTGTGACCAGCAATGCGGCTCTGCTCACGGTCAGTGCCGCTGCGGTGGCGCCTTCGATCACTACCCAGCCGGCCAGCCAGACGGTGACGGCAGGGCAGACGGCCACGTTCACCGTGGTAGCGGCAGGTACCGCGCCGTTGACTTACCAGTGG
>QHZB01000418.1 GCA_003224525.1 Acidobacteriota bacterium | reverse complement strand
GCCAGGATCTGGCGCTGCTCTAACAACTTCTTGGCTTGAGCGCTCCGCTTCGTCATCCTGACATCTTAATACTGGTCAGATCAGCAGTCAATGCAATTTATCCCCGCCGTCTTCGTTATTCAAATCCCGCATTATCACCAGTTAGGAGAGTCGTGCGGAGTTGCTGGGTTATAAGCAACGTATAAAAAATGCCGAGAGGCCGGGACCTGAAACACACAGCCTCTGCCGTTAACGGTTAACAGGCATTGAGTATTTTTCAAACGACCTGCAGAGCATGGACTGCATCCTAACTGTCTCTGGCGAACGCTATTTCGCTCATGATTCCTGAGGATTTCCCGTCCTGCTACGATTCTGCGAAGCGCAATCTGGTCGTTCTTTTCATCCACTTCAACGCCCTCGTCCGGTTGCTCCCCGCGCGTGAGCGTCTGGTAGAAAGTTAGACGCTCATGCATGAAGTCAATTTATTTAAGTTGTTTCGTATGAAATAGATAACGCACCCTGCGATTTCTCACAAGTGCTCAGAATGAGCTAAAACTCGAGGTTGAAATCGAAGAAGAACTTGCCGTAAACTGTTGACAGTGAAGTGTTTCGCTGCGCGCCCGTAGCTCAGCTGGATAGAGCGTCTGGCTACGAAGAAAAAGCTCAAATCCCACTAAGTCGTTTCTTTGGCGTTGTTTAAGCGCGATCCGGTCGCGTGTGGAACCCCTTCGATTGTCCCAACCGTTGTCCCAACTCCGTACCAACAATCGGGCGATTATCTGCAAAATCGGCGGCCATGCTGAAAGTCGATTTCCGGGAAGAAGCCGTAAATGTCGCTCTTGCCGAACTTCTTGAGCAGCGCGGCCTGAGCGAGGGTCGCTACGTGGCGAACGTGGTCGATGGGAAAGTGAATCTGTACGGGAAGCAAGGGCGACGAATCGCTGACGAGTTCTTACTGGCAATTTCCGTCAGCACTGGCCGCTCGCTGTCCGACGATGATAGCGCCGCAGAGACACCGATAAGATTGCCATGCAAACAAGCACCGCGCAGCCAACCAGCATTCGAACTCCGGGCTAGTAGATGGTAATGCTCCCGTCGAGTAGATGCCCGCTGTTGCTGTAACCGTCGCTAAGGGTGATGCTGAACATCCCTGGCGCCACCAGGGAGCTATCCACAGCAACGATCGTGAACCCTACCGACACGCCGTTATCGGTTCCCAATCCGGTAAGAGTGACACTGTGCGCGACCTCGTCAAAAGTCGCCGAAGTGAACTGCGTGGCCTGGAAGCTGACCCCTGAACCGGAGTCGCTGAAGGCCGCGCTGTTCGACTGCTGGTTGGAATCGTCGTAATTAAAGGCGAAATTGGCACTGCCGCGGCGCTTGCCGGGTTCGTCGCCCTTTCCGCCTGCTTGGTGAGTGGTGCCCGCACATTTCCCCTTGGTGGAGATGCCCGAGGTTGCCGTCTTTTGCCGCGTGAAGTACGAGACAGACGTACCCGCATGGTTATCCGCGTAGGCAACGTTGGTGAGATGATTGGTCGGGTCAATCGCGATCTGGAAGAAGTCGGCAAGGCTGCGGTCGGAGCTGCCAAGGAGGCCACCGGTCGAGATCTGCCCCGTGTGGTTCACGTGGTCAGTGGCCTGGCTCAGGGTGAAAACTGGCGTGATCGCATGGCCGTTGACGGTCTCCGCAACGAAGACGTTCCAGTTTGTGGTCAATGGGACCGTGTTCGAGTTGCCGGCCTGGTCGGCACCGTACCACGCGATGGCCACGTGACCGTTGGCATCGGCAGCGATCCAGGGGAACACGTTCGACTTTCCGGCTTGGGGCGTGTTCTGAGTTACCTTGATCGCCGGAGACCAGCGCGTCCCGTGAGTGGGGGAGAACGAGTAATAGATGTTGGCGTTATCCGACCAGGTGGCGTACAGGAAGCCGAAGTTGTCTACCGCGAGCGCGGGAAACAGATTGCCGAGGCCGGCGCCGGAGGGACACGTCGAACCCGCCCCGCAACTGAAGATCTTGGTGTCAGTGAACGATAGTGTGGGACTCGTGAGACTTACGTTCGAGGCCACGCCCACGTAAGCAGCGTTAAAAAAGCTGCTGCTGTTCTGCGCGTTGTCCACCGGGTTGTCGGGGCCCACAAAGATCTGGTACAGGTTGCCGTGGCTCGCGCAGCTGCTGTGGTCCACCTTGATCTGGCCTGCGATATTGCCGGTAGGAGGACCGACGCTCGGCTCGGTTGCAGCGTCAATCGCGGTCCCCAGGGCATCCGTATAGGTGAAGCCTCCATTGTTCGAGCGTTGCACAAAGATTTGCGAAGTTGTTCCAAAATCGTGGTACTCCATGTAGACGTGATTCGGATCGTCCAGGGCGCCTAACCACATGCGATCGTCGAAGGGAACGCCCGCCGTGGCTGGGTTCGGAGTGCTGAAGGTATCCGCACGGTTGGTGGATTGGCTGCCTGTAACTTCCGCCGCCGTTAGGCTGACCACAGCCAGATTTGGAGTGTTCATGTTCGAGGAGTCCGGACCGTTCACGGCGACGTCTCCATCGCCTCCTCCCGGCGCCAACCCGCTCGCAGTGCAAAAAGTAGTAACGAAAATGCCGCAATCAGGCTGACCTTCGTACTTGAACGGCAGGGTTCCGTTAGCGTTCGGTCCACCGTCTTCAGTTTTAAACCAGCGCCATAGGTCAAGGCCCCCTGGGACTCCGCGGATGGACTCGACGTAGATCGTGCCCTGCGAGTCCACGGTCATGCTGGGCTCGACGGCCTGACCCGCCCCCGCGGGCAGACACAGACTCTCATTGGGGGTGTAATTCGCGGTTCCGGGACCAACGAATGCCGGGCTGGCCTGATTGGTCGCACAGTTGTGCTGATTTGTGGGGTTCGGGGCGGCCAGGGCCACATTGATTCGGATCGGGTAGAGCGAGAGGTTGCTCGCGTTGAACCGGACCGTATTTGTCAAGAAGTCGCCATCCTTCGTGGATATTTGAAATACAGGGATAGTCCCCTCGGTGAGAACTCCACTGTCGCGAATGATCAGGACAGCAAGGACTGGGTTCGTGGGGGAGCCCCCTGCCTGGCAGTTGGCGACCTCGGTGGCGAACAACCCGCTAAACATACGGCTATCGGCCAGGCAGATTGTCCCCGCCGCGGCGGGGGGAACAACAGGGACCTGCGCACCGCCGGCGTAGTAGAAGTTCGCCGAGATCGGCGCGGTGATGTCTCCGTTATGACTGTTGGAGCTCCCGTCAAAGCTCGCCAGAATACAATTTGGAAGGAAGGAGCAGCCGGTCGTGTTCGACGGTTGGGGCCCTCCTCCCAGGACAACAACGCTATTCTGGGCGGCCAGCGGAGCCGCGCCAAGCAGCAGACCTAACCCACTAAGCAGACACGTTAGACCGACCGCTAGATGAAAGTGTAATCGAGCTTTCTGAACTTTCATGCTCTCCTCCTCAGTTCTCGTTATTTTCATTGGACATCAAGGCCCTGCCGGACCCTTGCAGCTTTGGCCCTGATTTGCTCCCACAAGGGCGGATTGGTGCGCGGTGACGCACCCGTAGGTAATATGCGTGGGACCGTTCAGCACATTCCCTTGGTCGGTCCAGGCCAGAGCAGCGCTGCCGCCCCGGTCGATGGCGATGGAAATGGAGTCAGCCAGGTCGCGGTTGCCGCCGGTGACGGAGCAGAAGATCCCCGTCGTGCAAATGCCGCCCACATGCATGACGTTGCTCGAGGCGCTGGTCTGATTGAACTTCGGCGTGGCCGAGGTGCCGCTCGTGGTCTGCGCAAACGTAACAGTCCAGGGCGACAGCGCGCTATCAGAAGGGTTGAGATCTGGCGTCGTCAGCCAGATAAAGTCGACGCGGCCCGTGCTCCCGGCCGCAACCCATGGGAAATAATGAGTCCCCAAATCCTGGTTAACTTTTACGGGCAATGACCAGTGCGCGCCCTTGTCGGGCGAGTGCGAGAGCCAGATATCGTTCACGCCGGAAGCGGCCAAGTTGTCAGGAAAGACGGAATAGACGTTGCCCGGCACGCCAGAAACACCGGAATCATCGACGGCAAGAGTGGCGAAGATCCGATCGGTGTTCGTCTGCCACGACCGGCCCATATTGCCGTCGAAGACCATGTGAGCGTCCCAAATGGTGGTGACTGTTGCCAGGCTCATGCCTAGCGCCGGCGGCGAGTGGGCGACCCATACCTGATGAAAATTCTGGATCTGGGTAATATTGCAACCCATAGACGTGTTCTGGACCGGGTCAGCGGTGATCCATTCGACATAAACTTCGCCGGTCTCCGGATCCACTTCGATGCCGCTCGGCACGGTGTTGCAGAAGGACTGAGTTTCCGCTAGTCCGTTCTGCGCGAGAACGTCCACCGAGGGTCCGAAGTCCTGGCCGCCATCGTTCGAAGCCGCCACGTTGATCTGGCTGGCTGAGAAATCGTGGTACGCCACGTACACCTGGTCTTGATTCGCTGACACTTGGCTCGCGTACACAGCCAGCCACGGGCGGTCAATAAAGGAGGGATTGAACGCGGCGAGCGAGTTCACCGTCCAGTGCGCGCCGCGGTCGTCGCTGAAGGCTAGTCGAGTCTGTAGCGCTAGGGGAGTGAGTTCGATGGACGACACATATACGCGGTGTGCCCCCGGCGAGCAATTGGACGTGGGCGCGGCGCAAGGTGTTGGCCCTCCGACCCGTATAGCTACGTCACCTACATCCCCGCTAGGAAACGCTGTTTGCAAGAAAGTTCTTCCCCCATCATCCGAGCGGCCTACGTGACTTCCGCTGGCCTGCCATGCCACGTAGACGGTGCCGTCAGACCGATCTACAGCGACCGAGGGTTCCGTCGCGTTGCTTTGGCTGCTCGGCGAAACCTGCTGCCGAAAGCTGGTAAAGTCCGAGGCGAACGCTACGCTGGCCCGAAGGAATTGATCTGTGGAGTGGGCGAGAAGGAACAACGCCGGAACAGCGATGGCCAAGGAAACAAGACACATGAAGTTGCCGGACCGCGGAGCAATCTTAGGCATGACACCCTCCTGCCCATCAAGGGTTGGGCCGGGCCGAAGTCTCTGTTCGCGAGTTACTCGCTCCACGGGAAGCTGCTATTCGTCTGTGGAGTTACTTCATGGGCCTAGTTTCGCGAGTTCGATACCATTGATCTGCTAGGCTGAGAATCGGGGAAAGGCAGTATTCTTCGCTCAGGTAATTACCCTAGCGCCGAGGTTGTATGACTGAAAAAGAGGTACCAGCTCAGCGGTTATCCTGGAAACTCTTCTCGTCCACGACCCAACCGAGCGGAAAGTTCGTATATCCAGCGACGTCTGGCAAAAGCCGGGTCAAGAGTCTCAGCATCCCATTAGACCTTTCTATTCACTGCCAATTGGGCAGGGTCCAATCCGCGATCGTGGTCGGATGGGCAACTCTGACGTAACGCGATTAGGGTCGAGTAGCCGGGCGCCATTGCTGGCGCCCAGCCCTCTAAGAACCGGACTTGAAGGTTTCCCATTCATCCGGCTCGAGCACCCAAAAACGCCCCCATGAAAAACGAGGACGCGGCCTAATTCAAACGAACCAACTCGGAATTGAAATCCCCGACGACGCTAGATGGGAAATCGACGCCGATACAGTCGGGTTATAGGACGGGACGACAGCCACTGGAGCGGCAGGAGGATTTGATTGAAGGCTAGTCGAAAACTTTTTGAGACCGCCGTTCGCATCTTCATCCGCATCGGACGAAAGAAGATTATAATATTGATGTGTCGCTTCCCCGGGGCAGTTCGGTGTCGTGGGTAGAACAAGGAAAGGCGAAGAAGTGCGTGCTTTCGGCAAAGCTGCGTAGTACAGAGCCGGGACGGCGTGGTTCAGAAGCAGTAGCCCTGCGCCACCCAGTAATGCCAGTCGCCAATAGCCTCGGCAGCGGATTGGTCGGGATCAATGGCAACCAGCTGTGACAAGGGAACTGCCATGGTCCGGTCGTGCCAGCGGATCAGCACTAGCATGTCGGCGGAGCAGGCGTCTTCAGGTGCCATGCCCTGGACTTCGACGGTTTCCCCCTTCCTGAGCGGCGAGACGACTTTGGGAGCGATGCACTTGGCCTGAAAAGGGAATCGGATTTTGTCATCGAGG
>QHZB01000417.1 GCA_003224525.1 Acidobacteriota bacterium | reverse complement strand
GCGGACTACTACAAGAGCGCCCCCGATGCCGATTGCAACGCCGCAGAGGATTACGGCGAGTGTTTGACGGAGCACCAGGCTTCGGATATCGCCTCGCTGAGCCCCCAGAGCCATGCGAATGCCGAACTCATTCGTTCGGCGCGAGACGCTATAGGCAACAACTCCGTAGAGTCCAATCGCTGCAATTAGGCAAGCCAACAGCCCGAAGGCTGACGATAACAACGCGGTCAAACGCTCCTGGGAAATCATGTCGTTTACGACTGTCTCCAAAGGCCGGAGTTCCTCGATTTGCAGAACTTTGTCACTTGCCGCTACGTCTGCCCGTATGGCGCCGCTCAGCAACCGCGTATTGAGAGTCGAGCGAACGAAAAAGCTGTCACCTTGCCGGGCCGGCAAATACACCATGCGCCATACCCTCTCGCGAACTCCATAGTGCTTGGCATCACGAACCACACCGACAATTTCGCGAATGATTTGCGGTTCAACTTTGATGTGCTGGCCAATCGCGGAATTGGAACCAAAGTAGTGGCGAGCGAAGCTCTCGTTGACCACAGCTACAGGAGGCTTCTCGGGTTGATCTTGGGAGCTTAGATAGCGGCCCTGCAAAAGTCCCAAGCCGATGGCTTCAAAGAAGCCGGGTCCAGCCGATATCAACCCCACGTCATTATCTTTTCCGGGCGATGGATTCCCAATTACATCAACACTCCCCGACCAGCTTCCGTCCCCGTACACGCTTGACCCGTAACTTGCAACTACCACACCCGGATGCGATTCCAAACGCTGTTTTATTTCTGCACATGCTTGATGAAGGCGGTCGTCGGAAGTTCCTTTGGGGTAAGAGAGGTCAAACGTCATGACGTGTTCGGCGTTGAAGCCAAGGTCGCTGCTTTTGAGATTATGCAGGGTTTCAACAAACAGCCCTGCACCGACCAACAAAGGTAAGGAGAGTGCGAGCTGACCAGCGAGGAGAAGCCTTCCGCTCCAGGCCGACCCAATTACGCGCTGCCCGGCGTGCAAGCTCATCTCAAGCTTTTCTCTAGAAGCGCGTAGTGCCGGGCCAAGTCCGAACAGTATCGCGGTCGCGACGGCAACGCCGGTTGAAAAGCCAAATACGACAAAATCCGGCTGGAGATTAAACGCCATTGGCAGCGGCGACGAAGGAAGCAGGGAGACTAGTACGCGCGTGCCCCAAACCGACAGAAGTAAGCCAACAAAGGCGCCTGAGAGCGACAGGGTCAAATTCTCTGTGAACAGTTGCCACGCAACCCGCGCACGGCTGGCGCCGAGAGCTAGACGAACGACGATCTCATGGTGACGGGCGGCGTTGCGCGCCAATATTAAATTGGCGATGTTCGCGCAGGAAATCAGAAGTACGACGGCGACCACGGCAAACAAAACAAGGAGTGGTTTTTCATATTTGCGCCCTGTGGTCGCGAGGCCCGAGGCGGCGGGACGAACAGTAACATGCTGGGCTTCGAGCATCTCTTTGAAGCGCGGCGAAGCACTGGGTAAGAGCACGTCACCAACGTGCGTGCGGAATGCAGTCTCGAACATGGCCTGAGCCCGCCCTGGGTCAACTCCATCACGCAGCCGGACAAGGAGGCGCAGCCAATTGAAGTTCGGGTTCGCGGATGGGGTGGCCGGCACCCATACGTCTACTGAGACCTCTGGTTCGATTCCGGTGAATCCGGGCCGGGCGATGCCAACGACCGTATAGGGCGTCTCTTCATAAAGAATTCTCCGACCGAGAACCGATGCATCGGATTGGAAACGGCGTTTCCAGAAGGCATAACTCAAGACTGCAACGTGATTTCCTCCAAGTACGTTATCGTCTTGCGGTTCGAGGACTCGCCCCACAATTGGGCCCACGTTTAGAACAGAAAAGAAATTACCCGAGACGGCCTCTCCCGCCACGCGCTCATCAGAAACTCCCTTGAGTCCAAATTTTCGTGGTCCGACAACCTCAGTTGCGAAGACCTCGCCCCAGGGAGAGGCTGTTTTGCTGAATTGCTGAAAGATCGGATAGGAATAGCTAAATTCGCCGGCAAAGTCGCCTTGCGAAGAGGCGCGCATTACGTGAAAGATTTCCTTAGGATCGCTGACCGCCAGCGGCCTCCACAGAGACGCGTCGAGGAGCGTAAATATCGCAGTGTTGGCTCCGATGCCGAGCGAGAGAGTCAGGACGGCAACGACGGTAAAACCGGGAGACTTGCGTAGCAGACGCACGCCGAAGCGCAAATCCTGAACGAAATCCTGAATCCAATTCACGCGGCGTTCGTCGCGGCATTTCTCTTTCGTCTGCTCGATACCGCCCAGGTCGATTCGGGCGCGGCGGCGCGCCTCTTCCGGCGTCATCCCTTGCGCCACGTATTCCTCGGTTTTTCGTTCGAGGTGCTCGCGCAGCTCGTCGTCCAATTCCTGGTCCGTCTGCGCCCAGCGAAACAACGACCGCAGCCGCAGTGGAATCGTGAACAACCAATGCTCCGGTCGCATTCTCCGGCCCTCCCTCTACTCGTACCTCAGCGCCACCATCGGATCCACCTTCGACGCACGCCGCGCCGGAAGAAAGCCGGCCAACGCCGCCGGAACGAACATCAGGAGACTGGCGCCTAGAATGGTGAGCGGATCGGTGGAGTTGACACCATACAACATGCTGGAAACGGCGCGTCCTACCGCAGGCGCTAAAGCTAGACCGATGACCACGCCGATTGCCGTTAAACGTAGGGCTTCCCTGAGGACCATAGCCATCACGTCGCGGCGATGCGCGCCGAGCGCCATCCGAACACCAATTTCCGCTGTTCGCCGCACTGTGGAATAAGCAATAACGCCGTAAAGTCCCACCGAGGCTAGCAAGAGCGCGAGCAGGCCGAATAGCGAAGTAAGCCAGGCAAACATGCGTTCCCCTTCCAAACTTTCGTGCACTTGCTGCGTTAAGGTCTTTACGCCGTAGATGGGCAGGTTCTTTTCGACCGCCAGCAACTCCAGGCGAATGGCGTTCGTCATGCTAGCAGGCTCACTTGCGGTGCGCACCTCCAGGGTCATATGGCCTATCAGAGACGGCGGTAACTCGGATTGCAAAAACGGGAAGTAAACAACGCGAACCGGTGGCTCGTCTAAGCGCCTTTGCTTGGAATCCTTGACTATTCCCACGATCTGAAACTGTCCCAGGTTTTGATCTACACCAAGACCAATGGTCTGGCCGAGGGCCTTCTGCACGCCATTCTGTTCACCGAAAAAGTCGTGCGCAAACGTTTCATTGACGATCGCCACTTTCGGTACCGTCTCATTATCTTGCTCGCTGAAATCTCGCCCCAGCAGAATAGGAATGCCGGCCGTTTGGAAAAAGCTTGCACCGACCGGGTTGAAAGTGCTTCCCATGACTTCGCCGGGCCCAGGCACATATCCCGGCACGCTGACGCTGTTATACCAGACCCCGCGAGTCACTAATCCATTGCGAGACAGGCTCGCCGCCATCACTCCAGGTATCGCGCGCGCGTGCTGAAGCAAATCTTTGTAGAGGCCAACGAGACGCGACCCTTGGTACCCAATGAGCGTGGGATCCACGGAGAGCACCAGGACGTGCTCTGGCCGAAAGCCAAGGTCCACACTGAGAAGTTCCTGGAGACTGTGAGTGAATAGTCCCGCCACGAAAAGCAGCACAATGGACAGCATCACTTGCGAAACCACCAGCCCGTTGCGCAGGCGATTTGGACTCGATTGTGTTTGCCCTTGTCGCACTCCACCTTGAAGCCCTTGAACAAGGCTGATCCGCGTAGCGCGGACGGCAGGAGTCAGACCGAAGAGCACGCCGGCCAGGAATGAAATTCCCGCAGCGAACACAAAAACTCGCGCGTAGGGCGCGAGGTCCAGAGAGACTTCTTCTGGCGCGAGTTTCAATAGACCTTGGGTTCCCCAGGACGCTAAAAGAAAGCCCGCCGCGCCCCCGAGCAGTGCAAGCAAGAGACTCTCGGTAATCAGCTGCCGAATCAACCTGCTTCGTCCCGCTCCGATGGAAAGCCGCACGGCGATTTCCTTTTGCCGCGCCGCACTTCTTGCGAGAAGCAAGTTCGTCACATTGGTGCAAGCGATCAGCAGAACCAGCCCAACTAAGGTCATGAGTAGTATCGCGAAGCGGGCCGTTTTGCTGCGAGGGGAAAGGCCCCAGGCGCCCGGTTCGAGCTTGATTTTTAAGCCCTCCGTCCGCAGGCCCGTCGGGAGGCCGCGCGCTTCTACATAGTGCTCAAAGACCGCAGACAAATCAGCGGTTGCTTGCGCTGCACTGATGCCGGGTTTCAGACGTGCCATTGCATCGAGCCACCAAGAGCCGGGGTTGCTCAGTTCCGTGCTCCCGGGGTTGAGCTGTGGATACATCATCATGGGAACTGTGACATCGGGCGAACGGCCAACCTCGATCCCAGAGAATCGTGGGAGAGTCGCGCCGATAATGGTGAATGGAAGCCCGTTCAAGTAGGCGGTCTTGCCCACGGCGGACGGACTCAGTGCAAAACGGCGCTTCCAGTAGCCGTAGCTGATCACGGCTACCGGATTCTGGCCTGGGACTTTATCCTCCGCGGCCGTGAAGGTTCGGCCAGCGATAGGCTCGACGCCTAACGTAGAAAAATAGCTGCCCGAAACATACTCCCCACCGTTCGGCGCAAGCTCGGCCTGCCCGTCCACGCTCACATTCATAGCGCCGCCAGCCCTGACAAAGACTCCGGCGAGTGTTCGATTATCATCCCGGATGGCTTCGTACAGAGGATAGGAGAAGCCCAAAGACCCATTACGATCGTTGGCGGGACTGATGAGGACCAGCTCATCCGGCTTCTGGACTGGAAGAGTTCGCATGCGCAGTGCGTTAATGAGACTAAAGATCGCCGTGTTCGCTCCAATACCGAGCGCCAAGGTCACAACAACCACGGCAGTGAACCCCGGAGATTTGCGCAGGGTGCGCAGACCAAAGTCCAAATCCTGTACGAAGTCTTGAATCCAATTTACACGTCGGGCGTCCCGGCATTTCTCTTTGGTTTGCTCGATACCGCCCAGGTCGATTCTCGCGCGGCGGTGCGCCTCTTCTCGCGTCATCACTTGCCCGACGTATTCCTCGGTTTTTCGGTCGAGGTGATCGCGCAATTCTTCGTCCAATTCCTGGTCCGCCCGCGTCCAGCGAAACAATGACCGCAGCCGCAGTGGAATCGTGAACAGCCAATGCTCCGGTCGCATATCCGATCTCTCCTATTCATACCGCAGCGCCACCATAGGATCGACGCGCGTCGCGCGACGTGCCGGGAGGTAGCTCGCGACTAGGGCCAAAATCAGCAGCAATAACGGGACAATGACGAATGCCATCGGGTCATGCGCGCTAAGACCGAAAAGCATGCTGGAAAGCACCCAAGACACCGCGGCACATCCGGCTACGCCAACGAGCCCGCCAACCAGGACGGGGCGCATGGCTTGCCGCAAGACAAGGTTCATGATTTCGCCGCCGTCAGCGCCGAGCGCCATGCGGACGCCGATCTCGTGCACGCGTCGGCTCACACTGTAAGACACCACTCCATATACGCCGATCGAAGCGAGCAGAAGCGCGAGGGCGCCAAGTGCTCCCGAGAGCGCGGCCACAATGCGCGAGGGCTGACGCCAAACTTCGAGGTAATCCTCGAGTTTGGTCACGTCGACGGGCAGGTCGGCGTCGAGCGACTGCACTACATTGCGAATGCCTTTCGCGGTCGCGGGGAAGTTACCCGCATAGCGAACCAGCATGTAAACGCGAAGATTGTCTTGCGGCCCAGCAGGAAAATAGACATACGTCGTGTGGACATCGCCGAGGTGCGAGACTTGTGCGTCCCTCGCCACTCCGATAACCGAATAT
>QHZB01000416.1 GCA_003224525.1 Acidobacteriota bacterium | reverse complement strand
GCCGTGGGCGCTGAAAACCAGGACGGCACCATGCGGCACTTCCTCGATGGCTTCTACAAAGATCGCCCCGCGCCGGCGTAGCTGCTCGACCACGTAAGTGTTATGGACGATCTCGTGATGGACATAGACCGGCGCACCGTACGCTTCCAGCGCGAGCTCGACGATATCCACGGCGCGCACTACGCCCGCGCAGAAGCCCCGCGGCCTTACCCTCAGCAATACTTTTCCATTTGCTGCAGTCGGCATTTTTGTCCTAAATCGTTGATTTCTGAAGACTCTATCATACCTCACGGCGCGCCTCGCCCGCATCCCGTTTCCCAAGAATTCCCTTTCACCTAATTCCGGGTGTGCCACTTGTTTTCAGGTTCAGCATGATGGAGGAAGCCAAGAGCTACCGCCGACTTATCCAGTCGCTTTTTTTCCTGAATTTACGTGAGGTTTCTCTGCACATGGCGAAGAGGGATCGAAAGGAGGCAGGGAGGACGCCCGGGATTAGGTAAACTTAGCAGGTACTATGAATATAATCTCTAGCGGCTGGCACACCCACCTGCCAGCCAAGCCGCAAGACCAGAATCCTTAATCACTTATGGGGCACCCATTTTGGCATTCCATAAGCATTACCTAACCCTGCCGAGCCATTTCGTTCCTGCTCGTCCCCAGGAAGCGGAGGCAGAATCCTCCGAAGGCAGGGATTGGAGATCGGGAGCAAGTCCAATCCTTCGCAAGACCCCAGAGCTAACGCGCAGGGGAATAACGAGGGCCTCATGAACTCAGCCATTTTGCTTGTGGATGTTGCTTCGGCGAGCCGCGATTCCTGGAAATTATTTCTACAGAGTCATAACTACGAAGTATTTACTGCAGAGGACGGGGAATCTGCTCTGCGGGAGTGTCTTGAACTTCAGCCTGATCTGGTTCTGCTGTATGACGCTCCGCCGGATGTCGATGCCTTCGACGTCTGTCGCCGTATGAAGGGAAACCCGCTCAATCACGAGCTCCCCATTGTGTTGATCAAGTCTTCGCCGCAGCCAGCAGATGTCGCGCGTGGACAGGAAGCAGGCGCTGCCGACTTCTGGGGAACTTGCAGTTCGCTCCTCGAAGCGTTAAGCCGCGTGCAGTCGCTCTTGCGGCTCAAGACGTATATCGATGAACAGGCGAAGGCCGTGGTGCTTTCGCTGGCCCGCAGCATCGAAGCGAGACATCCGCTCATGAACGGGCACTCCGACCGGATAGCAAAGTACGCCGTGCAGCTCGGCAGCAGTGTGGGTTTGCCGGAAGAAGAATTGCAGGAGTTGCGGATCGCATGCTTGCTTCACGATGTCGGAAAAGTGGCCGTGCCGGATGAGATTATTCTCAAGCCCGCCGCGCTGAACGCGGAAGAGACCGAGATCGTCAGGCAACATCCCGCCATTGGGGAGAGCATCTGTGCCCCGCTGAAGTCGCTGCGACGCATCCTGCCGGTGATCCGGCATCACCATGAGCGAATGGACGGGAGTGGATATCCTGATGGCCTGTGCGCATATGAAATCCCGCTGATGGCGCGGATCCTCCAAATCGCAGACATCTACGATGCGCTCATCACCGACCGCCCTTACCGGGATGCGCTTTCCTCAGAGGAGGCCTTGGAAACTCTCAACAGAGAGGCTGGGTACGGCTGGCTTGATGATTCCCTGGTGGTGAAGTTCTCGCAGATCTGCAGATACGGCGAATACCTCCCGGTAATAGGAAGATCCATGCTGGCTTCCTACTACGCGTAGCGGCACATCGTTCCTCCGGTAGTTCCGCACATTCAGAAAAGTTTTCTGTCCATATCCAAATTGGCGCTCGCTGAACCAATGCGTTCAGCCGTAAGATTCGCCCATCATGGCAACGGAGATGGCCGTCTCACCGGTGATGCTCGAAGGCGAGCACGTGCGGCTGGAGCCGCTCACGAAGGCGCATCTGGCGGGACTGGCCGAGGCCGGTCTGGACGAGGAGTTGTGGCGCTGGATTCCCGTGCCGGTTCGAACGGTGGATGAAATGGCGGCGTACATCGGGACTGCGCTCCAGGAACAAGAACGGGGCGTGTCATTGCCGTTTGCCATTCTTGAGAAGGCCACGGGGCGTCCGATCGGGAGCACGCGTTACGGCAATATCGACCGTACGCATCATCGCGTGGAGATTGGCTGGACGTGGGTAGCGCGCGAGTGGCAGCGCTCGGCCGTGAATACGGAAGCGAAGTATCTGCTGCTGAGGCATGCTTTCGAAGCGCTGGGCTGCATGCGCGTGGAGTTGAAGACAGACTCGCTGAACGAGCGCTCGCGCGCGGCGATCCTGCGCATCGGCGCTCGGGAAGAAGGCACCTTCCGGAAGCACATGATTACGGCGAGCGGGCGCATCCGGCATACGGTTTATTTCAGCATTATCGATTCCGAGTGGCCGGCGGTGAAAGCTCGCCTGGAAGCGATACTGAGTTCCCGCAAGCGCTAGAGCCGCGCGGGCCGGCGTGATGCCCTACCTCTTGCGCAACGGCTCGCCATTCGGCAGCACTCCAACATCATCAACTAGGGTAAAATTCAGCCGGCATACAATCCGATTTGAAGGAGGATCGTGGCTACGCCCGACAATCCCATAAACCGCCGGCGCAGCGAGCGCGTGATGCTGCAGATGAAGGTCACAGTGATCGCGGAAGACGTCCAGCGCAAATCACGTCAAGAAGAAGCGCTGACGCTGGTCGTCAACGCTCATGGCGGCCTGCTGAAGATGAAGATGGAGATGCACGTCGGCCAGCCTATGCTTCTCGTAAACCCGCAGAAAAGTGTGGAGCAAAACTGCCGGGTCATTCGCGTGGAAGATACGTCACCGGAATATTTCTCCGTGGCGTTCGAGTTCGATCAACCGAACCCCAAGTTCTGGCCGGTCGTTTTTCCGCCCTCGGATTGGGATGCTCCACGCGCCTGATGCCGCGCTGGGCAACTTCAGCCGCACGAAATTGATTCCTTCCCCTTTTTTACCGGCTCACGTGCATCCCTTGACCACCGCAACTCTTCGAGCAATTCAGGGTTCGATATAGCAGGGACGGTGTCCGCTTGGAGGACGCGCTGATGAAGTATCGGATGAATAGCATTGGAAAATCGCCGCTTCTGGCGGCTTCGGTTTTGATTCTTGGACTGCTGCTCGCTGGTTGCGACGACCGCGTCACCGTGATTCGCGATTCGAATATCCCCATATCCAAGGGAAGCACCTGGGCCTGGAAGCCTGTCGCGCCACCCAAGGACGCGGGCCGGCGTCCGGTTGTATCGCGGGACGTGATCTCGCGCGGAGAAACCGTCGCGCGCGAACCGGGCGCCAACAACGAAATTGTTCGCCAGCGCATCCGCGCGGCAATCGAGCAGACCCTGTCGTCCAAGGGATTGCGGCAAGTCAGCGACCCGCAAGCTGCGGATTTTCTCGTGGACTATCACGTCGCGGTACGGCGGCACGACGTTACCGTGCAACGTGTGTACCCGGGCGGATACCCCGGCGTCGTTTGCGGCCCTTATGGATGCTGGGAATCCTGGGGCTGGGGGCCGCCGGAAGTCAGCTACGAAAATATTCGCTTCCGCGAAGGCACGGTGGTCTTTGACTTTCTGAAGCAATCGACGAAGCGGCTGGCGTATCGCGCGACCGGTCAAAAGCCGGTGCACCGCGATACCTTCAATCAGGACGAGATCAATGAATTCGTCCACCACCTGCTCGGGAAGTTGAAGACCAACGGGTAGGGTCGATCCACTTTCGCCGGGCTGACTCTGTTCGAGTGCGCTACGCCAAGGAATGTCGTTCGGAGCGAAGGACCTCACCTGTCACAGACACGCATAGCTAAATCCCATACTCGCACGAGCAGGCAAGGCCAAACAGCTAAGGCAGCAAACCGAAGACGGCGACGCTGTTTGGTGTGCCCACGTAAACTTTTCCGTTCACGATCACCGGGGTGATGAATTTTCCATTGCCGCTGAAGTGGTCGCGGCCATTTGCGGCCTGATCGGAATCGTAGAGTTCCTTGGTGAGATCGGTGGCATCATAGGCAAAAAGGATGGCGCCGCTATTTTCGATGGCCCAGACGATTCCGTTGGTTGTGCCGTTTGCGGAGACGCTCGGCGTCGTCCCGGGATATCCGAAACGATGCGTGGATTGTGACGAAGGAGCGCTCGCGAGTTTCGCGCTCGTCATTGGGAAGGCCTTCAGAGCGTCGCCCACGGCGCCAAAGTAAACCGTGCCATTGAAATAGGCGGGCATGGAAAAGACCTGCCCGCCGAGCTGGCCTGAGATTTCCTGATAGATCTGGTCCGAGTTTAGGTTGAACTTGCCCATGTTGTCGCGGTCCGCAACGTAAATGACGGTGTCTTTACCGGCGCCGACGGACAGGTGCTTCGTCACGCCGGCCGCGTCTTGAGCGTCCGGCAGGAGAATCGCGCCGCCAGAGCCGAGATCCAGGTCGGCGCTTGATTCAGAAACGGTATTGTGCGGAGCAAAATAATCCACCAGTTTGAGTCCCGCAGCGGTGGAAATCTTCACAAAACAATTTCCGCAATCTGCGTTGGATGGGAACCCCTGAGCGTTCAGAGTGGTGTCAAAATCGCCGTTGCCCTCCAGGAAAAAGATGTTCCCCGACGAATCGGCGGCAGGAGCGGAACCCGACATCCAAATTCCGCCTTCGCTCCCGTTTGGTACCAGATTCAAAACGCTCGTTTGGGCAAGGTTGTCCGCGCTGAAGGCCATGACCCATGAGGTGTAAGGGCGATGGTCGCAGTGAGAGGACCAGGTGGTGTATATCTTTCCGTTGATCTCCAGCAGGCCGGGCCTCTCTTTATATTGTTTCGGATCAAAGACGACGTTTCCGCCGGAGCTGTTGTCGCCCGTTCCGGGATAGGTTGCCGTGATCGTCTGCGGGCCCCCGAAGAGCTCCTTGCCCGTAGTTAAATCGAGCGCGTGCAAGCGCTGGAAATAGGTTCCAGTGGTGCTCTTCGACATTGCCACGAGGTAGATGGCATTGCGCGTGCGGTCAATCACCGGCGTCGCGGTGATGCCAATTTCCGGCGAGACCTGGGCACATCCTCCCACCGGATCGCTCGGCGTTTCGCTGTTGCCGAGGGTTGACGTCTTCCACAAGGACGAAGCGGTCCCGCCACTGACGGAGTCGGCGTCGAAGGCGTAGACGGAATCGTGTTCCGTAGCGAGGTAAAGAACATTCTTCTTTTGCCCGCTGATGGTCACTTGGGAAAGATAGAGAGGCTGGGCATCCACCCTGCCATCCACGGGGAATTCGCCAAGCTTTCCGAATTTCGTGGAATTCACGTTCGCCGGAGTCAGCGCTGTTTCATTCAGATTCTGGCCAGCGCGCTGGTTGTCGTAGTGATAGGTGAGGACGTCCACGCCTGCATAGGGGCCACCCGCCCCGCTGCCATTTACGGAACCGGTGATGGGGTTGCCGCCACACCCCGCGAAAGAGAACGCCATGAGAACGACTATGATTGAGCATGAGACGGCGATTCGCCGCATTAGCATTACCCTCGATATTGAACTCAGCGGCTGGGCTAAGCAGGGAACGAGACGCCGGGGCAGATTGAACCAGTCTAGCGAATACATAAAATACGGCCTAGCAGAAAAATACCTGAAACACGGCCTAGGAGAAAACTGTAAGGCCTTACTAGCTTCGCGCCTGGGGAATTGCAGGTGAACTGCGGTACAGTTTTTGGCTAGCGCGTTGGGAGCAGGCTGGGGACCACCATGGCTGGCCTGCTTGCCTCGGCGCTTCCTACCTTCTATTCTCAGTGTCCTTATGCTGCTCAAAGATCAGGTCGCACTCATCACTGGTTCAGGCAGGGGAATTGGCCGCGCCATTGCGCATCTTTTTGCGAAAGAAGGCGCCGCGGTGTTTCTGACGGCACGCACGGATAAGGAACTCGCCACCACAACGGGGGAGATTTCGCGTGCCGGAGGCCGCAGCGGATACGCCACGGCAGATTTATCTCTGGAATCCGATTGCG
>QHZB01000246.1 GCA_003224525.1 Acidobacteriota bacterium | reverse complement strand
AGCGCTCGCCTTCTTCGATGGGGATGGTGATATTGACGGCCTTGCCGTGGCTGTGCCCGGCGACCAGCGGAACGCCCAGCCGATAACCTTCGGTGTCGATGTTTTCGAGAATGGGCTCCCCGACGGAAACCTTGAAATAGCCGTTGTCGCGATATAAGCCGCGAACGCCGACTTCCAGGTCCTCGCTCAACTTTTGGCGGTCGTAGGTCTTCGTGAGCACGGGGATATACCAAAAGTAGAGAGGAATCGAGTAGGGCCGGTCGTGGCGCATGGCGCGGATCAACTTACGGTCGCTGAAAGCGTGGTTTCCGGTGAATTTGATTTTGCCGACCTTGACCTTCGGGCCCTCCTCGATCTTGAAAACGAGAATGACGGCGTTGCTGGAAGCGATGCGCTCGTACTGCGGAGTGACTTTCGCGAACTGGCGGCCATGCTCGCCCAGCAATTCCTTCAAGACCACTTCCGCTTTCTTGATTTTCGTGGGATCGAACTGGCTTTCGACGCTGAGACCGACCTTGCGTTCTTTGAACCGGTCGAGAATGTCCGATTCGGAAACGGAGTGGATGCCGTCGTAGCGGATGCGGCGGATCTGCGGGCGTTCCTTCACTTCAAAGATGATGATTTTGCCGTCCGCGCGATTGGGAGAGTCTTCCACGCGGAGCTTTACGTCCTCAAAGAATTGCGTGTTCCACAACGCCTGAAAATCGCGGCGCAACGTCTCTTCATTGTAGACATCGCCTTCGCGGCTGAAGATGCGTGCTTTCAGGGTGTCGCTGCGCACGCGGCGGTTGCCGATGAAATCGATACGTTCGATCACAGATTGCTGTTGCTGCGCGGCGGCCTGCGGACCCGCCGCGGAACGGTCCTCTATAACGTCTTTGCCAGTTGCGTAATCAAAGGAAGCGGAGAAGAGATAGGAGCTTGCAGATGAGGATGCGTCCGCGCGGGGATTTTCCCGCGTTGCTGCGGGTGACGCGACCGCAAAAAGAAACACCAGGGCGATCGTCAACGTCACGCGAGCCGCAAAAAAACCACACGGCAAACAAACTCTTCTTCGAGCGGCCGATGAGGTCGTCAAGGCCGCGCCCCCAAACTCAAGTTGTTTTTCTCCCGCCGGACCCGGTGTGGGCCGGCCGTGCGTTAATCCCGAACCCGGTCGGGATCACCCGTGCGTTGTGTCAGATTCGTTAGTGGACGACCGGGGTTGCCTCACCGACGGGACGGAACGACAGGCCTTCCCCTGCGACGTAAATCTGGAGAGTCGCCGGCCTTTGAATTCCACCCTGGATCAGCGCCTCGGAGAGCGGGTCTTCTACATACTTCTGCAAAGCCCGGCGGAGCGGACGTGCCCCATAACTGCGGTCCGCGCACGTTTTCTCGAGTATCCACTGCCGTGCTTCCGGCGATACTACGATCTGCACCTGCCGGTGAATCAGCGTGTCGTTCAGCTGGCCCACCAGCAAATCGATGATGCGGAGCAGATCTTCGTCGCCGAGTGGATTGAAAATAATCACTTCGTCCAGCCGGTTCAAAAACTCCGGATTGAACGCCCGCTTTACTTCGTTCATCACCATATCTTCCATGCTCTTCTGCCCGGCTTCATCCGCGCCGGACTGGAAGCCCATCGCCGTGCGCTTTTGCAAATGACGCGCGCCAAGATTGGACGTCATGATGATGATGGTGTTCCGGAAATCCACGGTATTGCCGAGCCCGTCGGTCAACTGGCCGTCTTCAAACACCTGCAACAATATATTAAAGACGTCCGGATGCGCCTTCTCGATTTCATCCAGCAGGATGACCGAGTAAGGCGTCCGGCGGACGCGTTCCGTCAACTGCCCGCCTTCTTCGTAGCCCACGTACCCTGGAGGCGCGCCGATCAGCTTCGAGACGGAGTGCTTCTCCATGAACTCCGACATGTCGAAGCGAACCAGCGATTTCTCCGAACCAAACAAAAACTCCGCCAGCCGCCGTGCGACTTCCGTCTTGCCGACGCCGGTCGGCCCTAGGAAGAAGAAGCAGCCCACCGGACGCAGCGGCGACTTGAGACCCGCGCGGCTGCGGCGAATGGCGCGAGCCAGCGCAGTGATGGCCTTGTCCTGGCTGATGACGCGCTTGTGCAGTTCCGGCTCGATGCGCAGAAGTTTTTGCTGTTCGTCTTCCTTGATGGAAGTGACCCCGATGCCCGTCCAGCGTGACACTACTTCTTCAATGTCTTCGCGGGTCACGATGCCCGTCGAGGCGTCGTCCAGTTTGAATCGTTCGCGCAGCCCGCGCAGGTTTTCTTTTTCCTTGCGTTCTTCCTCGGAATAGAAACGCGCCTTTTCGAATTCGTGATTGGCGATGGCCGTTTCCATGCGGTGGGTGATGAATTTCACGCGCTTCTGCACTTCGCCGACTTCCTCGGGAACGGTGGCCTGGCGCAATTTTACGCGCGCGCCGGCTTCGTCGATCAGGTCGATGGCTTTGTCCGGAAGAAAACGGTCGGGGATGTAGCGGTTCGAAAGATAGACGGAATAACGGAGTGCTTCGTCGGTGTAGCTGACGGCGTGGAATTTTTCGTAGCGCTCGCGAACGCCCTGGATCACTTGCACGGCCTGTTCTTCATCCGGCGCGGGAACTTTCACGGACTGGAAGCGGCGCTCCAGCGAGCGATCTTTCTCCACCGACTTGCGGTATTCGCCCGGCGTCGTGGCGCCAATGCACTGGATCTCTCCGCGTGAGAGTGCGGGCTTCAAAATGTTGGCGGCGTCGAGCGAGCCTTCCGCGGAACCGGCGCCCACGAGGGTGTGCAGCTCGTCGATGAACACGATGGAGTTTTGGCTCTCCATCAGTTCCTTCATGATGGTCTTCAGGCGCTCTTCGAACTGGCCGCGGTACTTCGTGCCCGCCACGATCAGAGAAAGATCGAGTGAAAGGATGCGCTTATCCGCGAGGAACGGCGGAACATCGCCATCGGAGATGCGTTGCGCGAGGCCTTCGACGATGGCGGTCTTGCCCACGCCGGGCTCGCCGATCAAAACCGGATTGTTCTTGGTGCGGCGGCACAGAATTTGAATGACGCGCTCGACTTCGTTTTCCCGCCCGACGAGTGGATCCAGCGAACCTTCCGAAGCCGCTTGCGTGAGGTCGCGGCTGAATTCCGCGAGCAGAGAAGTTTCTTTCGGCCGCGTCGCCGCTGTTTTTTCGCCGGACGTGCGCGCCAGCTCTTCCCGCAGCGTGGACAGACGCAGCCCGCGCTCCATCAGGATTTCCGCGCCGAAGCACTTTTCTTCGCGCAGGATGCCGAGGAGCAAATGCTCGGTGCCGACGTGCTTGTGGCCCAGGCGCTCCGCTTCTTCCGCCGCCATGTTTAGGATGCGCTTGCACTCCGCGCTGAGCGGCACTTCGACGGAAGTGGAGATGCGCTCGCGGATGGTGATGCGGGCTTCGATCTCTTTGCGTATCGATTCGATCGAGCCTTGCTGGCGCAGGAAACGGTTGGCCAGCGCTTTGTCCTCGCGCATCAACCCGAGCAGCAGATGCTCCGTCTCGATGTACGGACTGCCATACTGGCTGGCTTCGTACCTCGCAAAAAATATGACGCGTCGCGCTTTCTCTGTATAACGTTCGAACACGTTAGCTCGCTTCTCCCCCGGGGGTCCCGCTCGCGGAGGCCGCTGTCTCGCGAGCTCGCAGAACGCCATGTTCCAGCGCAAGTATCCGGTCACACCGCGCGGCGAGCGCCATGTTGTGCGTCGCAATCAGCGACGTCAACTTGTGCGTGCGGTGCAGCCTTTCCAGCAACTCGAACACCGCCCAAGCATTCTGCTCGTCCAGATCTCCCGTAGGTTCATCTGCCAGCAGCACGCTCGGCCCAGTGACGAGCGCCCGGGCGATCGCGACGCGCTGCTGTTCCCCTCCGGAGAGTTCCCCTGCGCGGTGATCGGCCCGATTTTCCAAGCCAACCTCCGCGAGCCACTTCCGCGCCATCCCCAGCGCCGAAGCAAAACCTTCGCCGCGCACCAGCAGCGGCATGGCTACGTTTTCCGCAGCCGTAAAATCCGGCAGCAATTGGTGGCGTTGCCACAAAAATCCGATGGCACGATTCCGAAACTCCGCCAGCGCCGCGTCATTAATCGATTCAATGGCTTTCTTTGCGAAGTATACTGTACCGCTCGTTGGCGTGTCTAGCGCGGCCAGCAAGTGCAGCAAAGTACTTTTGCCGGCTCCGGACGGCGCGACGATCGCCACCATCTCTCCCTGCCGCAAGGTCAAGTTCGCGTCCGCCAGAACGCAGATGCTTTTCTCCCCGCGGCCATAGGTTTTCTTCAGGCCGCGCGATTCCAGCACAACTACCGCGTTGCGCGGATCCTCTGGCGCCACCCCGTTCGCGAATTGTGCCTGCTGAATCACTCTGCTCTAAGTCCTTTTGGCGTCTTTTCGTGCCCTTCCTGTTCCTTCCTTTAGATGCTTCCGCTGCAATCCCCGTGCCGTCGTGAGTGCGTGCAACTTGTGTTTCAATTAACCCAAAGTGTTTCCTATTTTCGCCAATCCATTGCCTGCCGAAAAGAGGGCAATTTTCTGTCAAACTGAAACAACGATAATCTTTCTGTTTTCAACAGCTTGCGGCGGGTATTTGCCCCGACCGAGGGTCGAGCGATGCGCCCCGGTCTCACCCACCTGCCTCTCCGCCCTACTAGGAGCAAATCTCGCGCCAACGCGCCAAATGGACTCCGGAATACCATTCCGGCGTGCCGGACTTCATTCATACCGGAGGATTTCCACCGGCAGGAGCCGCACGGCAGCGCGAGCCGGCAAAATCGTCGCCGCCATGGAGATTCCCATGGCCACGGTGGTGATCCACACGCCATCGAAAATATTCGAATGAAAAGGCACATAAGGTACGGCGTACACCTGCGGATCGAGCGGAATCAGATGGTAGCTACCGGCCACAAACGAGAACGTGTAGCCCATGAACAGGCCGATAAGCGTGCCCGTGGCTCCGATGCTGATTCCCTGCCAAAGAAAAATCGTGCGAATCTGCTCGCGGCGCGCGCCCATGGACCGCAGCACGGCGATGTCGCGCGCTTTGTCGATGACCGTCATGGAAAGAACCACCAGGATGTTGAGACCGGCGACGAAAGTAATCAGGCCGATGAAGATCGCCGTGACCAGCTTTTCCAGTCGCAGCGCCCGGAACAGCGCGCGATTTTCTTCCATCCATGTCGTCGCTGAAAACCCCGGTCCCGCCGCTTGCCGGACCCGTTCCGCAATTTCGCCCGCGCGTTCCGGCTGCTTCAGCCGGAACTCCAGTACGTTGACGACGTCACCCGCACCGGAAAGCCCCTGCGCTGCCGCCAGCGCCATGAAGCACCAGTTCTCGTCGTAGTCGTAAAAGCCGGAATCGAAAACACCGGCAACCCGAAACCGTCGTGTCCGCGGCATCAATCCGTAGGGCGTCAATCGTCCCTGCGGACTTGTCAGCGTCACGTAGTCGCCCGGAGAGATCTTCCATTCTTCCGCAAGCTGTTTTCCAATGAGCAGCGCGTCAATGCCGTCCGCGTCCGGAGAAAAGTCCAGGCTTCCGGCGGCGATGCGTTGCAGCGCTTCATCGCTTTTCCGCTCCCGCTGGGGGTCGATGCCTTTCGTGACCACGCCTCGCGCTTGCCCACCGAAGGAAAGCAGCACCGTCTGGTAGACCGCCGGCGTCACGGAACGTGTGCCGGTTGCGGCGGCGAGCTTCGTGGCCATTTCCTCGTAGTTCTTGATTCCGCCGGTGCCTGGTCGCGTCAGAGAGACATGGGCTGTCACGCCGAGCAATCGGTCTTGCAGCGTCTCGCGGAAACCCGTGTTCATGGAGAGTGCGATCACCAGCGTCGCCACGCCCGCCGCCACGCCGATCATGGAAAAGAGCGTGACCAGCCGCAGGACCGCCGGCCGGTACGGCGACCGCAGGTATCGCTGCGCCACGAACCATTCGAATCGCATGCTGGTTGGAAGAATACGTTAGGCGCCGTGCGCTTCGGAAGATGATTCGCCGCCGCCTTCCCGGCGCAGCAAGGGAAAAAGGATGACGTCACGGATCGAGGGCGAATCCGTCAGCAGCATGGTCAGGCGGTCGATGCCAATGCCTTCGCCGGCCGTCGGGGGCATGCCGTGGCACAGAGCGCGAATATAATCCACGTCGAGCTGCTTCGGGACTTCTTCCCCCCCTTGGGCCATCTGTGCAAGAAAGCGCCGCTCCTGCTCGGCAGGGTCGTTCAACTCGGAGAAGCCGTTCGCCACTTCCATTCCTGCAACGTATATTTCGAATCGTTCCGTCAGTGATGGATCCTCGGGCTTTTGTTTCGAAAGCGGTGAGATTTCCGTCGGAAAGTCGTAAAGGATCGTAGGCTGGACAAGTTTATCTTCGGCCATGGTTTCGAAAAGGAGTCCGGTCCATTCGCCATTCGTCAACGTCCCTTTGGCCGCCGCGTAAGGCGCACCGGCGCCCTTCGCCCACAGGTTATAGCGATTGGTGGCTTCCTGAGCGCCGCCCGGCGAGGCTAATTTTTCGGATGTAGGCGCCTCACCCGCTGTCGGCGGCCAATACTTGACGATCGCCTCGCGCATGGAGAGCCGTTGCATCTTCGAAAAATCAAGCTCGGCGCCGCCGTAGTTCACCGTGGTTGAGCCGGTAATGTTCTTTGCCAGCAGCGCGAACAGCTGTTCGTTCATGTCCATCAAATCGCGATAATTACTGTAGGCCTCGTAGAATTCCAGCATGGTGAATTCGGGATTGTGCTGCGTGGAAATACCTTCATTGCGGAAATTACGGTTGATCTCGAACACGCGGTCGAATCCCCCGACCGTCAATCTCTTTAGATACAGCTCCGGCGCGACGCGCAGGTACAAATCAATGTCCAGCGTGTTGTGGTGCGTTGTGAACGGCCGCGCGGCGGCGCCCCCGGCGATGGGATGCATCATCGGTGTTTCGACTTCGATGTACCCTCGCGCATCAAAGAACCGGCGCAATTCCTGGATGATTCGCGCCCTTGTCACGAACACCTCGCGTGACTTTTCATTGGCGATCAGATCTAGATACCGCTGGCGATAGCGCAGCTCGACGTCCGTCAGGCCATGCCACTTTTCCGGCAACGGCAGCAGCGCTTTCGAAAGAAAGAAAATCTCCTCGACCCAAATGGACAACTCATTGGTCTTGGTTCGAAACAGGTGCCCGCGCACGCCAATCGAATCTCCCAAGTCCAGCAGATGAAACAGCTGGAATCCCTGTTCGCCGACAACGTCTTTCTTTATATAGATCTGAATGCGCTTGCCCGCCCCTTGCAAGTGTGCAAAACCCGCTTTCCCCATCAGCCGGAGGGACACGATGCGGCCAGCGACCCGCACCTCGCTCTTGGTCGCCTCCAATTCCACGCCAGGGGTCTGAGTGTATTTGTCTACCAGAGCGGCGGGTGTATCCGTCCAGCGAAATTCCCGGGGATATGGATCGTGCCCCAGCGCCTGGATCTGTGCAAGTTTCTTCTGGCGCTGTTCAAGTTGGTCGCGCGGCTCGAATTGCAAGTCGAAAATCCTTTCGAAGGCAATGGCCCCCGAAGTATAGCGGCGCGCGCGTGGATTGAGCAAGAAATGGGATATTCTGGTAAATATTCTGGTAGTGGTGTCATTTGACGCCACTACCGATATTCTTGCCTTGGCGACACTAGAGCCAACACTCGCTGCTTGGTGGACAAATACCTACACCTTTGCCACGTTTTTTTTGCTACACTCCCGCTCCTCTTTACAACGGAGACCGGCGTGACAGACTGCAACCGCCCCCTAGCCCGCGGTAGGTGTGTCAGAGACGATTGGCGCGTGGTTACCTGATGAAAAAACACAGGTTTTCCACAAGGAGGTCCGCCAAGCATTATGGAATCATGCCCAACGCTGCGCCTCTCGATCCCGCGAATTTTCAGGGACAAAGAGGCCAGCGGTCGGCGCGCATGAGCAGCCTGCTCAGCCACGTGCTGTTTTCCGGAAGGCTGCAATTCCTTCATAAAGTCAGCACTTTGCAGGAAATGGTCGAGGATCTTGGGAAGCAGTTTCGCCTTGCCGCCGATGACCTCGCCGAAGGAACCTCTTTGAATCCCAAGAGAATGTGGGCTGAGGTGGACAGGGACCACTACGATTTGAATACCTGCCTGAGAGAGGCCATTGTCGTCTTCAAGTCTTTCTTGATTGCCCTGCCCGAGAGCCAGCTTGTTGCTTTCCAAAATGCCGTTCGCGAGCAATCTCAGCTCCAGGAAGCCCACCTCCCTTCCCGCCAGGTTGTGATCCGCCATAGACGAATGACCGCGATCGCGGGAGAATCATCGAGCCTGCTGGCCCGCAGGGCTCCCGGGAAACTTACTCGGGGAATAAGCGCCCCTTCGGGGGTGTCTGTTTAAGGCATGCGGGCTTGTGCCAGGACAACTCAAGGAGGTATTCGGCGCATCCGAAGTGGTGGATGCGCCGCTATTGGACCGTTGGCCAGAAACCGACCAAGCGATCCCGATGCGTCGACCTCTCGGCAGTCCACCAAACCGGTGACTGAAGCAGAGGCCATCCGCCTGGCCCAGGCCGGGGATGCTGCGGCTTTTGAGTTTCTGTACCACTTGCATGGCCGCCGCGTCTACGCCTTGTGCTTGCGCATGGTGAATAACCCAGCCGATGCGGAAGACCTTATGCAGGAAGCTTTTCTGCAGCTTTTCCGCAAGATTGGGACCTTCCGCGGAGAGTCGGCCTTTTCGACTTGGTTGCACCGGATGACGGTCAATGTGGTGCTGATGCGGCTGCGCAAGAAGTCGCTCCCGGTGGCTTCGCTCGAAGAAACGACGGATCCCGACGATGAAACGGGCGGCCCCAGGAAAGACATCGGCGCGCCGGATTTGCGCTTGAGCGGTGCCGTGGACCGGGTCAATCTGGAACGTTCGGTTGAAAAGTTGCCGCCGGGCTACCGGACGGTGTTTGTGCTTCATGACGTCCAGGGTTACGAGCACAATGAGATCGCGGACATCATGGGATGTTCGGTGGGAAATTCGAAGTCGCAATTGCACAAAGCGCGTACTCGGCTCCGGGACCTGCTCCAGGAAGAGGTACGCCAGCAGGCACGGCAAGAGCGCCATGCGGCAAAAACCCATACGGCGCATGATGATTGAGTTACAATGAGTGCAATTCAGGGTGTGTGAGCGACTTCACGGCAGAACATCGGGGATTTGCGCGCCGAAACGATTTGAGAGAAGTCGAACGGGCAGGCATCCAGCGCCAGCTCCCGCGGAGTGCAGGATCATGTTGTGTAAGGACGTGGAAATCGTAGTGGAGCAGGAAGGTCTGGCGCCGCTGCCGGAAGCAGCAAGGGCGCACGTGGCCGCTTGCAGCCGTTGCCAGGAATTTGTTGGCGATCTCGCGGCCATTGTTTCTGTCGCGAAGGAATTGCTCGCCGAAGTCGCACCACCCGCTCGCGTGTGGTTTTCCATCCAGGCTCAACTTGAACTCGAAGGAATTATCAAGACGCCCGTCGTTTCTGCTCACGGCGAGCGCTCGTCCTGGTGGCTTGGCTTCAACGAGCTGTTTCGTAGCCGCGCTCTGGCGACTGCAGCTGTGGGCCTGCTGATCGTCGCTGCTGGGGTCCTGCTATTGCGGCAAACTCCGGATGTCCGCTTGGAAACTAATGCGAATGTTTCCGGGCCCGTTTGGCAAATTCCCTTCGCCCAAACTGCCCAAGTGTTGAATGAGCAGGAAATCGATCTCAGAAACATGCAGGTTGCCAACATGCAGCTTGCCAGTACTTCTGCGGTGGACACCTCTTTCCGGCAGAACCTCCAGCAAGTCGATGATTTTATTGCCGACTGTGAGCGCCGCGTGCACGCTGCCCCGCAGGACGAACTGGCGCGTGAATATTTGTACAACGCCTATCAGCAAAAAGCCGAATTACTGTCCGCGATGATGGATCGCGGAGGGAGTGTCCACTAACATGGGAACTGGAATGCTGGAGTTGGCCTCTTTGCGGTTGGATGTGAAACGCAGCTTGCTGCCGGTACTCGGCGCCGCGGCTTTTCTGTGCTCGAGCCTGCCCGCCGCGGCTGCAGCGCAGCATCTCGAGAAGCATTTCGCGGTCAACAACCGACCGGTGGTTGTAATCCACAACGTCGCCAATGGCCGCATCGAAGTGAAGTCCTGGAAAAACAAGGAAGTGGACGTCCTCGCCAGCCAGACTTCCGACAAGATTGGTTTTGAGATGGAGCAAGCCGGTGACCGCATCGACGTCACCGCCAACATTCTGGACGCCTCGGCGCAGTCCCGGGAGCTGGAAGCCAGTCTGCAGCTTACCGTGCCCGAAGAAACGGAATTGCAGCTCAAGACGGAGACGGGACTCATTTACGTCGAGCAGGTGATGGGCGACATGACCCTGGAGAGCGTCGCCGGCGATGTGCACCTGAAGGAAGTGTCCGGCTACATTATTGTCCGGACCACCGAAGGCTCGCTTATCTGCACGCAGTGCGCCGGAAAACTGGATTTCAAGTCCATTAGCGGTGGCGCGCAGGTTCTGCAGCCGGCGCTTACCAACGTCAGTCTCTTCACCACTTCAGGAAATATTCTCTTTGATGGGGATTTTGTCCGCACCGGCCTCTATACCATGAAGAGCGGCAAGGGCCTCGTTGAAGTTCGGTTCTCGGGCAACGATTCTTTTGACCTGAAGGCGCAAACCGCCTTCGGCACGGTCGACAATCAAGCAGCCGCATACCTGAAGCCGGATTCCCACGGCGTCAAACACTTGGCATCGAAGTTCACCAAAGGGCTCTTCGGCACCGTCGGACAGGGCCTCGCGAAAGTCGAACTGTCCTCCTACAGTGGTACAATTCGCATTCTGAAGCGCGACTAGTTTTTCGCGCCGCGATCGCGTGACCACTACACCTCCTTTGCGCGGGCCGCAACCCCGCGTCTCGATTCTCTGCCTTGCCGGTTTTATGGGTTCCGGCAAAACCACCATTGGTACGCTTCTCGCTCGCCAACTCGCCTGGCGCTTTGTCGATCTCGATGACCGCATCGAAGCGTCTGCCGGCCTCCCGATTCCTCAAATCTTCGAACGCCTCGGTGAACTGGCTTTCCGCCAGATCGAAGCGGATCAGCTCCGCGCTGCTCTCGGCCGCGCCGCCGAGCTGAAAGAAAGCACCGTTCTCGCTCTTGGCGGGGGCACCTACGCGCAGCCCGGTTGCCCCGATTTTCTACGCGCTGCCGGCGTTCCGGTTTTGTGGCTGGACTCGCCCATCGAAGTTCTGCTTTCCCGATGCATGACCATGACCGGCCGGCCGCTCTTCCGTGACGAAGCCAGCTTTAGCGCGCTGTACACCCAGCGCCTCCCTTCCTATCAACTTGCCGATTACCGCGTGGACAGCTCCGGCGAACCCACCCAGGTTGTCGCGGAAATTCTGCGCCGCGCGATTGTTGCGTCCGGTGGAAACCCCGCGCATCTGGTGGTTGAGAAACCCCTTCCCTGAGAGAGAATGGACACGGGGGTAACAAGCACCGTGAAATTCAGAACCGTATCGCTTGCACTGGCACTTGGAATCGCGGTGTGTGCCGCGTTGTCTCTCGCGGCCCAGAAAAAGGCTGCGGAATCGTCCGGTCCGGTTGTCTTCGCTCAGGATAAGGGCAAGCTCACCATCAAACTGGCGGGACAAACCGTCGGCCACGAGGAATTTGAAATCGCTCCGTCCGGCGGCGGCTGGCTCGCCAAAGGCACCGCGGAAATCACGCCGCCCGAGGGGGCCGCCAGCAAAGTCTCCGGTTCACTGACGCTGCAGGGTGATGGCGCGCCTATCAGTTATGACTGGAGCTCCCAGGCGGAAAAAACGAACGGCGCCCACGTCCTGTTCGCCAACGGCGTGGCCAGTATCACGCTGGAGATGCAAGGCGCCCGCCCCTTCCAACAGGACCTCACATTCAATTCCCCGCTCATCGCCGTTCTGGACAACAATCTCTACCATCAGTACGCCGTCCTCGCGCGCATCTATGACTGGTCCAAGCGCGGCGTGCAAACTTTTCCGGTGATCATCCCCCAGGAATTGACGCCCGGCACGATCACCGTGCAATCCACCGGATCCGCCAGTACCGACGGCAAGACCTACGAAGGCCTGAAAGTCACCACCTCCGACCTCGAGATTCTTCTCTTGCTCGACGCCAGTCACCGCTTGATGCGGCTGGAAGTTCCTGACGCCAAGGTTTCCGTTATCCGCGAGTAGTCGTCCTCTCGTCGGCCGCGGGCAAAACCACGGCGCCAAAGCTTTCTTCGCCTTGCCGACAGCCGCGAGCATCGCCGAACCTGCTCCTCTCTTACCAATTGGGCCGCAAAGCCTCGGCGGTTTAGGCCGGGGATATAAGGCCCTCCACTGCATTTTGCTGCAAATGAAAAAACGCGGCGTCTCGACTAAGTCGGAACGCCGCGTCTTTTTGTGTTCTGGAGAAACTTATCGCGCCAGCGGCCGCTGAAAAACCGGCCCGCCCGGACGCCGCAGCGGATAGCCCTGGGGATTACCATGGGCATGCGTTAGCACAAGCCCATTCGAATGACCTGTGCCGATGTGGCCGTTGCCATTGCCATTCGCCGACGCGGGCAGCCGCGCCGGATTACCGATAGGGCGGAGATTGATGGGCACCGTGTGAACGTGGTCGCTGATGGCCTGCAGCCTCTTCAGGATGGACTGCCATTGTTCCCAGTCCAGTTGCCGCAGGAACGGACGCAATCCCTGGATGAACGGATCTTCCAGCAACGCTTCGCCGTCGGATTCCGGGATAAAGAAACGGTTCAAGCCGACGTTGAGCGCCTCGGAAATCTTCTCCAGCGTGCCGAGGCTCGGCGTCATCTGACCGCTTTCGATGCGCGAGAGGTAGGAGCGCGAGACCTTCGAGCGCGACTGCAGTTGGCTCTGGGTCATCGCGCGCGATTCGCGCAATTGGCGAATGCGCTGGCCGATATTCTCGACCGTCTCCTGGTTGACGAGCTTCTCTGGCGTTGGTTCAGTGGCTACTTCCTCCGGAGGTGCCGGTGGAGGAATCAGGAACTCCAAGCGCTGAGGCAATGCGCGCACGCAGCGGCGGCAATTCCCGGTGCGCGTCCGGTATTGAACAAGACCACATGTCTTGCAGCGAATGACTTCGCGATCCATTTCTAGCGAGCTCATCTCTTTTTCTAATTGTACGGACACCGGTACTCCTTGTTGACTGTTTTTCCGGCGTGCGGATAAGGGAGGAACGCTGGAACGTTCGCTGGGAAGGCAGTTGCTGGCGCACGAGGAGTATCGTGCTGCCGTCATTGTTCTGTCAAGAGCATTTTTGAACTATTTTTTATTTTTTCTCTCCGTGTTTCGCCGTGTTACGCCCTGCTTTCGCCTGTCCTTTCGGGCAGTTGTCTCTCTCCGCCCCGCCATTTCCGCGAGTCCTTGTGTAGTCTCTCCCCAAACACCACACCGCTTGTGGTGCACTCCCCTGCTGCCTGTTTTTCCAAACGCCCGGCATCTGAACGCTCTTCCCCCATAGCGACACCACTACATCCAGCCCTTCAGGAGCACAGACTCCTTTCCTCTTCCCCATAGCGCAAGGAATTGATCTTCCGGACGCGCTCAAGGCTCTGGCAGACGACCTGCGGTCCCTTTGTTTCGAGAGTGGCAAAAATGGACAGATGCCGGTTCCACTGCCTGTTAGTATTCTCGCCGGTTTGGAAGTTCGAAGTCGACTCGACAATGCGCTCGCGGCCAACCGCGCAACGATTTCACCGACCGGCCACGGGCACATCACCGGGCCATCCGGCAACGATGCTTCGCCTTCACCGCCGCCATCACTCTGCACATGTACCTGCCTCTTATTTTCGCGTTCCATTGGCTTTTTTCGGTCGCTTACCCCGCCATCGCGTGGCTCTGCTGGATCCACAACGCCCTCGCCGTTGAGGTGTACCTGCGCTTCGTGCCAACGCCTTCGCGCCTATCTCTGCCAGCCAACCTGGTAGGCAGTTCCCCACAACTTCCCTAGCAACCCGGCGTGCCCCATTCATGCGCAGCATGAGTGTGGATTTTCTCTTTTTCCTATTCCATTTTCTTGTCCGCGTGGATGCGGTCGGCGGGGACTTCGACTTCGGTAACGCCGCGGAAGGAGAACAGAAGCTTGACGAGGTACTTGGGTGGCTGTTCCGAAGTCTGCTTCACAATGTGGCCAACAGCGTCGGTGACCGCGGCCTGGAACATCACGCCCTCGGCCTGCAGACCGGCTAGGTTCACACGCACGAGTTGGCCGGGTTGGAAAATGACTCGCAGGACGAAGATCCTTTCACAAGAATCCTACACGCAAAAGCGGCGTGAGGGGCACCCGACTGCCAGAACGAAAAGATTAAAAGCGCGGGTCTGCAGACCCGCCACTACAGGGAGTGGAGCTCAGCCAATCATCTCTGTCCGCGTAACATCGCGCGGCTGATCGAGCAGCGCATCCACGCGTTTGAGGAATCGCACCGTATGTGGCAATTGAGCGTGCTCTTGGAATGCCGCTTCGTCTACCCACCGCGAATGAATGTAGAAGAGCCGACGGTCCCGCATCGATCGGAACGTGTGAAAACTCAGGCAGCCCCCCTCCTCCCGCGTTGGTCCGGTCACCTCACGCAGCGCCTCCTCCAACGCACTCTCTTCCCCCTCACGCGCATGCAGCCGCACGAAAGTGTATTGCTCCATGCTCCCTCCATTTCGCTACTTCATTACTACCTGCCTCTCACGCTACACTACGTGCTCATTTTGAGGGAGAGTCGAGGAGAGGGCACGATCCCGACAAGGTCGGGACAGGTGTATCGTGCCCCTCTAGGGGCAGAAGAACCGAAGAGCCGGGCTCCCGAGCGGGTCGGGATGAATTCCGCCCGCCTCTACGCCTGGAGAGCCAAAGAACCGGTCTGAAGACCGGCCACTACACTGGGAGAGCCGCATGCCGACACGCTACGACGCCTGGAAACTGCTGTGCGAGTACACCGCTTCGGAGAGCTTGCGCAAACACATGCTCGCGGTCGAAGCATGTGTGCGCGCTTATGCGTGCAAGTCCGGCGCCGATGAAGAGGCCTGGGGCCTCGCCGCGCTGCTGCACGATTTCGACTACGAGCGCTGGCCCAATCAGGAGCACTCCGCCGAAATGGGGCATCCCTCCGAAGGCGCAAAGATTTTGCGCGAAATGGGCTACTCCGAGGAGATCGTTCGCGCGATCCTCTCGCACGCGGATTATTGCAACGTGCCGCGCCAATCCGCGCTGGAGCACACGCTCTTCGCCTGCGACGAGCTCGCCGGCTTCCTGACCGCTTGCGCGTACGTGCGTCCGTCGAAAAGTATTTTGGATCTGGAAGTGGACTCCGTGAAGCGCCGCTTGAAAGACAAACTCTTCGCCAAGGGCGTGTCGCGCGAGGACGTGCGCAAAGGCGCCGAGGAACTCGGCGTTCCGCTGGAAGAGCACATCGCCTTCTGCATCGCCGCTCTGCGGGAACACGCCGACGCCCTGGGCCTCCGTGGCTCTCTCTGATGGCGGCCGGCTCGCTCTGAGATTTATCAGGAGGCCTGGCTGGAATCAACGGTGGGCGTACAACACCAGTGCCGCGCCGAACAACATGCTGGCGATCACCAGAACGACCACTGCCGCGGTAAACCATTTGGAAAGGATGGCCGTGCGAAAAAACGACGCGCTGCCTTCCGCGCGCACCACATCTGTTGTGCGGGGCGAGAGTTCTTCCGGCCGCGGCGCCTGGGGCGCAACCGGGTGGTCAACGTATGTCACTTTGCCGACAAAGCTGTAGCCCTTGCGCGGAATGGTGTCCACGAAAGCGGGCTGATCCGGTGAATCGCCGAGAACCTGCCGGAGCTTGTTCACCGTGGTGTTCACGTTGGCATCGTAGTTGACGTGCGTGTCCGACGGCCAGAGCTGCATGCGCAGCTCTTCGCTCTTCACGATTTCGCCCGGTTTTTGAAGGAGGGCCAGGAGGGCCTGATAGACCTTGCCTTGCAGCTTTACGCGCGTGCCGTCCTTGAAGAGATCTTCTTTTTTTAAGTCCAGGTGAAACGCGCCAAAACAGACGTAACGTGTGGGAGCGATTGTGGCGTTATGCAAAGCTTCGGGTTGTTCCGGCGAGCGCGTGGGAAGCAGTGGTGTACTCATAGAAGTCACCTTCGTTCACAACTTTAGACCGATTCAACATTCGATTTATTCCACTCGCGGAATGGCCCCCGACCGGGCCCTCGATGACGTCGCTTGACATCCCGTTGAGGTCAGTTATATCTTAAGATGTATATACAAGTCAAGCTGAGATGCCGAAAATGAAAAGGAAATCCTCCTCGCTGGACCTAAACGGAACGGGCTACTGCGCTTCGTTCAACTTTCGAAGGACGGCGCGCGCGGTCACGAGTTTGTACGACATGGCGCTCGAGGAAACGGGTATCCGCTCGACGCAGTTCGCCATTTTGGTGGGTATCGCGAAGAACCAGCTCGTTTCCATGGGGGCCCTCGCGGACGTGCTCGTCATCGACAGCACGACACTGACGAGGAGTCTGCGGCTCTTAGAGAAAGAGGGGCTCGTCGCCATTTCGAACCGCGCCGCCATGCGCCAGCGTTTTTTGACGATTACGGCCAAGGGAAAGCGCACGCTCGCGCGGAGTCTGCCCGCCTGGCGCGCAGCGCACGCTCGATTCGTGGCGACCATCGGCTCCGCGTATTGGATCGAACTGAGGAGTGAATTGGAAAGACTCGCTCACGTGGCCGTCGACCTGGAGAAGCCGGCGAAAGACACTCCCGCCCTAGCACGCACAAGTTTCTAAAGCCGCCGAACGGTAAGGCTTACCAGAAATCAATTTCGAGAAACAAGGATGGCGACAACTGTCTGGCATGCGGAGCGAGGCGAGCTCCGGCCCGCCGATGAGCTCTGATTTACGCCGCGCCTGAAGCCCACATTGGATCCGAAGGGCGACGGGCTCCTCATCGACCGCGGGTATACTCGATTTCGCGGAAGGGGCAAACCACGATAGAATTAACGGGAATGCTTACACAGCTTGAAGGATTTGACGCTGCCGCGAGCCGCCATCCGCGGCGAAGGACTTATGGGGTGAAGGTGGGACACGTGCGCGTGGGCGGAGGCGCCCCCATCGTCGTGCAGTCCATGACGAACACGGACACGGCCGACATCCAAACGACACTGAAGCAGACTTTGGAGCTGGCTGAGGCGGGCTCGGAGATTGTGCGCTGGACGGTGAATGTGCCAGAGGCGGCGGCGGCGGTGCCGGAGATAAAGAAGCGGATGCTCGATGCGGGATGTGCTGCCCCCATCATCGGCGACTTTCATTACAACGGGCACGTGCTGCTGACGAAGTATCCCGAGTGCGCCGTGGCGCTGGATAAATACCGCATCAATCCGGGCAACGTGGGCGCAGGGCAGCGGCGCGACGAGCAATTCTCCACCATCTGCAAAATTGCGCGCGACAACGGCAAGCCCGTTCGAATCGGCGTGAATGGCGGCTCGCTGAATCAAGAGCTGGTGATGCGCAAAATGCAGGAAAACACGGACAAGAATCTCGGCAAGGAGTCCGAAGAGATCATCAACGATTGCATGGTGCTTTCCGCGCTGCAATCGACGGAACTGGCGCTGGAGTCCGGGCTGCGGCACGACCAGATCATTATTTCCTGCAAGACTTCGCGGCCGCGCGATCTCATCACTGTTTACCGCGACCTTTCCGCGAAGACCGGACAGCCTTTGCACCTGGGTCTCACCGAAGCCGGGATGGGCATGAAGGGGCAGATCTGGTCGGCGGCATCGCTGGGCGTGCTTCTCTATGAAGGCATCGGCGATACCATTCGCATTTCGCTTACGCCCAAACCAGGCGGCGACCGCCGCGAAGAAGTTTACGCCGCCTGCGAACTGCTGCAGGCGCTGGGGCTGCGCTCGTTTGCGCCCAGCGTGACGGCGTGCCCCGGCTGCGGCCGCACTACCAGCACCACGTTTCAGGAGCTGGCGGAAAGCGTTCAGGGCTACATCCGGGACATGCTGCCCATATGGAAAACGCAATATGAGGGCGTCGAGGAAATGACTCTGGCGGTGATGGGCTGTATCGTGAACGGACCGGGCGAATCGAAGGCCGCGAACATCGGCATCAGCTTGCCGGGTACGGGCGAAGCGCCGCGCTGCCCGGTCTACATCGACGGCAAAAAAGACGTCACGCTCGAAGGAACCTATGATGAGCTGGCCGTTGCGTTTCAAGCGCTCGTCGACAACTACATCGCCAAGAAATATCCGCGAAAGACAGCGGAAGTTGCACCAGCGGGCCGTTGAACCGCGCCCGAGCGCAATCCTCCTCCTTCAGGAGGGAGGTAAGCGAGTGGCACTTTGCTGTTGACACCCGTATCGTTGTGTAGTATAGGGTCATACATGAGAATGCTGATTTTGAGCATCCGACTGAGAGCTGAGCAACTCCAAGGCTTAGAGAAGTTTGCTAAGGAGCGTCATCCCTCTGTGGGGTGGTGCATCCGAGCAGCCGTGGATGCGTGGTTAAAAAAGAATGCAAAGAACATTTAAGTATCGGCTCTATCCCAACCGCAAGCAGCGGGAG
>QHZB01000415.1 GCA_003224525.1 Acidobacteriota bacterium | reverse complement strand
AGTTTGGAATCCCGCGCCTGAGTCTTTTCTATTTGTCTTAGCGTGAGCCAGCAAACTGGCTCGCCATCCGGAAACAAGACAGAGCGGTTCGGGTTCCAATCTACAAGGGCGATTTTTCTTAACCCCGGACAAATATTATGGCTGATGAGTTAAGATTATCGATTGAGAAGCTCATTTACGGTGGTGACGGTTTGGCGCACGCCGATGGTAATACCGTTTTCGTGCCTTATGTTCTGCCCGGGGAGGAAGTGCGGGCGAATGCGACATCGAAAAAGAAGAAATTGATCTGGGCCGAACTGCTGGAGGTCACTTCGCCCGCGAAAGAGCGTGGAAAAGCAAAGTGCGCTCATTTTCAGAAATGCGGCGGCTGCCACTACCAGCACATCCCGGCAACGGAACAGTTGAGGCTTAAGAAAAACATATTGCGTGAAACGCTTTCGCGGCTCGGCGGAATCACGTGGGATGGCGCGATCGTGGAACATTCAGCCGAACCGTATGGCTATCGAAACCGCGCGCAATGGGCGGTGCGCAGCGGGATGCCTCGGGCGCTAGGATACTTTCTGCCGGAGAGTTCGGTGATCGTGCCGATCGATGAGTGTCCGGTGCTCTCACCGCGACTCGCCCACACCTTCGCGCAGCTCCAGGAAATGGCGCGCTCAGCGAAGTTGCCGGAGGGTATCCAGGAGATCGAAGCCTTTGCGGATTCGCCGGACGAAAAGATTGCGCTGAATGTGGCGTTTGAGAAATTCCCCAAACCAGCGGCGGAACTGGCATCTGCTTTCCGGGACGTCTTGCCGCAAATCGAAAGTTTGCTGCTGCTGGACCAAAAGAAGAACCGCTTTGAATTGACGGGACCGGGTTATTTAACGCATGAAGCCGGCGGATACAAATACCGGGTCAGCCATCTTTCGTTCTTTCAGGTAAACCGCTTCCTGATCGAGGATTTGCAGAAGACCGTGACGGCCAACGCGCATGGTGAGCTGGCACTGGATCTGTATTCTGGGGTCGGATTTTTCACGTTGCCGCTGGCAAAGACGTTCGAGAAAGTTGTGAGCGTGGATGCCAACCTCGCCGCGACACGAGATCTGTACGCCAATGCGGAGATCGCAGGTGTAACGATCGTATCGCACAACGAACATGCGGAAGAGTATCTGAAAAAAACCGAAGATAAACCGGACTTTGTAGTCCTGGATCCGCCAAGAGCAGGATTGGGCGCGGAAGCAGCAGAGAAGCTCGCCGAACTCAGAGCCAAAGAGATTGTGTTTCTATCCTGCGATCCATCCACGCTGGCTCGCGATTTGGCGGTGCTCACGGGCTCACCCCGGAAACCGAAAGAAATCACCGGGCCAGGCATCCGCTATGAAATCACGGAAATGCATCTGTTCGATCTGTTCCCGCAGACATTTCACATCGAAACCCTCGTGAGGTTGCGAAGAGTGCCATGAGGCTACCGGCGGTAGCAATCGCCGCAGCATTTGCCTGCGGCATCGCCCTGGGCTGGCATCCCGCGGTTGCACGATATGCTGCGTCTCATATTCTTCTTTCTTCTTTTTTCATATTCATAGGCGTTCTGGTTCTCGTTGATGGCGCGCGGCTGGAGATCACTTGCTTCGTCACATGTCCAGGTGTGGCAAACGCAGCAGCATCAGCTCAGGCGGAGGCGCCAGATCACAAGCAAGACCAAGAGAAGGAATAAGAAACCGACGGCGGCCTGCCATTCATGATTCTTCTTGTACTGGGAGAGAGAGAATGACCCGGCCGAGTCTGTGGATAATTTCGCGGCGGTCAAGCGCGGAATAAAAAGCGGGACGGCGCGTGCGTAATCTTCGAAAGTTGCACCGTGGCGCAGCTGGAGCTCCTTCGCTTCCCGCTGCATCACGATGGAATAAAAAACCGCGAAGTAAACAATAAGGATTAAGGCATAGATCCACGAGCGGGTTGCAATTCCGGCTCCAAGGGCCAGGATGGCGCTGCCGAGATACAGCGGATTTCTGGTGTAAGCGTAGGGGCCGGCGATGGTGAGGACTTCCTGCTTATGTAGATAGCCGGCTGCGTACGCGCGTACTCCCAGACCAATGATGCCCGTCAGCGCGCCCACCAAGATGCTGGGAGGTGTGGGCCGGGAAAAATAAAGTAACGCTATCGCGAGCGGATAACCCAGCCTTACGCGCCAGCGCACAAAAAAATTACCAGCCACGCTCATCGGCGAACCTCAACCTGCCGGCGAACGGCGTCGAAAACTGTGTCGACGTCAATTTCCAGAATGGATGGAGCAGCTTGGCCGCCTCGTTTGTAGGTGGTCACCGCATGCGGACTGCGGAGAACGATGTCGATGGGAGAAACGTTGGTAGAGCGGTCGCCCATGCGATAGGGACCGTTCCTCGCTGGGTCCGTCGGACCAAAGATGGCGACGGCAGGCGTTCCAAGAGCGACGGCCAGATGCAGCGGCCCCGTATCGCCACCCACGATGCAGACCGCATTGCGCAGAAGAGCCATGAGTTGGCCGAGTGAACTATTGTATGCGATGGGGTCAGCTTCCCCACTGGCCGCTTTGACCGCAGAGATTAGGTCATCCTCACCTGGGCCATAATTCAGAACGCAACGCAGCCCGAGTGCGCCATGGATTTTCTGGCAGAGTGCGCCGTAGCGATTTGGCGGCCAGCATTTCGAGCGCCAGCCGCCAGCGGGGCTTAATACGATGTACCGTTCAATGCCAAAGCCACGCAAGAGTTGCAAGACAAACACTTCCTGAATCGACGGAACCGAAAGAGCGACGGGCGCCACGCCGTTGCGAGCGCCCGCACGCTGCGACAGCTCTCCATTCTGATCGGCGATGTGGGTCTGGGTGCAACGGACGCGATCGGTGTAGAGGATCGGGACACCGAACTCGCGAATGGTTTGCGAGGAAAACCCGATCCTGCGCGAGACGCCGCCGAAGAACGGCAACGCTGCAGACTTCCACAGTCCTTGATAATCGATCGCGGTCCTGAAATGTTTTTTGCGGATTCGTCCGATGATTTCGCGCGAGGAGTGGTACAAGCGAGTTTCCGTCTCCCAGATATCCGCTGCCAATTCGCTGCTCTCGACCAGCTCTTTCCAGCGGGGATGGGTCAGCCAAACGATTTCAGATTCCGGAAACGATTCGCGCAAGGCAGCAACGGCGGGAAAGGTGTGGACGATATCTCCGAGAGAGCCAAGACGAACGACCAGGAAGCGCTGGTCAGGCATGCGGCGCCTTGCGAATAGACTCGAGCAGCGCCCGCGTGGAGTGATCCTTGGGGTCACCCACGATGGCCACGCGGATGCCAAGCCGTGCGGCGACGGCATGCTCCGGCACGGTGTCCGCAGTGTAGTCAGTGCCTTTGGCGTGGACATCCGGGCGCAATTCTTTCAGTAGGGCTTCCACGTTAGGTTCGGCGAAGAGCACGACGTAATCCACCGAGCGAAGCGCGGCAACGAGCTGGGCACGCGCGTTTTCATCGAGGATGGGGCGTCCGGGCCCTTTGAGATTGCAGACGCTGGAATCGGCATTCACGCCGACAACGAGAACGTCGCCTTCGCGCCGGGCACCCTCGAGATAACGAATATGCCCGACATGCAGCGTATCAAAACAGCCGTTGGCTAAGACGATGCGCCGGCCGCGGCGCTTGTGTTCCGCGAGTTTCTCGCGCAGCACATCACGCGCGACGATTTTGGAAGAGGCTTCACGCATAGCTTAGGAGACGGCTCCGGATGCTTCGGCACGGATGGCGTCGAGAAGTTCTTCACGCGAAATGGTAGCAGTACCGCGCTTCATGACCACCAGGCCGCCTGCGATGTTGGCGATGTGCGCGGCTTCGAGAGGAGATGCCCCGCAGGCGAGCGCCAGAGTGTAGGCGGCAAGAACGGTGTCGCCTGCGCCGGTGACGTCCACGGCTTGATCGCTGCCATGAACGGGGATCTGTGTGAGTCTATCGCCTGGTTCGAAAAGAGCCGCGCCGTGCCGCCCCCGGGTGACCAGGAGCGATCGCAATTTCATCTCGGAAAGCGTGGCGCGGCCTGCCCGCGTGAGCTCACCGGTATTTTGACCAATGGCCGTGTGATGCTCCGCCTCAAGCTCGGCTTCGTTTGGCGTGGCCGAGGTGATGCCCGCCTTCGCATAACGGTGCAACCGGTAACGCGCGTCGAGCGTGATGTGCAGCGCACTTTTGCCCTTCGCGGATGCCTGCTGCACAAGCTCCGGAGTGGCTATGCCAAAGCCGTAGTCGGAAACAGCGAGCGCGTGGGCGTGGCGCAGGTTTGCCGAAAGCCGCTGGCGGAGCTTCTTTCGAACGGCGTCAGGGAGGGGCGATTTCGGTTCGTAGTCGACGCGCAGAACCTGTTGCCCCACGGTGTGCGCCCAGCCGGCGAGAAAGCGACTCTTGGTGGGAGTAGTCCAGCCTTTCACGCGGAAAATGCCGGAAACATTGACTCGCTGGCGGCGGAAATGAGCGATCAGCGCCTCTCCCGCGGCATCATCGCCGACCGCTGTAACGGGCAGGACTCGGGCGCCGAGAGACGCGAGGTTGTTGGCGGCGTTGGCGCCGCCGCCGGGAACAAGCTGAGTCTCACGATGCTTGAGGATCAGGACCGGCGCCTCGCGCGAAACACGCGAGATTTCGCCATATTGGAATTCATCGGCGACGAAATCACCGAGGAGAACGATCGTTTTCGTAGTGAACTGCTCGACGCACTCGCGGAGGGCGAGCAGATCGACGGACGTTGAGGCCGTCTCTTGCATGCGCGGACGCTTCATTTTTGCTGCCTCAGGATCCAGTCTGCCGCCTGCGTGAGATCTTCTGCAACGAAGTCGGGCTGCTTGGGCCACTTCGCCGCGTGCCAGGTGAGTTCACCTTCACCGTAGCCTGTACGCACGAGGACGCTTCGGGCACCGGCGTTTCGCGCGAGTTCCATGTCGCTATAGCGATCGCCAACCACGAAGGAGCGCCGCAAATCGAGAGCGTGCTCCAGAGCTGCGCAGTCCAGCATGCCGGTTCTTGGCTTGCGGCAGCCACAGTTTTTGGCGGAGATGTGCGGACAATAATAGATCGCGTCGATCGCCGCGCCCTTCTCTGCAAGTTGTTGCGTCATCAATTCGTTCACGGTGTGCACGAGCGATTCCGGGAAGTAACCGCGGCCGACGCCCGATTGATTGGTGACGACGATGACAGGCAAGCCCGCCTCATTCAGCCGATGAATAGCAGCGGCAACAAAGAGAAACATGCGAAAACGGCTGGCGTGATTCAAGTAGCCTACCTCCTCAGCGATCGTGCCGTCGCGATCGAGGAAAACGGCGGGGCGCAGTGGAGATTGCTCAGGCACGCTGCACCTGGGTCAAGGACAGCCAGGGTCTTGCCGCGGCCACCACCATGTCGGCCGTGATTGCGGTCATGCACCGGTGATCGGTCGGACAGCGGCGGAGAAAACACGGGCTGCAGTAAGCCTTTTGCTGAACGATACTGCAGCGAGGCGTGACCGGAGCAGTTCCCTCCGGATCGGTGGGACCAAATACCGCGACGACGGGCAGGCCAACGGCGGCAGCGACGTGCATCGCGCCCGAATCGTTGCCGATGAACAGATGGCACTGCGAAAGCAGTGCCGGCAAATCGGCAATTGCGGTTTTTCCCGTGAGATTAATGGGAGGCCGGCGCATTTCGGCAGAGATGGCCGTCGAGACGCTCGTCTCGGCGTCAG
>QHZB01000414.1 GCA_003224525.1 Acidobacteriota bacterium | reverse complement strand
CGCATTTCATTTGGACAGGGCTGCCGCGGAAAAAGAAACTTCACCTTGCCCTGCAGCTTTACATGACACTATGATTTTCTGGAAGCAAATCTTGAGAATGCAATTTCAGAAGCAATTGAATTCACAGGATTTGGCTCCCCGGGCTAGATTCGAACTAGCAACCCTTCGGTTAACAGCCGAATGCTCTACCGTTGAGCTACCGGGGAACGCGCAACGCGCTTGTTTTCATTCTATTACAAGAAGCAGAATCCGTCATGACCTTTCGGTAGCCATCAGATTGCTCACACTCTTGGAACGTCGGTATTTTGTAGCAGTTGCACGGGGTTTCTAAAGCAGGGCTTGGGGAGATGGGGGACAAGATTTAATGCGACCCCACGGATATAATTTCCTTCCATGTCGCTTCTAACCGTGGGGCACCTCTACAGAAAGCGCGTTTTTCGTCAACTTCAATTCTTCTGGCCGACATAATTCGTTATGGTTCTCGATTGAACCGGTCGGTGCTAGTCTGATGCACATGCCGGAAGATGATGTAGGCGTGGCGCCCGCCCATAGTAGGTATCGAGCCTTGCTCGATGTGTCCGCCGCCCTCGTCGAGCAGCCGACGGTGAAAGCCGTCCTCCATAGTTTGCGCGAGGTTTTGTCCAGCAGCCTACGTCTCCATGGAGCCGACCTATATCTTCTGGACAGCGGTCGAGAAACTTTGCATCTTCTGGAATTTGATCGAGCAGTGGACGCTCCCACCATCAGAATTGGCACTAAGATTTCGCGGATTGGTGCGGCAGCACAAGCACTGGACCAGAAAGAGCCGGTTTTCCTGCCAGATGTATCCGAGGAAATGTTGAAACATCCCGAGTTGGCTCCGTTTGCGGCTCAATCTTCTGGCAGAAGCACTTACGTTTTTCCTTTGTTTACCTGTAGTTCGCCAAAACCCCCGCCGACGCTAAGCTTGGCTGCTGTAACATTGTTACGGCGACGCTTTTGGCGAAGGACAGGTTACGGCCCATGGATGAACTCACCGTGGGGCGTCGTATGGACTCCACGTGATTTTGGCGAATACAAGCAATTCCATCCTCGTAGGCAATTTCGGCAGCGGCAAAATCGCCGCGTTCAATGGCTTCACCGGCAAGTTCATTGACTTCGTCAAGAATCCCGATGACTCCGTCATGGTCATTGACGGACTCTGGATGATCGCGTTTGGCGGCGATTCCGACCCCGCCAAAAACGGATCCGGCCCAGCAACCACATTATTCTTCACCGCAGGCATTCAAGGCGAATCGCACGGCCTTTTCGGCACCATCACTCCCGTCGACGGCTTGGACGGCGGCGAAGAGTAAATTCCGCAGCAGACTTTTTGCACAGAGGGTTCAAACAAAGAAGCATAAACAAAAAAGGTGGGGTTGCCCCGAGCGCAGGCTGAAGTTTGCCGTCCGCGGGCAATAGCTCCAGCCTCAAAAAAATAGCTGCCGAGCCTCCGATAAGATATCTCTTATAAGTATCTGGGAAGTTACGCACTCTTATGCTATGGTAGGGCGCAGAGTGGTGGTTGTCCCCGACCCATTTCAACGGAACGTTAGTCGTAAAGAACGGCCTTTGCTTGGGCTGAATTTCGCACGCAAAGCGCCGACACACGGCTAATGGAACAACGGCAAGGCTCAGGTGTTTACCCCTACTCCCAATGGAGGGATTCGCCCGGTTCGCTCTCTGCCGTCTTTCCTCTAGCCTCGTGCCATTTCGAGTCTAGGTGGTGGTTTTTAGACCGGTGGTGGTGTTTGGACTAGTGGCGCTTTTTTGACTTGAGGGTGGTTGTCCAAAACAGGTTCGGTTGTCAGTCAACGGTTCGACAAATCCTCCGCAACGTGGGCCAATCTATGCTACTGCTTAAATCTGTATCACGTTACGTTTTCTTGCTGTCTTGCGCGATCTCCCTAGTTTGCTTGAGCACCGTCGCTGCCCAGGAAAAGCCTGCGGCTCCTGACCGGTCCAGCGCGCAATCAACCGGAAGACCTCTGCCCTCCAAAAAGCAGCCTGCCCAGGTCGAACCTGACGAACAGCAACAACTTTCTACCCCGGGAGCTCCTGCAAACGAAGCCGACGGTCCAGAAGCCATTCGCAAGCGCGCGGAATGGTTCTACAAGCAGCGTGCTTCCGTCGGCGGCCACATCCCGTCGGGTGCCCGCCTTAAAGCGTTTCAGCAGATGCGGCAAATGATGTTTCGGGAAGGAAAGCTAACTCTGCGTCCTGATGGCTCTTACACCGAAGTTTCTCCGCAATCAAGCCCCTCACCGCTCGGCGCTGTCACCTCTACGTGGACCCCCATGGGCCCAACACCAACAACCGGCGGCTTCTTTTCTCCGGTCACCGGCCGCGTCGCCACCATTGCCGTTGATCCTTCGGACTCGACCGGCGACACCGTCCTCATTGGCGGCGCCATGGGTGGCATTTGGCGTTCCACGGACGCGGGAGCAACTTGGACGCCTGTCGGCGATCAGAATGCATCGTTGGCCATGGGCTCCATCGCGTTTGCCCCGTCGAATCATTCCACTGTCTATGCGGCCACCGGCGAATCGGAATCCGTTGCCTTCGATATTTACTATGGGGCGGGCGTCCTAAAATCCACCGACGGAGGGCTCCACTGGACCCAGACATGCACCGTCGCAAGCTCCACGTGCCCCTTTATTGGTCCCTATAACGACATTACTCCGTTTGGTTTCTTCACTCTCGGCGGCACTCGCATTACTTACGTAGCCGTCAGCCCATCAAACCCGCAGATGGTTCTCGTCGCCGCGCAGACTCAGTTCGCGCAAGGAACCACCGAAGGCGTCTATTGTTCCGATAATGGCGGCAGTACCTGGACCAACATCTTGCCGGACCAGTTGGCCAGTTTTGTCGGTTTCGCATCTTCCACGGTGGCGTACGCCGCATTAGGCAATCCGTTTGGCAGCTCCGCAAACGCTCCGGATGGCAACGGCATTTACAAGGCCACAAGCGTCGGTTCCACTTGCTCCACCGTCCATTTCTCTCGCTTAACCTCGACAGCGCTGCCGCTGCAATCCACCATCGGCCGCATTGACCTGGGCATCGCCCCCAGCGACACCTCCGGAAACACGGTCTACGCCTCCATCGCCGACTCCCGCAATGCCTCGGAAACCAATCTCGGCGTCTTCGTTACCACGAATGGAGGGAGTTCCTGGACGCAAACCGCCGCGCCCGACATCTGCCATTTTCAGTGTTGGTACGACAACGTCGTTAAAGTGGACCCCAACAACAATAGCATCGTTTTCTTCGGCGGCGGAGCGGTCCGCGATTCTAGCGGAAATCCTTCCTGGGTCGTTCGCACGACTAACGGAGGAACCAGTTGGTCATCTGTAATTCCCAATCTCCCCGGCGGGAGCGCGGGACTTCCTCACGTGGACAATCACGCCATTGCCTTCGTTAAGCTTCCCACCGGCAAGGTCCGCATGTACCTCGGCAACGACGGCGGCATGTGGCGCACCGATGATGCCGAAGCCACCCCCGTCACCTGGACCAACCTCAACAACCCTCGGCTCACCCTTACGCAGTTCTATCCTTTTATTTCTATCAACGCCAGCCAACCTGCTATCTCGTTTGGCGGAACTCAGGACAACGGCAGCCAGAACTTTCAGGGCGGCACAGCTTGGGTAGACAACCAACAATGCGGAGACGGAGGAACCACCGCGGTTGATTCTGTAATCCCCAGCACGGTGTACATCGGTTGCATCACCGGTTTTCCCGTCAACGCTTCCTACCAGAACGGCGCAATCGGAACTTTTTTCCCAGCCATCAATGGCATCAACCCAAACGACTTCATCGGCATCCTCCCGCCGCTTGCAACCGACCCCAGTAGCGCAAACGTCGTTTATTTCGGCACCACTAAGGTCTATCAATCCGTCGACGCCGGAAATACATGGACCCCCATTTCCAATGACTTAGTAAGTGGCTTCAACTTTGACTCTCTCAATGTGATTGCCGTCGCGCCCGCAAATCCTGCGGTTGTATACGTGGGCGCGAACACAGGGAACAGTGCTGGACAGCTCACCGGGCTGGTTTTTGCCGCCACAAATGTAACACCGGGCAACTTCACAAACTTCTTTCAAGTCAGCGGACAAATACTCCTTCCTCCACGCGCGCTCACCGCCATTGCCGTCGATCCCGCCGACACTACCGGGATGACTGCGTACGTCACCTTCTCGGGCTTTTCTTTTGTGTTTAGCAGCTCAAACTTTAACGTCAACGATCCTACCGGCCACATCTTCAAAACAACCGACGGTGGTGCTACCTGGAACGACGTGAGCTGCTCTGTAGCCGTCTGCACCACGCCAGCTGCCACGGATCTGCCCAACATTCCGGTAAACGACCTCGTCATCGATCCGGACGTTCCAGGAACACTCTATGCCGCCACCGACCTCGGAGTCTTTGTCGGGAATTGCTCCTCCTCTCCCTGCACTTGGAGCACTCTTAGCACGGGGCTGCCTCGTGTTGTCGTTCATTCCCTGCGTCTCCATGAGCCTTCCCGCACTCTTCGCGCGGGCACGCACGGCCGTGGCGCCTGGGACATCAACCTAAACAATTTCAGCTTCATGGGCCCCCACATTTCCTCGCTCTCGCCGGCAAGTATCAGCGCTGGCGCCGCTTCGCTCACCCTCACGGTGAATGGCAGCGGCTTGACCAACGGAAGCGTACAGTGGAATGGCTCTCTAACGGGCGTCGCGACAACGCAGGTTTCTGATACACAATTAACGGCGTCCATTGCCGCTTCCCTGCTTGCGGCTGCGGGCACGACAAAGATCAATGTTGTGAACGGAACTCAGACCAGCAACTCTCTTACCTTAGCGATCCTTGCGGGCACGCCAACAATAACGAGCATCAGTCCGCCGAGCGCACCAGTACAGACGGCCCCAGCAACGCCATCGCAAATTCAATTGACGGGAACGAATTTTTCCAACAATGCCAAGGTGCTGTTCAATGGCGCGCGGAACGGAATCACCGTCGCTGCTCCCACACCTTCCTGCCAACCACCAACTTGCATCACTGCCACTCTTCCCGCTGCTCTTCTTGGCCCCTTTGGCAGCACGGATAGCATCTCTGTCTCGAATTTGCCTCCTGGTGGCGGCCAATCCAATCTAATAACCTTCCAGGTTGTAGCCCCTCCCCCACCCAACGACAACTTCGCCAACGCAATCAACATCATTCCTTACACCTTCGGCGACGGGCAAGATTCGTCCGGTGCCACCACTGAGTCTACGGACCCGACTCCGCCCTGCGTGCAGCAGTCACAAGGAAACACCGGCGGCCATCCCAACGGGGCTTACAACAGCATCTGGTACAAGTTCACGCCAGTCGTTTCTGCCGGTCTGAACGTGGATTCTATTAACAGCAGCTACGACACCGTTCTTTCCGTTTGGAGTGGCTCTCCTGGCAGCTTTGTAAACGTCGCCTGCAACGATGACATCATTCCTGGTGTTAACATTCAGTCTCAGCTCCTGAATGTTCAGCTAGCGGCCGGCACGACTTACTACATCATGGTGAGTTCCTTCGGCCCTCCCGACCCCAACCCGATAGCTCTTGGGGGTGGCACATTTTTCCATTTCTCTTTTAACGGCGGCTTGACTCCCGCTCCTACCATCACCACCATCTCTCCCACCAGCGCCAATTCCGGAGACCCAAATTTCACTCTCACCGTAAACGGCTCAGGTTTTCTCAATGGTGCGATCGTCGATTTCAACAACTCCACGACGTTCAGGGGCACTGCATTGCCATCGACCTTCGTCAGTTCTACGCAACTCACGGCCGTTGTTCCTGCCTCCGCAATAACCTTGCCGGGTCCGTTTACAATCAATGTCCTTAATCCGGTGCCGACCGTGGGTCCCTCCAATTTCGTGAACTTTACCGTCAACCTTGGCGTTTACCCAGTACCCACTCTTGGCTCTATCAATCCCTCAACAATTATTGCTGGCTCTCTTCCCTTTAATATTATCGCCGCGTGCCAGGATTGTGCTTCTGTTGCTGTCCTCAACTTCAACAGTGTCTCCAAACCCTCGACTGTTTCCAACTCATTCAGCTTCCCCTACCCGCAAAACGTCAACGCCACTATCTCAACCGCCGACATCAGCACCGCTGCCACCGTTCAAGTCACAGTTAGCAATCCGCCTCCTGGTGGCGGCTCCTCCGCGCCTCTGCCCTTCGTAATTACTCAGCCCACGGTGGTCCCCAATATTACTTCTGTGAACCGAGCCACCTTCCCCGCAGGTCTTACACAGGGCGCGGCCCTGAACGTTGGCGGTACAGGCGGCGTCTACTTCAGCACGACTTTTGTTACCTCAACGCAACTATCCGTCGGGGGCGTTGTGGTGAATAACGTAGGTACTTTCCCAATGTACGTAATCGACCCGGCGCCCGGAGGAACGTCTGGCGCATTTAACGTGACCGTCACTCAGCCGCCACCCCCGACAATTATTTCTATCAGCCCCTCGAGCGCGCAAAGTGGGTCCTTCCCTACTCTCACGATCAACGGCACTGACTTCCAGCATGGCGCCACTGTAATGCTCAACAACACCACCTTCCCCGTCAACGTCTTGAGCACTACTCAACTTGCGGCATTCGTATCCCTCGGAGGGGTCGCTGCCGGCACTTACCCACTCACCGTCGTTAATCCCATACCCACTCCCACCACCTCCAACGCAGTGAATTTCACAGTAACGCCGCCGCCTGATTTCTCCATGACTTCCACTGGTACAACTACGCAGACGATCAACGCCGGACAGACCGCCACGTTCACTAACGCAATTTCCGTTGCCGCACAGAATGGTTTTTCTTCGCCAGTGGATCTGTTTTGCTCTTTGCCGTCCTCTGCAACCTATACCACCTGCGCCGTGAGTCCCAGCCTGTTTCCGAACGGCAGCGGCACCGCCACTGTTAGCATCACGACCACCGCTCGCGGTCTTCTGCCCCCCTCTCTTCCCTTCTACCGTTTTTACTTGCGGCCAGAGCTCGTTGCGCTACTCCTGCTCACCCTACTCCTGGCGATTCTGATGTTACGCCTTACTCGCACGCACCGCGTCCGCATCGTAGGAGCCCTTCCCCTCGCCGCGTTGGTTCTCTTCATTCTTTTGCAGGTCATCGGCTGCGGCGGCGGCGGCAGTTCTACACCTCCTCCGCCCCCACCGCCAACGGGTACCCCAGCCGGCACTTACACCGTGACCGTGACTGGTTCTACTGGGACTCTAACCCATTCCACAACGCTGACTCTAACCGTGAACTGAATCTCGCAATCCCCGCAACGCCTGCGGTGGGGTGCTCCCACCATTCTCCTAACCTGCTGCAAACAAGTAAGCGTCGGCTGGAGGCCGTGTTGACGGCGGATTATGTTAAGGGAGCAAATTCTGAGGTGGTGGCGAGGTTCCAGGGCAGGAGTTCCTCGATGCGGTTGATGGGGTGGTCGGCGATACGCGAGAGGACGTTGCGCACGTAGGCTTCGGGATCGATGCCGTTCAGTTTTGCGGTGCCGATCAGGCTGTAGATGGCGGCGGCACGTTCGCCGCCTCGGTCCGATCCCGCGAATAAGTAATTCTTTCTGCCCAGCGCGACCACGCGCAAGGCTCGTTCCGCGGCGTTGTTGTCGATCTCAATGCCGCCGTCGTCCACGTAGCGCAGCAGTGCTTGCCAGCGTCCCCGTGCGTAACGAACCGCCAGCGCGGTGTCCGATTTTCTGGACAACTTGCCCAGCGTTTCTTCCAGCCATTGCTGCAACGATTCCAGCAATGGCCGCGCTCGTTCGTTGCGGACCTCGTGCCGCTCGTCGGGCAAGTGTCCGCGGATCTCTGCTTCGATGTCATAGAGTTCTCCGATGCGGCGAAGCGCTTCCTGCGCCACCAGGTCGTAAAACTTTCTGCGCCCAGCAGGCGCTTCCTGAATGCGTCCTGTTTCGTAGACCTGATCGAACCCCGCGTAGCCATCAGCCTGCAGCGTTCCCGTGAACTTGCTCAGGTGTGCTTGCGGATGTTCGCCTTTGCGATCCGGCGTGTAGGCGAACCACACTGCTGCTGGTGTCGCGTTTCCTGCGGGACGATCATCGCGAACGTAGGTCCACAGCCGGCCGGTTTTTGTTTTGCCGTTGCCTGGCGCCAGCACCGGAACCGGCGTGTCATCGGCGTGCAACTTCGTCGCGCTCATCACGTGGCGCCGCAGTGCTTCCACCAGTGGCGCGAGCAACGCGCTCGTTCCGCCCACCCAGTCCGCCAGTGTCGAGCGTTCCAGCTCCACGCCTTCGCGCGCGTAAATGTCTGACTGTCGATACAGCGGCAAGTGATCGCAGTATTTCGAGACCAGCACATGCGCCAACAGCCCTGGCCCGGCAACGCCGCGCGCGATCGGACGGCTCGGCGCTTCCGCTTGCACGATCCGATCACAACATGCGCAAGCCAGCTTCGGACGAACCTGCCGGATCGCCGAACTAACCAGCGGAGTTAGCTCCTTTCTGCGCTAGTGGCGAATCCCCATTAGCTTTCTGTTTAGCCCAGAGTTACCAAATTCTCTTCCGAGAGGGATTTCTTTCCCTAACGGATTGAAGGAAGGTTTGGCTGTAATCGCGCAAACTCAGCTTTGGCTTCGCGTAGGATAGGAATATTTAGATCGGCATCTTTCCAGAGTAGATGTCCTGCAGTTCGCTTTCCTTTTGGAGTCGGCGTCAGGTAAACACCCGATTGACGCGTACTTGGAACATTGGTAAAGCGAGTCACTATGGTCTGCGCGACTTCGGGACCTGCCTCAACCGTTCCGTCTAGTTCCGTCAGATTAACGCCAACGGGGTTGCCAAAAAGCGGGAAACCTCTCCAGTATTTCGGCTTCCATCTTGGGGAAGGGGGCGCCGATGAACGCCAGGTTCCTCTTCAAATCCGCATTCCTTAAGCTCGCATTTCCGCTTGTTATTCTTGCTCTGGCGGCACTCGCCGCACCGGAGCGCGGGTCAGCGCAGGTCCTTTACGGGTCGATTGTGGGGAACGTGAAGGACTCGACGGGCGCTACCGTGCCAGACGCTGTCGTTTCGATCGTACAGGTGGAGACCAAGCGCGCCCGGCAGACGACCACAAACGAAGCGGGTGGGTATACGTTCGCCACGATTCCGAGCGGCACCTACATCCTGAAAGTTAGCAAGGAGGGCTTTTCACCTTTCACGGAAAAACAGGTGCCCGTCACCATCAACAGCGTGACACGAGTGGATGTAACCCTGAAGATCGGCAGCGTGTCGCAAGCCGTCGAAGTCACGGCCGAAACGGCCTTGCTGCAGACGGACCGGTCCGAGGTGCGTGCCGAACTCACGGGCATGGAGCTGCGCGAACTTCCGGTGCCCGTGCGTAATTACCAAAGCATGTTTCGGATGATTCCTGGCTTTTCAGTGCCAACCAATGAGCACTCGGTGCCTTCTAACCCCTCGCGGGCACTGCGCTACAACGTAAACGGAACCAGCGCGAGCTCCAACAACGTGCGTATCGATGGCGCCAGCAGCTACAACATCTGGCTTCCGCACATCACCGCTTACGTACCGCCGATGGAAGCCATCGAGACTGTTAACGTCGTCACGAACAGCTTCGATGCGGAGCAAGGACTAGCCGGCGGCAGCGCAGTAAATGTGCAAATCAAGAGCGGCACCAACGACTTCCATGGTTCAGCCTTTGAATATCATACAGACAACGCTCTCCGGGCACGCGGCTTCTTCCTACCAACGAACCAGGTTAAGCCGAAACTGGTCTACAACCAGTTCGGCGGGTCCATTGGCGGCCCGATAAAGAAGAACAAGGTTTTCTTCTTCGGCGACTATGAAGGGACTGTTGACAGGCGGTTGGCCGATGGGCGAGTTTCGGTCCCGACGCTGAGCATGCGCAATGGCGACCTGACAGCCTCACCAAGCCGTATCTTCGATCCATTCACAGGGAACCCAGACGGCAGTGGCAAGACAGAATTCACGAACAAGGTGATTCCCTCGACCAGTATCGATCCGATTGCACAAAAAATACTCAGTTTCATCCCGCTCCCGAACCTTCCCGTCTCCGGCTTTGTGAACGACTATTACGCCACCGGGTCTTATCTCTTCGACCGCCGCGCCGGAGATACCAAAATCAACTGGAATACAACCTCGAAGCTGAACATCTATGGGCGGTTCAGCATGATGCATTTCGACTTGCACTCGCCGCTGGCCTTCGGCGACATGGGCCCGATTTTGGGCAGTGGGGGGAACCCCGGCACGGGCTGGGGGAACACTTACAGCTACACGATCGCGGGTAACTATTTGTTGACGCCGCACATGATAGTAGACGCGCATTTCGGTTGGACGCGCATGGACACCAACTCCGAGCAGCCGGATTTAGACCGGAACATCGGCCGGGATGTATTGGGCATCCCGGGAACGAACGGCACTCGTCGTTTCGAAGGCGGCTGGCCGCGCTTCCAGTTTCCAAACAACAGCTTCGCGACGTTCGGCGCCACTGAGGGCTACATGCCTTATTACCGTAGCGATCCGCAATACCAGTATGTCGCGAATCTCGGCTGGATCAAAGGCGCTCACAACATCCGGTTGGGGATGGACCTATACCGACAGCATCTGAACCACACACAGCCCGAACATTATACGGAGACCCAGCCAGCTTCGGGTGGATTCCGCTTTGATCGCGGCCCAACTACGATACCTGGGCAGACTGATAGCGACTACAATGCGTTCGCGTCTTTCCTGGTGGGAGCGCCTGCGAACCGGGGCAGAATCCTTCAGGTTCCGGACATCTATCATACGCGGACGTGGAGCTACAGCTTCTACGCGCGGGACCAGTGGCAGTTGAACCGCAAGCTCACCCTGACCTACGGCACGAGGTATGAATACTTCCCCTACCCGACTCGCGATACGCGAGGCGTCGAACGGTACGATTTCGCCACGAATAAGATGTTGGTTTGCGGTATAGGATCAGTCCAAGAAGATTGCGGCGTGAGTGTGAGTACGACAATGTTTGCGCCGCGGTTCGGCTTTGCGTATCGCGCAACGGATACATTTGTCGTTCGCGGCGGTTACGGCATCACCAACGATCCATTCAACATCGCCCGCAGCCTTCGGGCCAACGTACCTGTTCTGCTTCCCTTCATTCAGACTGGTCCAAACTCCCGGGTTCCTGTGGGCCACTTACAAGATGGGATTCCGCAAATCGTGGTGCCCGACTTTTCCAGTGGTGTCGCCAGCATTGCCGGCAGTCTTGGCCTGAACACGACCTCGACGGATTTCGTGCGAGGCTACATCCAATCTTGGAACGTCACGCTGCAGAAAGAATTCTGGAAGAACCTGGTTGGCTCGGTTGGTTACGTGGCAACACGGCAAGTCAAGGCGCTAGGATTGCTCGAGCAGAACTATGGCTTCCCTGGGGGCGGCAAAACCAGCCAAGTACTTTGGTCCGCGTTCCAGCGGGACGCAGATACGCAACTGGTGGCCCCTATCGGGAACAGTCACTACGATTCCCTCCAGGCTACCTTGGAACGCCGATTTTCGAATGGCCTGCAGCTCAATGCCTCCTACACCTGGGGCAAGGGAATCGGCATTTACAACGTGCGGGAAAGCACGGACAGCCCGGCTATCAAGATTCCCGCGTTTTATACCCTGAATCGCGCTGTCTTTGGCTTTGACCGTACCCACAGCTTCAATCTCGCCGGTATTTATGAGCTGCCCTTTGGTCGGTTGAAAAAGGGGGGCCATAACGGCTTAAGCAATGCTTTGACGAGCGGGTGGCAGTTGAACTGGCTGTTCAGCTCCTACACCGGTCTGCCGTTTGGAGTTTCGGCCTCAGGAACCGGACTGAACGCGCCGAAGAACTCACAGCGTGCCGACCAAGTCAAGCCGAACGTACAGAAGTTGGGTGGCATCGGGGATACCCCGTTTTACGACCCGACAGCTTTTGCTCCGGTGACGGCTGCCCGATTTGGGACGGCGGGTTTTAATGCGCTTCGCGGCCCCGGGCTGGTGAACCTCGATTTCGGCTTGTTCCGCGATTTTCGGATGACCGAGCGATTGCACATGCAATTCCGCGCCGAAGTGCTGAACTTCAGCAACACACCCCACTTTGCCAATCCCCGTTCGGACGTCAGCGGCAGCAAGTTCATGATCGTCGACAATGTCGTA
>QHZB01000413.1 GCA_003224525.1 Acidobacteriota bacterium | reverse complement strand
GAGTCGCTCAAGCAAGGGCCGCCCATCAATGCGCCCCCCGCCGAAGCGCGTCTCGCCCGCAGCCGCCAAGTGACCCTCGGAAATGGAAATGCCACGCGTCTGGTTCTCCGACAGGATGACTCCTTGGATGCTGCTTTAGAGGCATACCGCGGATTGCGCGCCAAGCTGATGCGCGCGCAGTCGAAATCCGGTTTGCGCTCGATCGTAATCACCAGCTCTTTACCCGGCGAAGGCAAGACCCTCACCACCATGAACCTAGGATTGTGCTATGCGCAGCTTCCGCAGCAGCGCGTCCTTGTGATTGATGGTGATATGCGGACCCGCGGGCTCACTTCCATGATCGACCATCCGAGCTCTCCGGGGCTTGCGGAAATTCTTTCCGGGGACGTGGCCCCCGACGAAGCCATTGTGGCGACCAATCAGAAAAATCTGTTCATTCTTCCGGCCGGAACGGTTTCTTCGCCTTCGCCGGAACTCTTCATCGGGACGCGCTGGCAGGAATTTCTCGGCCACTGCGGCGAAATGTTCAAAGTCATTCTCATCGATGCCCCGCCCATTCTGCACCTGGCGGATTTCGAGCTGATCAGTGCGGCCTGCGACGGCATTGTCATGGTGGTGCGGGCGCATCACGGTCAGCGGGAAACTCTCCAGAAAACGGCGAGCACGCTCGATACGAAGAAACTGCTTGGCGTAGTATTCAACGCCACGGATGTCAGCGTGAAGGACTACGACGTTCACGAGTATGGCTATTGACATGGCAAGAGCTAACGCGAGTTTTCAAAAAGGGTTTCCGTTGGTTTCGAAGGCGGGCCCTACATGCACCCCTGCAAAGGGCAGTCTGAGGTAAAACGATGTATCCGAATCTAAAATTACAGCTTTTCAGAAGCTCCGTGCGGCAGAACTTTCTTGCGCGCGCGGTGGGCATCGACGAGAGCATCTTGAGCAAGATCATTCACGGCTATCGTGAGCCTTCCAGAGAACAGCGGCAGTTGCTGGCAAACTACCTGGGAGTGGAAGAAACCTGGCTCTTTGAAAAATTCGAGATCGACTCGCCGGCGCGCGCGGCGGGCAATCATGGCTCTCCTCAGGAACTGAAAGATGACATCACCTAGACCGGATTATCCGCGAAACCGGCTAAGTCATCGAAGTAATGTGTGCATGAGTCAACCAACCTGACGACCTTCCTCTGTCCATGTCCCGCCTTCGGGTCAATTGCATCTTCACGCGCGCATGTAATTACGCGTTCTAGGACAGGCACTTGGCTGGCCTGTGAGGCTTCGAAGAAACCAATCAGTTCATTCAGATTGAAGGTCCAAAGCGGGAGTGAGAACCGCTTTCCGTTGGCATATGCCGCATTCAACTCTCGCGCGAGCTTTACTTTGTCGCCAGCTTTTCGCAGAAAACAGGGTTGTGTACTCTCCATTTGTGTCCAAGTCGCCGCCCCCTCTTCCATGTTGATCGCGGTCTGGAGTAGGGATGCGACTGAATACGATTTGCCAGAACCTGTGTTTCCAATGATGCCGAATGGACGAGCGAACAAATCGTTAAAGGAAGCGGTCACATCCTGGCGGGCGTAGATCGGGGATACCCCGACCCCAAGCGGGGTGTTTTTCCCCGCATCTGCATCCTTGACCTGAAATTCTAAAATCTTTTTCAGTTCTTCCTCAGTAGGGAGTAAGGCAGGCGTGTCAAGAGAAGGATAAACAGAAACCCCAGCTTCGAATGAAGAACCTTCACGCAATTGGCCCAGGAGGTTCGTTCGAAGGGTCCTTCGAGCGTGGGTCAATTGGAGCGTCATCGAGCGCTGCACATCCGGCTCGATCGCCTCATCCTCAAAGGCTCCTACAACTATTCCGACAGCCAATTCGCCAGATGAGACAGGAAAAAAGAAATACCCCCTATCTGCGTAACGACGGCGATGTGCCGAGGGTATGCGCGAACCTGGCTCGAAGTCTCGCTCCCTAGCAGAATAGTGACGCGATAATTCGAGACGCCGATTACAGTCCCGACTTGCCGATCATTAGTACGGGTGTAGCGTTCATAATTGGAATCTAGAGCGTACTGAAATCATCCTGCCTGAGGCGTCCGGACTTTCTGCAACTCTCGCAACGTTCTTGCCACTTCAAGGTCGGTGCTTAACGCTTCGAGATCGGGCATCACTTCGTCCGAAAACGCTTCGAAGGTCCCCCAGTGACCCCCGAAGCAGCACACGGATTACTTTGGTTTCTCTTAGCTCTAAATCTCAGAGGACCGCCTTCGACCACCACGAAAAATCTGGATCTCCAGAAGGAGGAGAGAATCGGCCCCTCCGCGAGACTTCGAGAAGTAACTTCTTGAGCTCGCCAGAGGCCAAACCTTCCTTTTTTGACCAGGCCCTGAGGATTTGGGCTGTTGACAGCAGCCGTGTCGAGTCTCCTATCTCCTTAAGAAAAATTCGACGTGCTTTTCGATCATCCGTAGCCATTGAGAACCCGCGTGAGAAAGCCAACGCTAAAGTCATAGCCTCCCCATCATCCAGATCTGCAGCGTAGTCGACATACAAAGTTTGTTCCGTATCTCCCGACAATCCATAGACGGTAAGGGATTTAGATTTCATAAATGGATCAAGCTTTACTTCATCTGGCGGTGCGTTCGAGTCAGCCGCTCTCAAGTAAATGGTCTCGCTACTTACGACCGTACAAATGCCGAATTTGTATTCGCTTCCAGTCAGAATCTCTTCAGCACGACCGCTGGCCATGAGATTGATGAGCACGCAAGCATCGAGTATTGCGACCGAATGACTGGGCACGGGGCGTTTCACTTTCCGTCGAGCTGCGCGGCCAAGTCCAGGTCGATGCTCGTGAAATTCTCTTCTCCCTCTTCATTGAATCGACGACTGGCTCTTTCAACTTGCATGCGAGCGGCAACGCGGTCTGTCCTTAGAATTCTGGCCAATTGTCCTTCGCTCAGCTTGCCCTGATGGTAGGCGAGTATCGCCAAGTCAACATATCTCTGTGGCAAAAGATGCTTGATCGGCGGATTCGCGTCGATGCCCAGCAGTTGTTGAGGGCTACGAACCTTGAATCCTTCAGCTTCTAATCGCTCCCACGTGCCACTGGGGAGCCGCCGAAGTTCTTCCAAGCGAAGAACCAGTGCTTGTACAGAAACCTGATACAGGTCCGCCAGCGTGCAGACGTGAGCCAACGTGATCCCTCGCTCACTGCTGCGATGCATCTCGGTGAAACGGCGATTCAGTCCACTCGCCGGCATGAGGAAGTGCTTTGCGAAGCTATCTGCGAAACGCTCTCGCGCCGAAACTCGTTTTTTTTCGCTCAAGAAAGTGATCTCGGATTGATAGCGGCCAGTGAGGAAATGCCCGCACTCATGAGCGAGAGACCAATGACGCCGATCCCTTGGATGACCAGAATTTATTCCGATACAGCCCCCCAACACATCGTTGTAGGCAAACAATCCAGCGATCCTAGATTCCATAGGAAAATAGAAAATCCTGAGTCCAACGTCGTTTTCAAGTCTTTCACGCAAATTGCTCAGCGGCCCGTCGCCAATACCCAACCGATTCCTTTCAGCCGTCGCAATTTCCTCCGCGATTTGCTCTGCCGATGCACCCGAAATGTCATAAGGAGGGGGGTAGGCCCTGACAAGTGGCATATTGCAAAGTCTTTCCAGTTCAAGATAATCCTCAGCCAACCGCTGTAGTTCGCCCGCGCTCTCTTCCAGTTCCGAGTCCTCGACAAACACCTCTTTCCAGGAAGCCCTGAATTGTGGAACGAATCCTTCCACGACTACTTGTTTGGCTACGAATTCAGAAACTGGGCGACCATAGATCGCAGCCAGTTTGATCAATTCATCCGGGAGAATGCGACGTTCCCCCTTCTCGATAGCTACCAGAGTAGTCCTGGCCACACCGAGACGATCAGCGACGGCCTGCTGAGTCAGTCCGCGTGCTCTCCGAGCGTCCTGAATCCGCCCGCCCAAAACTCTTGGATCAAGTTGCTCGAGAATGTGCTTTTCCATGTCCGCCTCGTTTCAGTCCAGCAAAACCATTTGCTTGCTACGCAATTCTTTTGCATACATCGCAGTGACGACAGGCTGAGAACGCTCCCCATTCGGCTGCGTACTGTGAATATAGATGCAGGAGTTTGCTCTGCAGCTCCGCAGGTTGCACTTTGCGATTCCGACAGAGGTCGAGTTCAACTTTTTTGAGTTCAATAAATTCGCTCACCAGCGCTTCCCACGGGTTCGCTCGTGAAACTGCTTCTCTAATTCTGTGTGCTTGCCAGTTCATAGCCCGAAGGTCGTGCAATTGGTTGTCACCGCCCGCGAAAGTCGGAGAAACAAGATCGTTCAGATATCCATTTTGGTCGTACCGCGACAAGCCAGCCAATTCAATGGCCTGTCTCCGCAATAGACATGACGTGCAGGAGTCGCGTTGACCTCGGTTCTTCGCTCGGAAGGGAAATCCATCGCAAGAGAAAGTGAGCGGCATGAGCTCACCGAGTTCTTGCACCGCAACATGTCTGCACATCTCGGCTTTTGTGAAGAATAGGGACGGGTTGACAATGCCGAATTCCTCGCCGGTGAGAACCTTAATGAAATCTTCCATCCGCAAAAGCGTTGAAGGATGAGTAGCTCTCGAATTGTACGTTCCCACGTGCGTCCCATGGTAAGGCAGGTTGATTGCCCCGACGCCATTCTCGTACAGATAAATCTCCTTCGTACGCGCTGCAATCGCCGAGACTGCGCCCAACGTTAAGAACAAAAAACCACGAGTCCGTTGCGAAGACTTTTCCTTTCGTTCAGCCCTAAGTCCTGCCCAATGAAGACCATACGGAATAGCCACATGGCAGATGTGCGCCGAGGTCTTCAATCTGAGCCGATTGAGTTGTCCTCGTTGAGCGCCCTGTTGTCTGGTGTTCGTCACTCCAGAAACGAAAATGTAGTTGTAATCAGCGAAGTCGCACAGAGTCTGAGCAGCACCAGCAAAGGAGTCCAATCCTCCGCAAAAAAGTGCGACGCGAGTCGGAGAACCATGTTCAAGGGAGAACAAAAATCGTTGCGATTCTGCAGCTCGCATTCCGCTTTCACCTTGAACAAAATGAAACTTCCACGAATCGTCGCTCAAGAAGCTCAAGAGTCGAGATAGCGAACCTTGGATTTCATCGGTCCAGCGGTACAGTCGTCGTACTGGAAGAGTGACGTTCAAGGTTCTCGACCAGTGCTCCCCAGATTGGCCAAGTCTCACAGGTTTCTCGTTGCCAGGCGGTCAGCCAAATAGCAAGCGAGGGCGAGATCAACCCAGTCTGCCAGCAGCGCATCCAAGGCGTGACCAAATCGACGGTCAATTGTTTCATCGTCGATGTAATATTCCATTGCGTGCGGACCGGATTCTTGGTGGCTGCTTTCGGAGGCATGCACCCAACGCACACTCGCCGAATCCGTGAAATCGAACGTGAACTGGTCATTCGAAATTTCAATTGGACGCATGACAAGCCTACCTCTGCACCGTTACCAGTGGTTGATGAAGTTGAACTTCGAGCGGCGGAGGATGCGTTGCGGTGCTCCGCGGAGCTCGAACGGCTCCAGTATCAGTTACTTTCAAGGCACTGCGGAACAGCTTCCGAGCTTGAGGTTCAGGTTCTCTTTGAGTCCCTGTTCCCAGGCATGCTGCTGCTCAACAGTCCGATTGGTTTTCTCCGCGATCCCATTCCTTACTCGGCTGAGGCACTGATGGTCCACGAGGTCTGCAACAAAGGCTTCACCAAGCCGATCCTGGATCTGTTCGCTACTTGCGGCTTCCGCCTGACGAGCCTCTTCGACAAAAACTCTCTCTGCAACTCTTAT
>QHZB01000412.1 GCA_003224525.1 Acidobacteriota bacterium | reverse complement strand
TCGGTTTCCGAGCAAGTGGCCGAATCGGTCATTGATTTGTTTGAAGCCGTCCAGGTCACAGACCAGTACCGCGAGAGACATCCGGTGACGCCGGCAACGCGCAAGTTCGCTATCGAGATGGATAAAGAGAGAGCGAGCGTTTGGCAGACTCGTCAAATAGTCCGTTGTTGCCGTTCGCTCGGACTGCCGGTACTTCAAAGCATTTTCAAACGAGAGCGCGATTTTCGAACTGATTGCCAGCAGGATACGGAGATGATCTCGGGTAAAGGCATCCGCTTCCGTCCGATAAAGAGCAAGAACGCCCACGACGCCATCCACGCCTTCTAAGGGAACGGCCAAGACCGACCGCAGGGGATGGTCGTTCGTAGGATCATTCAAATACTCTGACTCAGCTGCCAGATTTCCGTTCACGATCGGCTTCCGGTTCGCGGCAACCCATCCCGAGACACCTTCCCCAATCGGAATCCGAAGTGAAGAAAGGAGACGGAAGTTGTCTCCGCTGACGTGTTCGGGGACGAGCTGAATGTTTCGGAGAGAGTAGATTGCGATCGAATCGTAAGGAACTAAGTGCTTCAAGCGAGATGCAAGCATCGAGAGTGTTTCATCCAGGCTCAGGGAGTTGCCCAGCTCTCGAGTGAGCTCGAACAGCGCTTGCACTTCATGCCGCGCCTCAGCAATGCAAGTCAGGAAATCAATCGAGCTGCTCCCCGGAGTGATCGGCCCGCTATCACTCTTTTCAAATCCCGCTCCTGGAGCTGCTCCCCTATCCACTTTAATGTTTTTGGGCACTCTCGCCTGTTCACCTGCCTTGACGTTCGCCAGAAGCTCGAGTTCGCGGTAGCGCCCCTGGAGAACTTCCACTACTTTTGGGTCGAAACTCTTTCCGGCTTCCCCAATGACATGCTCCATGGCTTTGTCCAGCGGGAGGGCCGGGCGATACTGGCGGTCCGAGGCAAGTCCGTCCAGGCAGTCAACCACTGCGAGGATTCGCGCTCCGGTCGGAATTTCTTCCCCGCGCAGGCCGCATGGATAACCATTCCCATCCCACCGCTCGTGGTGGGCGCGCACGATCGGAACGACCGGATAAGGAAATTGCACGCGCTCAAGGATTTCCGCCCCAACGAGCGGGTGAATCTTCATGCGCTCGAATTCTTCGGGCGTCAGCCGCCCGGGCTTGGAGATGATGTGCTCAGGGACGGCCAGCTTGCCGATGTCGTGAAGAACCGCAGCGGCGCGAAGAGCTTCGAGCTCGGATTCCGACAGGCCCATTTCCTTTCCAATAGACATGGCATAGACCTGTACGCGCTGGAGGTGCTCATGCGTGCTGTGATCCTTGGCCTCGATGGCGAGTGCCAGAGCTTCGATGGTCCGAAGATGGAGAGCAGCCATGTTCTCAGCGTGACAACGTTCCGCTTCCAGCCGGGCCAAGTAAAGACGGTAGGAACGGAAGATCAGATAGACAACCGGAAGAATCAGGATGGAAGACTGCCAGCCAGCTTTCTTGTCGATAAGTTCTACGATTGCCGCAATCGCGGCCCCCAGCAAATAGTAGGGAAACGACCAAAAGTAACACTCGGACCAAACCTTCCGCAGAGACTTTTGCTCCGTAAGCGAGATCACGCACGCTACAGGAGCGGTGTTCAGGACGAAGAATGTTGATGCCGCGGCGACCAGCATAAGCAGTTGGTTATCCGCAACAAACTGGCTCACCCTCGAATGGGACAAGTAATATGTGCCCGCGACGGCACTCGCCATGCTCGCGATGTTGAAAGCAACCTGGATCGGCTTCGGCCAAGTCTTGGGTTTCCAGTAACACTGAATCACCGTGCCCAGAACGCCCATCAAAAGGGTTTGTGCCAGAGTCAGTTCACGGACGCCGATCAGGATGAACAGAAAGATGACCGACATGGTCCCATGAACGCCGGGGAGACTCACTTTCATTCCGGAGGCGAGAAGGGCCAGAGCAAGATAGCAAACGTAGCGTGAGGGCTCGGTCCACTGACCCTGAAAAAGCCCAAGAGACAAGGACAGAAGTCCCCCTAGGAGAGTAATCCCGATATAGACCCGAGCTTTCGTGGAAGTCGGAAGCATTAATCGTGTACCAGCGAATAGGGTTGATGCAACCGGGCTGCCATGACACCCTCGGAGGTTGGCCAACCGCAACTTGTTGTAAGTTCACGACTTCGCGTTCTGTCTACACGTTTAGAAGCTGCGCCGCCGGCTCGAGCGGTGACAACTTGTCGTTTCCTTCTCGGACCGAGGTCAAAGTGTCTCCGCTCATTTGTCTACCACTTCCATGAATCCCTTGGCGCCTCCCTATCTTATAAATAGTTCGCAAATAAAGAGTTAACTCCTACGGCGGAGAGTACTTTCGGGCCATGTTTTCAGCTCAGAAGTACCATAGTCAATTTGTCCTTCTCGGAGCATCCTTTGAAAAGTGGCGAACGCTCCATGGACCATTTAGCGGGATTTCTAGGAGCAACGAGTATGAGTTGTAGTCCCGGATCGATTCTTGGCTTACCAGCCGTCATCCACAGCGCAGCCATGCGGCGCGTGATGGAGATGGTCAAGCGCGTCGCCCAAACCGATGCCTCGGTCCTCATCACAGGCGAAAGCGGGGTTGGCAAAGAACTTGTCGCTCGGGCTTTGCACGAGCAATCCCTACGTTGCAATTCGCCCTGGGTGGACCTCAACTGCGGGGCACTCCCGGAGCATCTCGTCGAAAGTGAGCTATTCGGTTATGAGAAAGGCGCCTTCAGCGGTGCCATGCAGACCAAGCAGGGTCTGCTCGAACTCGCTCACCCCGGCACACTCTTCCTGGATGAGATTGGCGACCTTGACGCCCGTTTGCAAGTGAAACTGCTGCGGGTCTTGGATGGCGCCCCCTATTACCGGCTCGGTGGGCTAAAAAAGGTCTCCCCGGACGTTCGCATCGTGGCCGCCACGAATCGTGACTTGGAGAAGGATATTGAAGCGGGAAAGTTCCGCAGCGACCTCTTCCATCGGTTAAGCCAGGTTCACATTCACGTGCCCTCCCTGCGCGACCGGACGGAAGACATTCCCGTGCTTGCCGAGTTTTTCTTGCGCGAGCAAAAGCACAATGCGCGTATCGCCCCGGCGGCACTGCAAGAGCTTTGTCATTTCCCGTGGCCTGGCAACGTGCGGGAACTCCGCAATGTCGTGATTCGAGCTGCGATCATGGGGTCCGGGGATGAAATCCAGCCAGAGGACTTACCGCTGGGAAGGCAGAAAATCCCGCTGCAATCGGCCTCCGTCGTCACAAGTCTCGATGAGATGGAACGTCAGATGATTTTCCGGGCGTTGGATCAGACCTCCGGCCACCACGAGAAAGCCGCAATGGTGCTCGGGATTTCTCGGCGAACACTGACTCGTAAGCTGAAAAAGTATGAGGTCGCTAATGCACTTGAAGCAGTCGCCGCTGGTTGAGCGTCCTCCGGACCATAAGGAGGAACGTCGACGAAATCCACGCCGTGAAGTCCAGGGCGTGATCTTCCTCAAGTTTCTCAAGTCAGATTTGCGTTCTGCGCCTATTCGTGCTTTTCTCATTGACATGAGCGCGTCGGGATTTCGCGCGTCCCACACCTCGAAAGAGCTGTGCTCCGGTCAAGAAGTTGCCTTCTGCCATGACGCAGTGAAAGGCATGGCCAGAGTCGTCTGGACTCGCATCGTTGGTCAAAGCGTGGAGAGCGGCTTCTTGTTCTGTCAGGGAAAACACAAAGAGTAAGAGCAGACAGGAGGACCTGAGGTGGCTACTTTCAAGGGTTCTGCCTGCCGATCTCTTTCTCTCGCCAGCGCTTAATTCGGAGAGTCACCGCGGCTCGCATATCCTGCTTTTCCTTTCCCCGGCGTTTTACCCAACGAATGTTGGAACCTGTTTATAACATCTTGTCGATTATCGCCGCAAAACAGGTAACCTGCGAAATCCAAAGGGATTACCTAGCCGAACCTTGTTGGCTAATCGCGGTCGTTGACAAATTGTCGCAAGCGTCGCCGCGACCAATTTCCTCTAAGGCCCTCATTCTAAAGGAATCCTTTCAATAATCCAGTTAGGAGATCGAAATGCATTAACACATCTCAGAACTCCGGGGAGGGCTATCTTAGTGACCATGAAGATAAAGATAAAACCGTGCCAGGGCGTTGCCTTTCTATTGAGCCTCTTCCTGGTGGTAGGGGTACCCTCTGCGGCCAACGCCCAGCGCGAGAAGGACCTCAACGAGCACAATCCTAAACAGATCGACGTAATCATTCAGTTCAAACACTCTCATAAGCCGCATGAAGGTGATGAAGCGATTCGTGAGGCGGGTGGAGTCCTCAGGACTGAGCTCGGTTTGATTAAGGCTGGCCTGTACTCAATCCCGGCGAACAGATTGGAACATCTCTCCAGAAACCCCAACATTTTATACATCTCACGAGATCACCCGCTCGCTTCACTTCTCAACAACACTGCGCCGGCTGTAAATGCCAATATCGCGTGGACCCAAGGCTGGGACGGAACGGGCATTGGCGTTGCGGTGATCGATAGCGGTGTCAGCAGTAGTAAGGACTTCCAAGTTTCCGGCAAATCGTCATCCCGTATCTTGCACAGCCAAGCGTTTTACGGTGGGTCTAAAACGTACGATGAATACGGTCACGGTACCCACGTCGCGGGTATCATCGCGAGCAATGGAGCGAATTCCACCGGTTCGCAATACTTCTACACATTCAAAGGGATTGCCCCCAATGTGAATCTTGTTAATCTCCGTGCCCTCGATCAGAACGGCGTCGGCACAGACAGCAGCGTGATTTCCGCCATCCAGGCGGCGGTACAACTCAAAAGTACCTACAACATCCGTGTGCTGAACTTGTCTCTGGGTCGTCCGGTGTTTGAGAGCTACACACTCGACCCGCTTTGCCAAGCCGTCGAGGCGGCCTGGAAAGCGGGGATCGTTGTTGTTGTTGCTGCGGGAAATTCAGGGCGCGACAATTCCCAGGGTACGGATGGCTATGCCACGATCACCTCGCCGGGCAACGACCCCTATGTGATTACCGTTGGCGCCATGAAAACGATGGGCACACCCACTCGCAACGACGACTTGATCGCGAGTTACAGCTCGAAAGGCCCGACGCTGCTTGATCACGTAGTGAAGCCCGACATCGTCGCTCCCGGCAATCGCACCGTCTCGGTTCTTGATGCGAAGGGTTCGTTGCAATACGCCCATCCGGCTAACGACGTTCCAGCGTCTTATTACCAAAAAAACGGTTCCAATAGTGGATCTCCTTACTACATTTTGAGCGGCACGAGCATGGCTGCCGCAGTCGCCAGCGGTGGCGTGGCGATTTTGCTGCAAGCGCAGCCGAACCTGACGCCGGACCAAGTGAAGGCCCGGCTGATGAAGACGGCCTCCAAGAGCTTCCCCGCGTCCAGCACGGCAACCGACCCGGCCACAGGAACAGTCTATTCCAGTCAGTACGACATTTTCACGGTCGGCGCGGGCTACTTGGATGTCGCAGCGGCGCTTGCTGATTCCGACGTCGCAACTGGCAAAGCGCTTTCTCCCAAGGCCGCCTACGACGTGAGTAACGGCAACGTCTACTTGATCTTTGGTTCCGGCGCCGTTTGGGGCTCTGGCGCGGTTTGGGGCTCTGGCGCGGTTTGGGGTAGCGGCGCCGTTTGGGGCACGAATGTGTTCATTAGCGGGTCCGGCGCGGTCTGGGGCAGCGGCGCCGTTTGGGGCACGAGCACGAACCAAGCGTTTGGCGCGGTCTGGGGCAGTGCTGCGGTCTGGGGCAGCAACGCGGAATATGCAGTGGAGAACATCAAAGTAGCGATTGCAGGTGAAAACTAAAATGCCTTCAAAGAACAAGCCCGAATCGCTCCTAGACACGTTGTCCGTTGAGCCCGCCCAAAGGGACAAATTGGCTTCTCGGCTCCGCAGCCCAGATCGCCCTAACTGTTTCAATCACAAGGGGTTGCCGTTCGAGGCCGTTGGCATTGCACTTGCACTTCCTACACAAGTTGGCCCGGCACCAGAAAGGCGAGCAAGCCTGTGAATGGGTTGGACGGTAGAACAAAACTGATAGCCCAGACCTTGGGGTGTCCCGCTGCTTGCGGATCGCTTTTCGATGTAACCAGTGATTCCGAAATCTACGTTTCGACAGACTTGGCACAACCTAGGAGTTCTTCCATGAGACGGTTCGAGCGAGAAAAGAAACTCATCAATCCCCCAATCTTCAGCGGCGCGACGTGGGGCGCTCGGGTACTGGCGACGATTGTAATTTGCCTGCTTGCGGCTGGCGCCTCCATTGCTGACGGAAAGAAGCACAAGGTGTCGAAAGACCTTGACGCTTTCGCAGACGGGCATAACGGCGCCACCGTGGATGTGATCATCCAATTCAACGAAACGCCGACCGATGCCCATCATCAGAAGGTGCACAACAAGGGCGGAGTCCTGAAGACGAAACTGGACGTAATCAAAGGCGCCCACTATTCCGTCCCTGTTGAATCGCTTGCTTACATATCGCCCAATCGTCCGCTTAGCGGCACTTCAACCTCGACCCTCGATTTCACTCGTGAAACCGTCAATGCTCAAGTCGCGTGGCAGCAGTGGGGTTTGGATGGCACGGGCGTCGGAGTGGCCGTCATCGACAGCGGCGTCACAGCCGTTGGCGATCTCTACTGGTGGATTCCGTCGAATCAGACCTACGGTTCGCGCGTTGTCTACAGTCAGAACTTTGTTCCTGGCACAACGGATACCTCGGACCAATATGGTCACGGAACGCATGTAGCCGGGGTCATTGCGGGTGCGGGTTGGTTTTCCACCGGTTCGAACTTCACCCACACATTCAAAGGGATTGCCCCGAACGCAAACATCATTAACCTGCGAGTTCTGGATCAAAACGGCGCCGGTACCGACAGCAGCGTAATTGCGGCGATCCAGACCGCCATCAGCCTGAAATCTACGTACAACATTCGAGTGATCAACCTTTCGCTTGGCCGGCAGGTCTACGAGAGCTATACAGTCGATCCACTCTGCCAGGCCGTCGAAGCTGCTTGGAATGCTGGAATAGTCGTGGTTGTCGCAGCTGGCAACCAGGGCCGCAACGACAGCGCGGGCACGGAAGGCTACGGCACCATCGCCGTTCCAGGGAACGATCCGTACGCCATTACTGTGGGCGCCATGAAGACGGCAGGCACTCCGACCCCCAGCGACGACACCATTGCCAGTTACAGTTCGAAAGGGCCGACAGCATACGACTATGTGGTGAAACCAGACATCGTCGCACCTGGAAATCAGGTCATCTCCACCCTGGCGCCGAATGCGTCCCTACTGAGTTCCCCCACCGACGTTTATCTGACCGAGTATTCCTCTTCCTCGACGACTACCACTAACAGCACAGGCTCGGGCGGCAACACCAAGAACAATAAGAAGAACTCCACGTCAAGCCTCTCCACCGTGACCACGAACACGATCTCACCGTCTTATATGCGGCTGAGCGGCACCAGCATGGCCACGCCTGTGGTCAGTGGCGCGGCCGTACTTCTGTTTCAGCAGAATCCGAACCTTACGCCGGATCAAGTTAAAGCCCGCTTGATGAAAACGGCCTCCAAGAACTTTCCTGCTTACAGTGCAGTCACGGACCAGACCACCGGCATAACCTACACCGATTACTACGACATTTTCACGATTGGCGCCGGCTATCTGGATATCGCCGCCGCCCTCTCCAGCAACGACCTGGCCGATGCTTCCGCTGTGTCTCCGGCCGCGGTCTTTGATCCCTCCACGCAAAGCGCTTATCTCGTTACTGGGCAGGGCGTCGTTTGGGGAGACTCCTCCCCCTGGGCCACTTCTCTCGTTTGGGGTACAAACGTGTTCGTGAACGGAACTGCGGTGCTGTGGGGAAGCAGCGTCTGCTGGGGCACGAGCGCCAACGATGGCTTCAGCGTCGTGTGGGGCACCGGCGTTGTCTGGGGCGACACATCGAACCAAGCGACCTCCACAGCGCTAAGCATTTTGGTTGGGGGCGAGAAGTGAGGGCGTTGGCACAGAGAAGGCGGGGGACTGACAATGCCCACTAAAGCCAAACTCTACATTTCGTGGATCGCCGCCGGCGGCCTCATCGTCTTGGCCGCAGGCTTGTGCCGCTGGCAGTCCACAGGGCTCCCGCGTCTTCTTGCTTTCCTTTTTCTGGCGATGATCCTCTCCACGCAAAAGATTTGCCTCCCCGGAATGAAAGGCACGATGTCGCTGAGCTTCCCGTTCATCCTGGTCGGGATCGCGGACTTCGGCTTCGGCGAGACCCTTCTGCTGGGTTGTACCGCTGCATTTGTGCAAACCCTATGGCACGCCAAAACTCCCCCCAGACCAGAACAGATCGTGTTCAACATGGGGACGTTGGTGCTGTCCTCCGGATTCGCGGACTGGCTCGGCCACGCGATACTGCGGCTATTGCATCTTAATTCTCTCGTCTTGCTTCTTGCGTCTGCTTCTCTAATTTATCTGCTCGTGAACACAGGCCTGGTTGCAGGAGTCATTTCGCTTACAGAGGAAAAGCCTCTTCAGAAGGAATGGCTTCACTGCTTTTATTGGGCGTTTCCTTATTTCCTGGTGGGCGCGGTTGCCGCCGGTCTGGTCAGCGCATTGGGCCACTCCGTCGGCTGGATCGCGGGACTCTTGGTGTTGCCGCTGATGTATCTATGCCACCTGTGGTACCAGATTCATATAGAAAGAACTGTCCGGGCTCAAGCAGCTGTCCCCACTTCGGACAAGTTTTCTCCGGTCCTCGTACAAGACTGATTGTTTGGTTTCTCAATTCCTGACGAGGATGACTGCCCTGGGGTTCGCCAAAACTCTGGCCAACTTTGAAATCGATGACTTAGCCGTACCGCTCCTTGCGGACTTTCAAAGATTTCAGCGCGGCCGCCAGTGCTATCTGTTCCTCATAGTCGTCTTTGGCGATTGCCAGTTGCCTGAGTCGCAGGCTGACCTCCTGCTCTGCGGCGCTAATCTTACTCTTCAGCAGTTCAGGACGAGTTTCAGCCATTGCCTGTAAGTAGTGGTTCTGCCACAGCGGATATTTCAGAGTTACATCGCTCACGGGTGTTTCCTTCCCTGACCAACCCTCTCAGTGCGCAAACACACTTTGAGAGACACTTTTCTGCCCGCGCTGCGGGCTGAAGAATTTGGCTTCTGGCAAGAGCGTGCCTTCCTTGATCAGGATGGTCCCCGCTTTGATGATGTCTGACATTTCCGGTCTCCTCAGCGTCCACAGTGGTCCATTGTTCTGCAGCAACTGGCACTAGCAGTTGGCCGGTGAAATCATATGGCTGTGGACAAGGAAGATTCTTCCGCACCGCGACTCTTCATTCCGTACAACTCGCGGTCTGCTGTTTCAAGGAGGGCTTCGATCGTTTCGCCGTCCTGCGGAAAGGCCGCCACTCCGATGCTTGCGGAAAGCGGCGGCTGCTCACTATCCGTTGCAAGCCGATTGCGAATGCGAGACGCGACAAGCTCTGCGGCCGCGGCGGCGGTCTCGGGCAGCACGACGGCAAACTCGTCGCCCCCGTATCGCGCGGCTGTGTCGATAGCCCGACAAAACAGACGGAGCACCTCGCCGACGCGGCATAGTGCCCGGCTGCCGGCCAAGTGGCCGTAGCAGTCGTTGATCTTCTTCAGCCCATCCAAGTCGAGCAGCAAGACGGCAAACGGTCGTCCCGTGCGCCCGGATCGTTCCATCTCTGCGTGGAGGGCATCTAGCAGCCGACGATAATTGCCCAGGCCGGTAAGCGGGTCGGTAACAGCCAACAGTCGTGCCTGCGATTCCGCTTGTTTGCGCTCAGTCAGGTCGAAGGCTGAAAACAACTTGACCGGCACGCCCTCAAAGTCAATCGTGGCTACGGTGATCTCCAGCCAACGTTCCTCATGATTCTTCGTAAGAATCCTGACCTCACACCGCGAAGCGCGTTCGACTGGTTCTCGACTCTCAGGGGGGGTAAGATCCCAGAAATTCATTGATAAGAGTTCTTTTCGCTTGTAGCCGGTGAGGACTTCCGCGGCGTGATTTACGTAATGTAACCGCTCTCCGCGGCTAATGAATATCGGCGTTGCAATCGTCTCGACTAGGAAGTCGAAGCTCGCCTCGTTCTCCCGGAGCGTCTTAATCTTCGGGGCTTCCCTGGCCCGCTTTGTAGTTCTCATCAACATCGAAAATCCTTGTTATCGTCGCTCCTCCTAGAAGACTAAAAGGGGGCGGACTTGGCCCACCCCCAACAAAGAGACCTATCGGCTTCAGGCCGCTGCAGCAGCGGCGATCTTGTGGAATGTCGAATTGGCAACTTCATAGGTCTCTACCTGAGGAGTTCCGTCAATCACTTTTGCCAGGGCCTTCGCTACTTCGGCGTAAGCTCCGCGGTTGTAGCTTTCCGCGTTTTCGGCCTGGTCCCACAAACTGATGCCAAATGCTTCCTTTCCTCCCGGTGCCACAAATGTGATTTCGTCGCGGAATCCCTTCTGTTTCCGCAGCAGGGGAAGGACTTCCCTTTCCAGCGTCTGGGTGAACTCGGGAACGCTGCCCTTCAGATGCATGGAGACTTTGCGTGCAAACATGGCAACCTCCTTCGCACAGTGCTCCGTTAAGGGCGGTTGTAGGTAACCACCCTGTTTTCAGATAGTTCACATCCCTACACCTATTTACGTACGTACGCTGCGCCCACCATACTAGTCAAGGGCTAATCCTGAGTCTGTGTTCAAATCAGCAATACTACTATTCGACTGGGGTGTTCAAATTTGACCACCACTTTTGGACTGCGGCGGACCGCAACTGGATTTTACGGGACTACACAGGTAACTCCGCGAAGGAGTCGCGGACCCGCTACCGATACAAAGAAGGGCGCCCTTTCGATCCTCAAGATTTTCGTTGACGGTAACTGAATATTTTGCTACAGAGAAATTTCACTCTGCAATGAGGCAGTCTGGTGAGTTCGCTACCGAAGTCGACTAGGAAACAAAAGGGAGGGGTTTCTTTCGATCCCCAACAGTTTCTTGCGACCGTGGGCGTGGCAAGAACTATTACGCAGTGCCCAAAGGACTACAAAATCTTCTCGCAAGGTGATCCCGCCGAGAGTGTTTTCTATATTCAGCAAGGCCGGGTGAAGCTCAAGGTCAAATCCAAACAGGACAAAGAAGCGGTCATCGCGATCCTAGGCGCGGGTGACTTCTTAGGGGAGGCCTGCCTAATAGGTCAGACAGTCTGCCTAGCGACGGCTACGGCGATTGCACCCAGCTGTATTCTTAGAATTGAAAAGAACGAGATGCTGCGTGTCCTCCACGAGGAGCGTACGTTTTCAGACTTTTTCATACCGTACGTGCTTTCACGCAACGTGCGCGCCCAGGAGGATTTGGTCGATCAACTTTTCAACTCCAGCGAGCAACGGCTGGCCCGCACTCTTTTGTTGCTCGCCAACTACGGTAAGGAAGGCACACCCGAAACTGTAGTTCCGGAGATAAACCA
>QHZB01000245.1 GCA_003224525.1 Acidobacteriota bacterium | reverse complement strand
TAACGAAAAAGCGGCTCGCTCATGCCAAGGCTATTGGTCATCCGGCGAGAACTTTTCACATTAACGATGGCGAGGCGTTCGCCGATGCAGACACTCCACCGCAATCCTTTTATGAGCTGACAGGTGCCTCAACCACTAGGGTGGTAACGGCGATTCGTGTCGAGGTGCCGCCGCTCGACGAGATAAAGGCCCGCCACACTCCGGAGCCCGGCTTTATAGTGAACAAGGTACAAGCCTCGATCCTCCGACCGAATGGCCTTAAGGAAGAAATTGCCTTTCGCTACTTCATTCAGGACTCTGAAGCAAATCTCGAAGATTCCGTTTCGGAAGCCCCTGCTCCAAAGCAGGCGCCGGGAGGCAAGGAAGTTGCCAGTGGTTTCGCGGCCAATTCCAAGCTATTCCGCACGCGCTGGATCGTGGGGGTTCCCTCAAAACCTCTGCAACTGGCGCCTGGATCCCGTATCGTGGTGGCTCTGAAACAGACGAAAAGCATTGACTCCAAGCCCGCGCTCATCCAGCGTGTGCGCCTGTCATTGAGCGGCAACCCCTGTTGGACTTCCTTGGGCCAAGATCCTTCGCGCGCGAAAGACATTGTGCGTCTCACCTTCCTCGAGCGGAAATTGGCCAAGATCCCAGCCGTCAAACTTCCCATCATGTCGGAAGAGCAGCCCTATGAGCAGCGGGCCACGCTGGAATTCGAGCGCGGAAACTTTCTTACTAAGATGGGACCGGACCTTGCCCCGGATGTGCCGGCTATTTTCCCGAAACTTCCCGCGGGCGCGCCACGTAACCGCCTCACTCTCGCGAAGTGGTTCTTTGCTCCCGAGCAGCCGCTGACCGCCCGCGTGGCCGTGAACCGCTATTGGGAAGAGCTATTCGGCACCGGTATCGTGGAGACTTTGGAAAATTTCGGAAGCGTAGGCGAGGCACCCAGCCACCCCGAACTGCTGGACTGGCTCGCGCTTCATTTTCAGAATGACCTGCATTGGGATATGAAGGCCCTGCTGCACGAGATTGTGACCAGCGCTACGTACCGGCAGAGCGCCGCATCCACCCCGTCTCTCACGAAAAGAGACCCTCGCAATCGCCTGCTGGCACGTGGTCCCCAACAACGGCTCACGGCAGAGATGGTGCGCGATCAGGCACTCCTGGCAGGTGGCTTGCTGAATAGAAGTATGGGCGGACCCCCGGTCATGCCGCCTCAGCCCGTTGGTGTTTGGAAAAGCGTGTACAACGCTGATGGCTGGAAGGACGCCACCGGTCCCAACCGCTACCGGCGCGCAATCTATACTTTCGTGAAGCGCACGAGTGGATATCCAAGCTTCCTCATGTTTGATGCTTCTGACCGGGATACAAGCCTTCCGAGGCGCATACCGACAAACACTCCTTTGCAAGCATTGGTGACCTTGAACGATCCGGTCTATCAGGAAGCGGCGGAGTCACTAGCGAGACGAGCGATGAGCGGGGCGGTGACGAGAACAAAGGGCGGCGCGAGCGCTGAGCAGGTTCTCGATGCCCGTCTGTCCTATGAAACGCGTTTGGTATTATCTCGCGATCCCACTCCACGGGAACTGGCGGTCCTGCGTGCCTTCTTCAAGAAGACTGTCGCTCTTTCGGATCAGCCGTCTCTCCTACCGGCAAGAATGAAAGTAAGCGGGAACTTGGTGCGAGAAGAAAATGCTTCTACAAAAGAACTGGATGGACTAACGGCTGTGGGTAGCGTTTTGTTCAATCTTGACGCCGCCCTCACCAGGTGACCCCTATGACAAACTCCAAAGCCAATCGGCAAAACCCCCGCGAACCTGCAAGCGAACTGCTCCCCGAGGAGATATACGCGCGCTTGCAGGCGCAAACCCGCCGCCATTTTCTGCGATCGTTCACCGCCGGGCTGGGCACGATGTTCCTGGGCACATTGGCCCCGCCCCTGGTCAGTTCCTCGATGGCAGGAGAAATTGACACAAACGGCATGCGGCGCCTCGATTTCACTCGCGATCCCAAGAGCCCGCTGGCGGCCTTGCCGCCGCAGTTTGCTCCCCGGGCGAAGCGCGTCATCTACCTGCATATGGCCGGGGCGCCAAGTCAACTGGAGCTTTTCGAACATAAGCCCGAACTGACAAAGCTGGACGGCCAGGATTGCCCCATGTCGTTTTTGACTGGCAAACGCTTTGCCTTCATTAACGGCGTGCCCAAGTTGCTCGGCGCCCAATATCCTTTTCACCAGACGGGACAAAGCGGCCAATGGATTTCCGATCGCCTGCCTCATCTCGCTAAACACATTGACGACCTTTGTCTGATCAAATCGATGCGCACGGATCAGTTCAATCATGCGCCCGCACAATTGCTGGTGCAGACCGGCGATGCGCGCCTCGGCCACCCTGCACTCGGCTCTTGGGTGCTCTATGGACTGGGCACCGAAAATCAGAACCTGCCGGGTTTCATCGTACTGCTCTCGGGAGGCAATTCTCCCGATGGCGGCAAGCAGCTTTGGGGACCCGGATTTCTGCCGAGCGTTTATCAGGGCGTGCAATGCCGCTCCCACGGGGAACCTGTGCTCTATCTCGATAATCCCCCAAAAGTGAGCCGGTCCCTTCGCCGGAGCATGTTGGACGCAATCGACCAAATCAATCAGCAGAGTTATTCCGAGTTTGGGAATCCTGAAACGGTCACGCGGATTGCCCAGTATGAGATGTCCTTCCGCATGCAAATGGAAGCGACTGACGCGATGGATATTCGCAAAGAGCCTGACGCGGTTCGCGCAGCCTATGGGTCGAAGCCGGGTGAATCCAGTTTCGCCAATAATTGCCTCGTAGCGCGGCGTCTGGCGGAACGGGGCGTGCGTTACATTCAGCTCTATCATTGGGGCTGGGATAGCCACGGTTCAAACGCGAAAGAGGCCTTGAACATCGGTTTCGCGGATCGTTGCCGCGAAGTGGATCAGCCCATGGCTGCGTTGCTGGCCGATCTGAAAGCTCGCGGCATGATGGAGGATACGTTGGTGGTTTGGGGCGGCGAATTTGGCCGCACCTCGATGAGGGAAAATCGCGGCGGGCAGGCCATGACACTGATTGGCCGCGATCACAATCCCGGCGCTTTCACCATTTGGATGGCCGGAGGCGGAGTCAAACCCGGCATAACTTTCGGTCAGACCGACGAGATGGGATACGAGATCGTAAAGGATCCCGTTGAAGTCCGGGATCTGCACGCAACCATTCTGTATATCTTGGGCTTCGACCACCACAAGCTCAACTATTCCTACCAGGGTCTGGATCAAAAAGTGACCGGTGTAAAGCCGTCGCGAGTTGTGGCGGATGTTCTGGCATGACCATGTCCGTCTGAGGCGCGGTTGGCTATCGGTGTTTCACGAATTCATGACATTGTCGGTTCACAATTTCTCATCCCGGGTCTGGTTTGGGCTTCTTACGCTTGCGCCTATCTTGATTCTTCCGGTTCTTGTGCTGCTCGCTCCGCCGGACGGAAACGAGCGGGCGCAATTGCTGCAGTTTTTCGGGCGTTTTCACGTCCTAGCCATACACCTGCCAATCGCGCTGCTCGCAATGGCGCCGGTTTTGGAGCTGGCGGGACGCAGCCGCCACTTTCCCTATCTGCTTCCCTCGGCTGGCTTCCTACTGGGAGTGGCAACTTGCGGCGCCATTGTGGCCGCAGTCCTCGGATGGTGTCTCGCACGAAGCGGTGGTTATTCCGGTCCTCTCGTGACTCAGCACATGTGGGGCGGCGTAGCCGTCGCATTCGCCGCCTGGTTGTGCTGGGTCTTTCGGGCGCGGAGTAGCGAATCGCACCTCGATCCGGTCTATGCCATCGCGCTACTTGCCACAGTCGGCCTGGTGTCCTTTACGGGCTATCGCGGTGGCCAGGTATCACAAGGAGAGAATCACCTGACGGAACATATGCCGGCACAGCTGCGCCCTTTGTTGGGACTCCCGGCCTCCGAGATTTCGGAAACTATCTCGTCGAACGGCGGCCCCGCCACATTCTATGCTGCTCACATTCAACCGGTTTTCACGGGACACTGCGTTGGCTGCCACGGCCGCGCCAAGCACAGAGCTAACCTGCGCCTTTACAGCTACAATGCAGTCATGCGCGGCAGCAAGCATGGCCCGGTCATCAAGGCTGGCGATCCCAAAGGCAGCAAACTTTTTCACCGCGTCACGTTGCCTCCGACCGACGATGACTTCATGCCCGCCCAGAACAAGCCTCCTTTGTCGCCAAACGAAGTGAAACTGATCGAACTGTGGATTTCCGCCGGAGCCTCGGGCACCCAATTAGCGGACTCGGTTAAAGACCTCCCCTCGGATGCGGCGCCTTTAACTGCCGTTGCTGAAGTGAACTTTGAGCAATTTGATCCCGTTGCGATTGCCAAACAGCGCGCCGGCCTCGCACTCATCGTTGCACAACTGCAGCAACGCTTCCCAGGTGCATTGGACTACGAGTCGCGTGGCTCCGCCGATCTGGTCATCAACGCGTGCTTGCTAGGTTCTAAGTTTGGAGACAACGATCTGGCTGCGCTCGCCCCTCTTAGCGAGCACATCGTCGTTGCGGATTTCTCCGGCACCGCCATCACAAGCAGCTCTTCCAGTGCTCTCAGCGCGATGAAACGCCTGCGCTCCTTACGCCTAATGCACACAAAAATCACGGACGCCACGGTGCAGGCTCTCGCCCCGCTATCACAATTGGAGTCCTTAAATCTCTTTGACACTCCGGCCACACCTGCTGCCCTGACCGCGATCGGCCACCTGCCCAAGTTGCGCCATCTTTACGTTCACGAGACAAAGATTTCGCCGGACGCGCCTATGTCGGAAGCTATGAAGGAAAAGATTATATTTTGATAGATTGCAGGTGAGTAGAGATGGACATCAACGCCAACTAGGACTTCATGGCGGCTTTCCAGAAGTATTGGCACGCCCGAAGTCCCGAGCACTGTGGTTCGCTTCCCATCTCCAAACTTGCTTGGAGCGCGACGTCCGAGCGATTACGAACATACATGACCTGCTGACGTTTCGTCGGTTTCTGGCACTACTAGCCAGTCGGCACGGCCAAATTCTCAACAAGACAGATCTTGCCGCCCCCCTCGGAGTTTCCGTCCCGACTATCAGTGAGTGGCTACATATTCTCGAGATGACCGGTCAGGTCATAATTGTTCCCCCGTATTTCGAGAATCTTGGAAAACGGCTCATAGAGTCGCCGAAGGTCTTTTGGGGTGACTCCGGCCTTGCCTGCTACCTTTTGGGAATTACGTCGGAGCAAGAGCTTCGGCGTTCACCTTTTTGGGGGCAACTGTTTGAAGGCTCTGTCGCGGCGGAAATACTCAAGAGTCAGGCGAACCAGGGAGCGAGGAAAGAGCTCTACTACTTTCGCGACCAACAGGGCTTAGAGGTAGACTTTCTCATACCGAGACCGAATGCTGGGCTATGGCTCATAGAATGTGAGGCTGGGAAGACCGTCCGGTCCGCTATGGCCGCTCCGCTTCTCTCTTTACGCCGCGCGTTGGGGAAACGCTCAAAGCGCCTGATTATTGTGCACCGAAAGTCCCACTCGGCCCAGGCCACTGCGGCCATCGCCAGCGGAGGAAGCGATTGATTTGGAGCGACTCGTCGCGGATCTTACTCACGACCATTGCAGGAGGGGTAAGTGGGCCTTAAACAGTTAAAAATAGTGGAGCAATTTCGGACAGAGGTGTATTTTATACAAAAGGGGATACGAACGAACATCTATCTTTCGAATTCAAAAAGCGGCGTTGGAAAAGATTGCGAACGAAAAGGGTATTTCTGATGTTGAACTCGTGCGACGAATCATAGATTAGGATCTCGATCGTGAGCAAAAACAAAAAGGGTGAACCACTAGTCGCAGTCGCCTGTGCTGGCTGTGGAAGAACACAACGCCTCCGGGAGAGAAAAGTCGTTTTGTGCGACGGATACACTTGCGGATTCGGTGGATACTGCGCCCAGAATCCTCGATTCGTTCTCCACCCCGTGCCGGACGGCTGCGTTCGCCACATCGTTCCTAATGCGGCGGGTGCTTTCAGTGGATACAACACTCGCTTCGCAACCCAGGAAGAAATAGAAGCAATCGCAAGAGCCAGAAATGTCCTCAGAAGAGGCCAGGAGCAATCTCAGTGCACATAGCGAAGGGATTTACGGACAACTGGCTTCAGCCAACAGGTGCTTAGGAAAACCTGGTGCGTCAATATGCGGGCTGCAAGCGGTTCACACCGCGACGCCAGTACTGAGAAAATCCGCATCTTCGGTCCACGCTGCGCATGCCAGTCCGAGTGCCGTGGCGAGTATTGGCCAATCACTTTCGTCTCGACCGCGCAACCGCTGTCGGGCTTCGCTTTCAAAGACGGCATAAAGTTCCGGAGTAACCGCCTCGATGATGTTTCGCAAGTATTCGAGCGATGCCAAAAAGTCAGCGTGGGGCTTTCCCCGCTTTTTCAAGAGGGGAGGTAAGTATTTCTCGGCGTCATCGAAGGCAACGTCAGGTGCGAAGAAGCGGACACCTTTACCCGCGTAGGTGTCGATGAGCTGCCGAACGCGTAGCAGGTGTCCCCTGCTCAAGTCCTAGATGCGTGCGGTCCTCATGATGGTATCGAACATACTCCGAGAGTAATCGCTTCAGATGACGTTCATTCAGCGCAACAATGTGGTCCAGCAGGTCTCGTCTGCAGCTTCCCACCCACCGCTCCGCGATCCCATTCTGCCATGGACTCCGGAAGGAAGTTCGCTTGGGAATGTACTTGTGGTTTGCACCGCTGCGATCACCTCCAACCCGAACTTCTGATCACGATCAAGGATCTCGTATTTGTGAGAGCCTTCAAATGGAAACGCTTCCCGCAACTGCTGGATGATCCAACCGCTCGTCGGATGCTTCGTGACGTTGACGTGCAGGATGCGCCGACGATCATGACCATCCAACGGGAGATGGTTCTCTCGGAAAGTTCAAAACCGAGCATGCGGAGTTCCCCATGTACCCTCGGCGCTTCCCAAGTTGGGCTCTCAACGACCATCCGAAAGATCAATTCGCGAACCTCCATCGGCGTCGGCATTCTTCCGACCTGCCTCCGGACTCTGGAGATCAGCCGCCAGTACATACGAAAACCAGTCCGGTCCCAGCGGACGACGGTTTTGGGCGTGACGATGATGAGGGACTGCTTCCAAGCCGACCAGACTCGCCGAGCAATCACCCAGAAGAGCTTATCGAAAGGTCCGAGACTCGGGCGAGGATGTAGACGTTTCAGCGTGAGGAGTTGTTGACGCAAATTGAGATTTTCGAGAAGGAGACTTTGCCGCCCGCGAAAGAGGCGGTCCAGCATTCCGAAGCAGAGCCGGAGGAAGCAAAACATGGTCAGGATTAGCAGAACGGTGGTGAGATGGCAGTAGCTATGTTATTGATTTCACGGTGGGCTGGAGTATTGGCGAACCAAAACGGGTCCCCGAACCATGCGAACGCCGCCTCAACGTCGTCCGACTCAAACGGAGGCAGGATGAGTCGACGAGTCTCAATTAAGGTTCGCACCGACTCGTTGTGCGGTTTATTGATGTGGCCTCTCCACCGCGCCCCAGATCTTAGGCGGCTCTCCTGGTAGCGGCCCCGGCTCTTCATCTTCACGTTCTTTGATTATTCTTGGCGCTGGTAAGAACACGGTTTCCCGATTCTTCACTCTGCCCTTGCCCCGCAGCTTTTGTGCGAGCGGGTTCCAGCATTCGGGGCAGATATCGTATTCCTTGCCTGCAATTTCCTTCTGCAGGCAATCTTTTGCTTTTCCGCAGAGATCGCAAATAATCATGAATTCCCCTCCTTGAAACTCGCTGCAACTGTTCTTGATCCTTTCGTGTAGCGTACACGGAAAACTGGCATGCAGTCCACAAACGGGGTTCGCGTCCCCGAAGCGGACTTCTGGCCCGTTTCGCGGGAAGTTCAGCCCCGATTGGTGATTGAAGACGAGAGTGTTCGGCTATCCTACTATTCGCATTCCGAGATCAGCTTAGAATAAACCTCGCGGGCGTGATCGTACGCTGCTTGGGCGTCGGCGAGTTCCGCCTTGGAAATTTTAGGAGCCTTCTGAGTCCAGCACTGGTTTACAGCGGCAAGACACCACTGGGCGCTCTGACGCGATGCGCGAATCGGTTTTCCGTCCACCAATACGAAAATGGGGTTGGTGTGCGAAGAGCCCAGAATACGCACTGCTAGCCAGCTGCTGCGCTCGAGCGACACATCAAAGGCTATATCCTGGACGCTTCCGTCCGCCAAGATATTCTTGCGAGCAATAGGCTTCCCATTTATCACGAGTTCCACGGGCACTTCGCGAGTGTTTCCGATGCGCGCCCGCTCGAGATGCCAGTACGGTGTTTGATCTATCGCACGATCATGGATATTGTCCGCTGAGGTGTTGCGGTTGGTGAGAGCGGCCCTCCAGGAGTGATTCCCTCGGTCAGAAGGAATGCTGTCGGTTCCCGACGCAACGGGGCTAAGGTAGGCGGAGACATTCACTCGAGCGTGCACTGTCCCTCTTCCCGTCAGCCTCACCTCGCTCGCATTCGTTCCCACCTCAATGTCGTTCACGCTGAAATCCATGAGATGGCTCCTGCCATCGGAAACGTAGCTTCGGCCGGTGCGCAGCGCCTCCACCCAACCGCCGTAACTGAGCGGGCCGTCAACCTTGGCGTAGACACGACCCTGCCCGACGCGGGCGTCTGTGATGCAAGGGAAATCTGTCTCTCCGGAGATGCGCGTGCGGAACCCAACATTCAGCGTGTGATACCAAATGTTGAGTTCCCAGGGGTAAGGTGTGTCCATGGTGGAAATGAAATCGACCGCGTCGGGATGCGTCACGTCCACGATGTATTCGTTGGCCCCAATGGAGTCAAAGCCCGGAATTTCATAATTGGGTAGCTCGTGCGACTTCACTGCAAGTCCCCAGCCAGAGTGCGCAAAGCCCGCCGAAGCTCCCTGCGATTTGGCCCATCGCAAAACGGGCAGATCCCACGTGGGCCACTGCTCGATCCGAACGCAATGCGGATAATCTTGATTCGCTAGCCCGAGCAACACCAAATGCCCAGCGTGGCTCGATGGGAACCCGGAAACTTCCAGGTCGTAGTGCATCAGCCGGTCCGGCTTCGAGAGGGGATGATCTTTGCCGCTGAAAAACTGTTTCTGATAGTAGTAACAGGGTCCCCAGGTTAGCACGGCGCCCACGTTCAATTTCTCGCCCTGGATTTGGCGCACCATGTCATCCGGTTGCACGCCTTCGGTGGGATTCTGGTAGTGCGAGCAGCCTGCCGCGTGCACGTGGTGGTCACCAGAATACCAACGATATTTCGCTGGATTGATCCAGCGTTGCATGGCGAATGAAACTTCGTTTGGGCCCGTTTCGGTTACCTCGACTTGTTTCGTTTGCGCGTGATATTCAGGTCCCATTGAAGAGGTCACGGTGTAAGAACCCGCCGGCACCAGAATCGTGTCGCCGTTCTCACGATAGACCTGCGGCTGGAAAAAGAGATCGGGTGCCAGACGCTTTGCAGGATTCGGATAGAGGCGGCCCAAAGCGTCGCGAATAGTGAAAGCTGCCATCGATGGTGTGCCGTTCTCGTCGCGGACCCACAGCCGCAACGGACGTGCGCGTTGCGCTGTGAAGACAATGACCATCTCATTGCGAAACCCGATGTCTTGCGTGCCCTGCCCGACGTTAAAACTGATCGCGGCGGAGCGTTGCCCAGGGTCACGGCTGTAGATTTGAAGGATTCGGTATTCGAGCGGCAGGCCTGAAAGCCGTGGGGACATAGGATCCTTGTCGTAGAGCTCCAGGTCCATCCACCTGTCACGCGTGTCGGCACCTGAGATTTTCTTTGGCGGCTCTGGGCTGGAATCCGATTGAACAAAAACAGGAAGGGCATTCGGGCTTTCCGCTACGAACGGAGCCGTTACTCCAGCCTTGTTGATGACTTTCACCAGGAAGATGCGCGTCCCAGCTTCCATCAGTTCAGGCTTAGCGGGACCCGGCTGCACTTTGACGCGGCTCTCGGCATTGATGTCCACAATCGCCAGCGTGTACTTGTCAAGGATCTGCTCTAGACGCTCAATTGCGGCAGCCTCGTTTGCATTGCCGATAGCCTGATTGATTGCGTCCCCATCGTTTTGGGCGAGAGGCTGCCCGAGATAAGCAAGGCTCGTTTCCACTTGACGCACCTGCTGTGCAAAGGGCTGAAGGGGAACCCGCGTCTGCGCGGCAACGGGCAAGGCAATCAGTACTTGAAGCACAATCCAAATCAGATAAGAAGTGATCGCGAAGATGTTTGCTGGCCTAGGAAAATTTCTGTATTCCATGGCACGCTGGCCTCCTCCGTTTCCGGTCATTGTGCGCGAGAAGACAGCGCCAGACAAGTGCCGCGAAACGCGTGTCTGCACCTGAGCGTGTTGACGGGCAAATCGTAAAACTGGTTGTATTCAGCCTTTCGATTCGCGCTGCCACGCGGTAGCGACGATTTCGCTGCGGACCGCACAGCAGGTGCTGCGAAACATTATTGCCTCCCAGGAAAAGCGCGTCACCATCGATCTGATCCAGAAACGCGTAAGCGAGCATTCTTGCATTTCGACCCGTCTTCGTGTTAATACATAGAAGCGCGAGGTATTAGAATGGCTCCCCCCAAGTCTGACCTTCCCCAAGGCACGCTGGACCTCTTGATCTTGAAAGTGATTGCCCTTGGCCCGGTGCACGGCTACGCCATCGCGCAACGCCTCGAACAAGTTTCGCGCGGTGTCGTCCAGGTGCCGGAAGGGTCGCTCTACCCGGCATTGCACCGGCTCGAAAACCGTGGCCTTCTGGCTGCCGATTGGAAAGAAACCGAGACCGGGCGCGAGGCGAAATTCTATCGCCTGACGCGAAAAGGCTTAAAGCAGCTTAAAACCGAAACGGCCGACTGGCAGAGACTCATCTATGGCATTGGACTGATCCTTCAGATGGCCGATGGTGGTGCCGAATGATCTGGTGGAAGCGACTGTGGCGACGAAGGCAAATGGAAGCACAGCTAGAAAAGGAACTGAGCTTTCATCTCGAGCAGCACACCTCGCAGTTGATTGGGCGCGGCATACCTCCGGACGAAGCACGACGACAAGCACGGCTTGCGCTCGGCGGTCCGGAACAGGTCAAGGAGAAGTGCCGCGACGCGCGCGGCACGCGCTGGCTGGAAGATTTGCTGCTGGACACCCGCTATGCGCTTCGCACATTCCGGCAAAAACCCGGATTCACGGTGGTTGGGCTCCTGATACTTTCGCTCGGCATCGGCGCCACCACCGTCATGTTCGCGGTAATCAACAGTGTTCTGCTAAGGCCGCTGTCTTACCCGGAACCGGACAGGCTGGTCAGTTTGCGCGGATTCACCGAAGCCTTCGGCGAGCTCTGGGGCTGTTCCAATCTTGATTTCGGCGACGTCAAGCGCGAGAGCCAAACGCTTGCCTTGGCTGCGTGGACTTATGGCGGGGGCACGATCAGTGAGCCCGGAGAACCTGAGTACGTGAACGGGCGACAGATCTCCGCGGAGTTATTCTCCACGCTCGGTATCTCTCCCCTACCAGGGCGCGCATTTCGGCTGGATGAAGACCGACCGGGCGCGGCAGCTGTCGCGATGATCAGCTATGGATTGTGGCAGCGCGACTTTGGCGGCCAACCGAACGCTATTGGCAGCGCGCTCGTTTATGACGGGAAAACCTATACCGTGGTCGGCATCGCGCCCGCGGGCTTCCAGTTGGATGGAGAAGCGGACGTATTCACTCCGCTGGAGCAAAGGCAAGACACTGACCCGCGAATGCAGAATCGCGCCGCACGTTTTCTGCGCGTTATGGCGCGCTTACGGCCCGGGTTTGGGTTGGCCGAGGCCCGGGCTGAGCTCGCACTGATTGCGCGGCATTTGGCTGAAGAATATCCCAAGTCGAATGCCGGCCTCAGCATGATCCCCTACCCGCTCGAAAAGGAGTTGGTCGGAGATGTCGGCTCGACACTCTGGCTGCTCCTGTGTGCGGTCGGCCTTGTGCTGCTCATCGCCTGCGTGAATATAGCGAACCTCCTGCTGGCCCGCGCGGTTTCACGCGAGCGGGAGCTTGCCATACGCGTAGCACTGGGGGCTGGGCGTGGCCGCCTGGCGCGTCAATGCCTTACTGAAAGCGCAATCTTAGGCGTTGGCGGAGGCCTGCTCGGCGTGGTACTCGCATTCGTCAGCATTCACCCATTTGTTGCGTTTTGGCCGGGCAGCTTGCCGCGCGCCGAAGAGGTCCATCTGGACTGGCGCGTACTTGTTTTCGCCGTGGGCACCTCGCTCTTGAGTGGCCTTCTTTTCGGGCTGGCGCCGGCACTGCGCATTCCCATGCGCGGCGTCGAACAGACCCTCCGCGCTGGGGCGCGAAGCATTGCCGGAAGCTCGCGCCGCTTGCACAGCGCATTTGTAATCTCTGAGATCGCCCTCGCCGTGGTGCTCCTGGTCTCGGCCGGAATGCTTGGGCACACGCTGCTCGCGCTCTCATCCCTTGATCCCGGTTTCAACTTGCACAACGTAATGGCGGCGCACTTCGCGCTTTCTCCCGGCACACTCGCGAATCCCGGGAAGGTCCGCGAGGCCTGGCAAGACGTACTCGATCGTGCTCGGCGCGTCCCGGGCGTTGAATCGGTCGCCTTGGCCGATATTATCCCGATGCGCAAAGGGGAAAACTCGGTGCCCTATTGGACCACCGCCACGCCCCCTCCACCGGACCAGGAGCCCATCGCGCTGGCGTCGTGCGTGACGCCGGGCTACTTGAAAGTGATGGGCATTCCGCTGCGCCAAGGTCGCTTCTTCAATGAACACGATCGCATCGGTAGTGAACCGGTGGTCGTGGTCGACGAGAATCTCGCCCAGCATGCCTTCGGCAGCAAAGACGCAGTTGGCAAGCGCATCTGGATTCCCGCCATGGGCACCACTCCGGCTCTGGTGGTGGGCATAGTTGGCCATGTGCGCCAGTGGGGGTTGGCTGCCGATGATCAATCTCGAGTGCGCGATCAAATGTACTACCCCTTTGCCCAGGTGCCCGCGCCGTTGTTGCATTTCTTTTCCTCAATCATGTCGTTTGCCGCACGAACAACCATCCCACCCTTGAATGTCGTCGAGCCATTGAGCCGGGAATTGCGCGGCGTGGCCGGCGATCAAGCCCTGTACGAAGTCCACACCATGGAACAGCTCGTAAGCGCCTCGCTTGCCCGGCAACGCTTCCTTTTGCTCTTGTTCGGCGTATTCGCTGGATTAGCCCTGCTACTGGCGTGCATCGGTATTTACGGCGTGCTGGCCTACTTGACTGGCCAGCGTGTGCCTGAAATCGGCGTACGCATGACGCTTGGGGCAAAGCCTCTAGATGTAATGCGGCTCGTACTCGGAGAAAGCCTTGTGATGATCTGCGTTGGTGTTGGAGTGGGCATAGTTGCGGCCTTGGCTGCGGGGCGTATCTTGAATCGCTTGGTAGAGGGAATGCGGCCCGCTGACCTATCGACTTTCGCCATCACGATCCCTGTCCTGGTCATTGCCGCGCTGTTCGCGAGTTTTGTACCGGCACGTCGCGCCAGCCGCGTAGATCCTGTGAGCGCGCTGCGCCAACAGTAGTTCGGAGCCCAATTCTGCCTGGGTCGTCGATGTCACGAAAATGTCACGGTAATCGCGGCAAGTCGTGAGTAATTGGGAACAAAAGGTGAATAAAGGAGAGAAGTTGGCTCATCACGTTTTCATCGCAACTTGCTGATTCTCCTCGGAAAACCCCCGCTCCGGCACATCGTGGTTAAACAGAGTTACTGGCTGCTAACCGAAATGTTGGTGGTTCGAATCCTCCCCGGGGAGCCAATCTCTTCATCATCAATTATTTGAACGAAGGTCAGAAAGCATTTCTGCCCAGCCGAATGTTTGCAAGCCTAGTGCTTGCGTGTTGCGAACTTCTTCGTTGTCAATGAGTTGCTGTGTGGGTAGAGCATTCGGCTCAGGACTGAATGTCTGAAGCAAGGAAACGCATCGAGTCTCGCGTAAGCTATTGATGCGCGGTGTCTTGCGGTAATTGGTTGTGGAACACGAAATCCGCTGTCGCAGGAACGTAACAAAAGATGGGGTCGGAATTTTGATGCTTCAGAACGAACGCCGCTGTTCCTATTTGAACGGATCAATCTGTTGAGTCGGTGACGGCACGCTCAAGCGCGTTCGATCCGCACTGTGTTCTCATCAGGTTTATTGCAAGGCGCAAAAGATGGAAACTTGTCAGTGGATGACTCGCAGCTGGGTTTCCTGAGTTGTAGAGGATTGTAATTCGCGCGCCTTCGTATAATCCGCGCACGCCCCAGCCGGTTTCTCCGACGTAGGTCTTCTCGTCGAAAGCAACGAAAGAGTACTTGATCAGCGGAATATTCGCTGAAAATCTAGAAAAAATGAAATTGAGGAACCGCGAGCGGCTGTTAAATGGTTTGCGCAAATCTGCAACCACGCCTTTCGCAACAAGACAGTTGCTGAGGAGTGTGCGCTCTCTGCGGTACTGCATCATAAGGGCCGCCGTAGTAGACTCTTTGGACGCCCTGCTTGAAAAAACTGACACACCCTAGCATGGCAATGACTAGAAGGAATACGGCTGCAGTGCACCAACGAAACCTCGGCTGCATCGTCTGCAACCGCAGGGTTGCGTCATTTGAGCAAGATTTGGTGCCCATGGGATTCGATCACTTTGAGGCAGTGTGTCTATTAAGTTGAAGCGATACGCCCTGAAGTGCGGATCTACTACGGAAAAACGCCCTTGCCCGGATTGCCGCACGTGCAGTGGCGGCAAAAGCCGATCACACCTGGCGGTTGACAGTGATCCTCCGCACAACCACAGATTGGCGAGGCACCTTTGGTAGCGGGTTCCAGCGGGGGATCCGGGGTTCTGGCAGTGGAACTTCGCGGCATACAAGTCATTTCCGCTCAGGGAACCTTTGCACTTTCAATTTCGCGCTGAGGCCTTTAATTTGACGAACCATCCGAACTGGGCAACGGTTAGCTCCAACCCTCTGAGTTCAACGTTCATGATGGTCACGTCGAAGTTGGGTAGCAGAAATCTGCAGTTTGAAACGAGACTCACGTTCTGAGTTTTTATAGTTTGTCCGCAAGAGTTTTTTGAAAGGAGATGAGTGTGACTCTCTCTCGGAGAGAATTTACGAAGCTGATGGCCGCAGCAACTGTCGCGCCACCGTTTTCACAGCAAGCCCGATCAGGTCGAACGATTGGAATCCAAGTGGGCGCAGTTTCGTTTCTCGATGAAGGCGTCGATCCGGTTCTGGATCGCTTTCAGCGCGATGCGAACGTTAATGCCCTATTCATCGCAACGTTTACCTACGGACGGGGAATCGCCGGGAGGCAGGTTCCCGGCCAGCCGTTACCGGATCATGGCAAGCAGGAATACGACGCTGACTTCCACGGCGGCAATTTTACAAAAACACACGAGCAGTTCTACGCGGCTACTTCACTGAGACAAATTCAAGCACCCGATCATCCGGGTTTCGACGTTCTCGCGGAGGTTCTCCCACGCGCTCAGTCCCGGCGCATGAAAACTTTCTGTTGGTATGAAGATGTGTTTCGCCGTGACTTGGAGGGCATTGACCGTTTGCAGGAGGTCACGCTGTCCGGCAAGAAAGCAAATACGCTCTGCTTTCACAATCCCGAAGTGCAGGCATTTTGGCAGGCTCTTACCGAAGATTATGTTCGCAGCTATCCAATAGACGGTGTGATGTGGGGAAGCGAACGTCAGGGGCCTTTCGGAAATGCAATCGGCGCATCGCACGGTGGAGCGGGAGCCGATCCCTTCGAGGTCAAGTGTTTCTGCAATTTTTGCAGGAGTGCGGCGAAGTCTCGTGGGATCGATATAAACAGAGCCGTGGAAGGGTACAAGAAGCTGGCGGCGCTGGTGCGTGACTCACGAGCAGCGTTGCGGCCCCTTGATGGCTACTTCGTTTCTTACTGGCGGCTGCTGGTGAAGTATCCCGAAATTCTTGCGTGGGAAACACTGTGGAATGATGGCCAGCAAAGCGCGTACGCAAACATCTACAAGCTGGCAAAATCGATCCGGTCGGAGATTGCCGTTGGCTGGCACGTTTGGCATAACAATTCGTTCAGCCCCTTCTATCGCGCCGAGCAGGATTACGCAGATTTCTGCAAATACTCTGACTTCCTCAAAGTGGTCATGTACAACAACTGCGGTGGACCCCGGCTCGCGTCCTACGCGAATAGTGTGAGCCACACGATTCTGGCTGACTTCTCTCCAGACCAAGTGCTGGACTTCACATACAAGACACAGAACTACGAAGAAGCGAATCTTGCTGAACTTCCAAGCAAAGGACTTTCCGCCAATTATGTCGGACGAGAAACGAGACGAGCGGTGAATGGTGTTACTTCCGCAGTAAAGATTTGGCCGGGAATCGATATCGATATTCCAACCAGCAACGGCGAAAAGAAAACTGAGCCACAAGATGTGCGCGAAGCCGTGCAAGCCGCCCTTGACGCTGACGCAGACGGAGTGATCCTTTCACGCAAGTATTCGGAGATGCGCCTATCGAATCTGCAGGCCGTTGGGGGGGCATTGCGCGTATGACCATGAACAGACGCTCTTTCATCGCGCTTACAGCCGTTTCAGTTGCTACACCCAGCAATCTTTTCCAGCCAAGCGGCAACAGCCATGAGGCAAACGTTCCCTGGTACAGCGTGATGCGGCGATGCGGACAGATCAATTTCAACGAGCGCGATCCGCTGACACTCGACACAGAAGCGTGGGCCGACTATTGGGCGTCACTCAAGGTCGATGCTGTACTTCTGAACGGCGGCGGCATTGTCGCCTTCTATCCAACACAAGTGCCTTACCACCATCGGAGCGAATTCCTCGGCACCCGCGATCTGTTCGGTGAAATGGTGGCAGCGACGAAGCGGCGCAGTGCTCGTGTGGTTGCCAGAATGGATTGCAACCTTGCCTATGAGGACGCTTTGAACGCGCATCCCGAATGGTTCGAGCGGAACCAGGATGGTTCGCCAAGGCCGCACAGTGAATCACCTCGGCTATTAGCAACGTGCATGTTCAGCCCCTACTTTTCCGAACAGATGCCAGCGATCTACCGCGAGATCAATCAGCATTATCCCATCGACGGTTTCTTCACCAATGGCTGGCCATCCACTGGTCCACTACATGTGTGCTACTGCGAAGCCTGTCAACGCCTGTACGACAAGTTGGGCGGAACGCCTCCCGCAGACACCGACGCCTCAAATCCGCTTTACCGCAAATACTACCAAGCGTACATGGACCGTGTGCTGGAAATTTGGCGTCTATGGGAGGGCATCGCGCGTGAGAAGGACCCGCAATCCGTGTACGTTGGCAATCTTGGGGGTGGGATCGACACCGTCAAGGACATAAAGGAGATCAGCCAAGCAGCCGCATGGTTTAACGCCGACCACCAGGGCCGAGCAGGTGAAACGCCGATATGGAACTGCGCGCAACAGGGCCGCGTTGCACAATCTGTTATGGCAGGCCGCACTATCACGAATGTCTCAGGCGCATACAGCAATACACAACCAGTTTGGCGGCACGTCTCGAAGGCCCCTGCCGAACTGAATCTATGGCTGGCGCAAACTACAGCCAGCGGGATGGTGCCGTGGTTTCACTGGCTGGGCGGTTCGCCCGAGGACAATCGCTGGCGCGAGGTCGGTCGATCCTTCTTCGATTGGCACGCAGGCAACGAGCCGCATTTCCGTAATCGGGGTTCGCTTGCTGATCTGGCCGTCCTATATCCACAGCGCACCGTTGCTTTTTATTCCCGAGGCCGCGGGTCAAGCCGTTATCGCGGTGGACCTGTCGATCATCTGCAAGGACTTTACTACGCGCTACTCGAAGGGCGTTTCGTTTTCGACTTCGTACACGAAGGGAATCTCGACGCAGCGAATTTGCAAAAATACCGTGCGCTTCTTATTCCAAATGCAGCTTTCCTCAGCGATGCTCAGTGTGAAGCCATTCGACAGTACGTCAAGAACGGAGGCTCGCTTCTCGCGACGTTTGAAACGTCCCGCTACAACGAATGGGGCGAACCACGTGCCGACTTTCAACTGGCCGATGTGTTCGGCGCTCATGTGGCAGGTGAGGTCATTGGACCTCAAGGAAACACTTACTCCCGCGTTGAAACGCAACATCCGGTTCTTAGAGGTTTCGATGGCACGGCGTTGCTGCCAGGAGCCGAAGCCCACATTCCCGTAAAGGCCGAAGCTCCACTCGTGTTGAGCGTTGTTCCTTGGTATCCAGCATTTCCACCAGAAATGGTCTATCCACGCACGCCACGGACAACGGAGCACGCTGCAGTGTTCAGAGAAACAGGCAAGTCGAGAATCGCGTTTTTTCCAAGTGATGTTGACCGTACGTGCTGGCGATCCGGCAATGCGGACCTGAGCCAGTTGATACAAAACGCCGTCAAGTGGGTCCGAGGCGATGACCCGGCCATTTCCATCAGCGGTGATGGCATCATTGAAGTGTTCGCCTGGAAAACAGAACCGGGTTACGCATTACACCTGCTCAACTACACAAACCCGAACATGACCCACGGCGCGATACGGCGCATTTATCCTCTCGGGCGTCAACAAGTACGCTTCCGCGTTCAGGATCGTGCAATCAAGGCCGTGCGTGCGTTGCGATTGGGCGCTCGTCTCGTTTTTAAGCAGCAAGGCCGAACGGTAAGTTTTGATGTGCCCAGTGTCACCGATTATGAAGTTATAGCGCTTGTGTAATGACATGGCACTCTACGAGTCTCACCATTTTTTCCCGACGATCCGGCACAGCCGCCGCAGTTCAGTGGTTCC
>QHZB01000505.1 GCA_003224525.1 Acidobacteriota bacterium | reverse complement strand
ACACCAAGTGCCAGGCAAGTGTCTCAGCATCGCAAAATGCATTTACATTCTTAAGTGAACAGTATTGAGGTTAGCTTGGCGTAGTTCGGGACCTCCTTCCCGCCAATCACCGCGAACGCCTGACGGTTGAATTGCCAGCCGCCGTTCGGATGCTGGCTTCTGTATATCCCCCGCCGACCACGACGGCAGCGTTCTAACGCTGATCTGGATTAGGGACAGCATCGAGAGAAAGTCCGACCACGATGGGGACGAAGGCGACCTGTGGCTGGCGAATTGTTATTTCTCCAGCCACAGGGCATGTAACGTTACATCCTTTCGCCGGGTTAGCGCGGGTTGTACTGGTGGTCGCTGATTTTAAAGGCATTCGCGACGGATAGCATTTTCGGCAGGGACAGGCTTAAAGCTGGATCGCGGCTTGAGTGACTACAATCGTAGCCACCGCCTGACCATCGCATACATCTGGGATATCCCGGGGCCGCGGCGCGGAGTGGCAAAGCACGGACTCGGGGGCTGGTCCATTGCGGGAATTACGACCTTTCAGTCGGGCACCCCTTACAGCCTGCAGAACGGATCGGACCGCGACAACGACGGCTTCTCCGACAACGACCGTCCTGACATTGGCAATCCAAACGCTCCTCTGAACACGCGGGCCATGATAGCGCCCGCGTCCGGCCCAGGAGCTTGCTCCACTGGTTACAGCAATCCGGACACAGGCGCATGCGTCACCCCAGGTGAGGTGCATTTCGTCCAAGGCCGCGGGCTCCCCAACGCCAGGACTGTAGGGAGGAACACGCTGCTTACAGGCGGGACCAACAATTGGGACATCGCGCTGGCCAAAACCTTTGCCATTTCGGAGAGGAAAAGGCTGGAGGATCGCTGGGACGCCTTCAACGCATTCAACCATCGGCAGTTCGTGCAAGTGCCAAGCAGCGACGTGGTGAATTCCCGGCCGGGACAGTTTCTCAACCGCAACTTCACCGATGGCGGCATCCGCAGCATGCGCATGCAGCTAAAGTTTCTTTTCTGATGGACTGAAGCAACTGGATTTTGCTCATTGTGGGAGACCAATCCGGCTTAGAAGTTCGGCGTAGCGTGGGTCGGAGCGCAGGCTGGCCATCTCCTCCCACGCCTTCAGGCGTACAAGCGGTATCGAGCGGTCGGCGACAGCTTTCTGCAGCCAATCGAAGGCCATATCTTTTTCACCAAGACCGATATAAACAAGGCCTATCTCATAGGGTGAAACATACTTGCGCTTTGAAAGCTGGTTCAACTGCCGCAGAATCTTCCTCGCCTCATTCCGCTTGCCCCACACTCCATAGGTGTAACCCAGAAAGCTCAGGTAATTCGGCGCTCCTCCGGAAACATCGAGTCCTTTTTGAAATGCCGCGATGGCATCCTGGTACATCCCTTTTAGTGCGTACGCCCTGCCCAACCCCAAGTATGCACCCGCGAAATTTGCGTCAAGTTCCAGCTTCTTGCGGTTGCTCTCTATCATCAAGTCATATTGGGTGCCATACTGGCCGCTGCCCCCTCCAATCCCGAGTCCCAGCGGATTCAATTCTTGGGCGCGTTTGATTTCGGCCATCGCCGAGTTCTGCCGTCCCATAGCCCTTAGGTATTGACCATACCACTGATGGGCCTCGGCATAGTTTGGGTTGAGCGCAATAGCACGCNCATTGCCATTGCATTGTGGGCCTCGGCAAGGCCATCGTCCATCTGAAGAGCTATCTTCGCGGTGGCCTTCGCCTTTGAAAACTGCTCTTCAGGCGAAACGTCGTCGCGCACGATGTATGCCTCGGCCATGCCCGCATAAGCAAGCGCGTAGTTTGGGTTCCTTTGAATGGCCTGTTGAAAGTAATCGATACTCTTGCGAACCGCGACGTCTGTTCTTTTGTTCCAGAAGTAACGCCCTCGGAGATAAGACTCATATGCCTGCGGATCAACCGATTGCACTCGTGTTAGCCGCGCTTCTTCTTGCGGAGTGAGCTGTACTTGGATTGCATTGGCAATGGCTCGGGCGACTTCACTTTGCAAGATGACCACGTCACCGGGGCTGCGTTCGTACATGCTTGCCCAGAGGTGCCGGTCCGTGGCCGCCTCAATCAGTTGCGCATTGACTCGCACTCGTTCTGCCGATTGGACTACCGAGCCTTCCACGATGCCGTCCACGCTCAATTCCTTGGCGATGTCTGGAAGAGGCTTGCGTGTACCCTTATAGCGCATCACCGAGGTGCGAGAAATCACGCGCAGGGAGCTGATCTGCGCCAGCTCAGTGACGAGGGCATCCGTCATTCCGTCGGTGAAGTATTCTTGCGCCGGGTCGCCACTTAAGTTTTCCAATGGCAGCACGGCAATGGAACGGATGTGAACGGGTGTTGCTCTTGCCAGAAGCTTTTCCCGCCAGCTGCCAACATCGAAACCGACCAGCAACACCAGGAGGCCAGCGAGAACGCCAGCGGCGGTCCAAAGCGTCCACCTCCTGCTCACGCCGGACACTGCAGGCACTTCAGTTACAACTCCTTCGCTCGCAGCGGCGGACTGCTCCACGACCACTCGACCGGGAACCCCGGGTGCGTGCTGTCCTCTGGAGCTCGAAGCGTCACCAAGCGACCCGATGAAGCGGTATCCCCGACGTGGCAGGGTCTCCACGTAACGTGGGATTTCTGCAGAGTCACCCAAGACGTCGCGCAACTTCTTAACTGCAGAATTTAGACCTCTATCGAAGTCCACGAACGTATCGGCAGGCCAAAGCTTCTGCTGAAGTTGTTCGCGAGTGACCACCTCGCCCGGGTGCTCGACCAGCATGGCCAGGATTTGAAAGGGCTGATCGTGGAGCTTGATTTTGATTCCTTGCTTGCGTAGCTCACCGGAACGTAGGTCGACCTCGAATACGCCGAAGCGGAACCGCTCGAAAGGGATAGCCGTTGCCATGAGCCACCGGAATTCAATTACTTTATCACACGCATGTGACGGCGAGAGGGACCACAAGTCAGTTTGGGGCGTAAACGCTTTTCTTTCAATGCCCTACACAATAATAAAGAAACAAGCCACCAGCCATTGACCGTGGAGCTCATCCGTGTGAGATTCGGCCCGGAGGGCAAGATGAGGAGCCGCAATTCGTTGACTCGAAGTCACTGCGACTTCCGACTTGCGCCTCTAGTTTGAAAGGAGGATATATGGAAAAGCGCGCGTTTTGGAAGTTCAAGAAAATATCCCTTCTGGTCGTGATGGGCATCGCCACCGTGACCTTGGCTACTCCGCCCGTTGGTATCGTCCTTAATCAGATTGTTGCAACGGGCACCTCGCTAGCTGATA
>QHZB01000244.1 GCA_003224525.1 Acidobacteriota bacterium | reverse complement strand
GCGACACGCCCGAAGAGCACTCGCACGTTTCCGTGCCGGAACTGACGCACATTCAGGCTGGGCGAACCGCCAAATCTGCATCGGACGGCCGAATTCCTTGGAGCACCATCTTTAGAAGCAAGGAAGTGCTGGCGCTAACCCTCAGCTATTTCAGCTTCGGCTATGTCGCCTGGATTTTCTTCAGCTGGTTCTTCATCTATCTCGCCAAGGTGCGCGGATTAGACCTGAAGGTGGGCGCCTTTTACACCACGCTGCCTTTTCTGGCGATGGCTGCGTGCAGCCCCGTGGGCGGGGCGATCAGCGACAAGCTCACGAAGCTCTATGGAAAACGCGCCGGAAGATGCGGGATCGCCGTTTTCGGGCTCCTCTTGACGGCTGTCTTTCTGGCATTTGGATCGCAAGTCGAAAGCGCCCGGCTGGCCAGTGTCGTTCTTGCCGGCGGCGCGGGTGCGCTTTATCTTTCGCAAAGTTCTTTCTGGTCAGTAACTGCGGATATCGCTGCTGGATCTTCAGGCTCCGTTTCGGGTTTCATGAATATGGGCAATCAATTCGGAGGAGCCCTCACCGCTTCACTAACACCTGCGATCGCGTCTCGCTTTGGCTGGACCACTTCCTTTTGTGTCGCCGCGGGTTTGTCGGTGCTTGGTGCCGCAGCCTGGCTGCTTGTCGATCCCGAACGTGCTCTGGCGCCCGCAACGAAATTGTCGCCATCAGGAGAAAAGACTTGAATCCGAGAAAGATCAAGCCAAGTGCGCCAACCTTGGATGGCGCGGCATCAACGACCTAAAATTTGAATCTGATGTAGAAAAAACTTGATTACATGGGCGCATTGCAGCCCGTAAGATTCCCCTGTATACTTTTAGCCATGTCATTGAGCCTTCACCAGTCTCAGAGGAACGCACACATCTGTTGTATGTGTTGTACACACCTGTCCTCTGGCACCGGGAGGCTAATGATCTAGGAACCGCAACCTAACCTAGCCTAGCTGTAGTGAAGCCCACCGCCAGAGTCGATTGGCAGGTGGGTTTTTTGTTTTTGGGCCGCATCTTTTTTTCAGAATTTGAAAGGAAAGGCATGACACAGGCAATTCCCGAACTGCTTCCCGCAGCCGGCCGACTGACGGGATGGAGCGAGGAGGTAGCAACTTCTGCATTCAAGAGGCTCAACCATCTACAAGCCCTGGAGGCAGAAAGCATCTACATTCTCCGCGAAGCAGCGGCGGAATTTGCCCGGCCGGTGATGCTGTATTCCATCGGCAAGGACTCTTCGGTGATGTTGCGGTTGGCGCAAAAAGCTTTTTTCCCTGGGAAAATCCCGTTTCCCCTGCTGCACGTGGACACCAGCTACAAATTTCCCGAGATGATCGAGTTTCGCGATTCCTATGCGAAAGAAATCGGCGCCGAGCTGATCGTCCACCAGAACCGCGAAGCGCTTGAGCAAGGAGCAAACCCCTTTGCACTCGGGACCCAGAAGTGCTGCGGATTGCTGAAGACCAAGGCGCTGCTGGACGCGCTGGCGGCGGGCGGCTTTAATGCCGCATTTGGAGGCGCACGGCGTGACGAAGAGAAATCGCGGGCCAAGGAACGCATCTATTCCTTTCGCGATTCTCACGGGCAGTGGGACCCCAAGAATCAGCGCCCGGAATTGTGGAACATCTTTAACTCGCGAATCGACAAAGCGGAAAGCATTCGCGTGTTTCCGCTGTCCAATTGGACTGAACTGGACGTTTGGCTTTACATTCACGCCGAAAAGATTCCCATCGTGCCGCTTTACTACGCACGTGAGCGCAAGGCGGTGTTGCGAAACGGCTCCATCGTGTTGATCTACTCCAAAGACCAACTTCTTCCCGGAGAGAAAACCGCGTTTGTCAAATGCCGAATGCGTTCACTCGGTTGCATGCCCTGTACAGGTGCGATCCGTTCCGAGGCGGATACCGTTCCGAAGATTATCGAGGAGATGATTTCCTTCCGCCGCTCGGAACGCGAAAACCGCGCCATCGATCACGACGAAGAAGGGTCGATGGAGATTAAGAAACGGGAGGGCTATTTCTGATGCTGTCCGCACTCGGCACCGGCTTCGAAGACGGCTTCCTCAGTTTTCTCGATCGGGATATCGGGAAGGAACTGCTTCGTTTCACTACTGCCGGAAGCGTAGATGACGGCAAGTCCACACTGATCGGCAGACTGCTGCACGACTCTAAAGCCGTCTACGAGGACCAACTCGCCTCTGTGAAGAAAAGCAAAATCAACCGCTCGGGAGGACCGATTGATTTCTCCCTGCTGACGGATGGGCTGCGAGCTGAGCGCGAACAAGGAATCACCATTGATGTCGCCTACCGGTATTTCAGCACCTCTCGAAGGAAGTTCATCATCGCAGATACGCCTGGCCACGAGGAGTACACCAGAAACATGGCGACGGGTGCTTCGACGGCGGACCTCGCGGTGATCCTGGTCGACGCCACCAAGGGCTTGCTCCCGCAAACCCGGCGCCACACGCACATCGCTTCGTTGCTGGGTATTCCGAACTTGCTTGTGGCGATCAACAAGTTGGACCTGGTGGATTGCAGGGAGGACGTGTTTCTCCGCCTGCAAGAGGATTTTCTGGCTCTTGCGGAGCGGCTGGAGTTTCCATCCGCGCGATGCATTCCCATTAGCGCTCTCGGCGGAGACAACGTGGCGGTCCGGAGCGACAGGATGCCCTGGTATTCGGGGCCAACGTTGCTGGAGCATCTGGAAACTGTGGATATTCGGCCGTCCGTCAATGGCGATGAGGTGCGCTTTCCCATTCAGTACGTGATTCGGCCAGACGCAAGTTTTCGCGGATTTGCGGGGCAAGTCGCGGGCGGCATTCTGCGTCCAGGCGACCCAGTGCTGGCGTTGCCGTCCAGGCAGAAGACCCGGGTCCAGTCGATTGTTACCTATGACGGGGAGCTAGGAGAAGCCGGCCCCTCAATGTCGGTGACGGTAAAGCTGGAGGATGAAATTGATCTGAGCCGCGGCGACATGCTCGTCTCCCCCAATGCGCCCCCGCGAGTGTCGCGCCGATTGGAAGCGATGGTGGTCTGGTTCGATTCCAGCCCACTCGAATTGAATCGCGTGTATCTCGTGAAGCATGCCGGGCGTCAGGTCAAAGCAAAGGCAACACAGATTCGTTATCGCGTGGATGTAAATACTTTGGCGCATGCGCCCGCACACCAACTGGAGATGAACGGCATCGCAGCCGTAGAGTTCGAGACCAACGAATCTCTTTTCTTTGATTCGTACCGTCGCAACCGGACAACCGGCAGTTTCATTTTGATTGACCCCACTGCTAATGCCACGGTCGGCGCCGCAATGATCTGCGAAGACCAGCATCAACCGCAGCGAACGGTTGAATCTGAAGATGCGGAAACTGCAAGCGTTGCCTCTGGCCAGGGAGCAGTCACTCTCCTGGAACGACGGCATCGCCACGGACATGGCCCTGGAATTCTCTTGATGGAGGGCCGTGAGGCTCTCGTGAAACAACTGGAACGATCCTTGTTCGATCGAGGGTTCGAAGTGCTCGTTCTGGAGGGCGACACACTGTCATCCGAAGTCCTCCCCCTGCTCTTAAAACCGCTCTGGTCCGCGGGGCTGCTGGTCATCTATTCCTGCCAGGCGATTGCGCCAGCGGACCGGGATGCGATTAAGGCGTTAGCCGCAGATTACGCGTTTGATTTAGCAGCCCTGCACCTGTCGGCTGACGACCGCGAAGCCGTCAGGCAAGTTTTAGCGCTTACGAAGTCACTCTACGCGGAAATCCGATCTGAGGATCAGAGAACGGTGAATTGAAATGCAGCCTAATGTGAATCTGGAGAACGTTGAAGCGCTTGGCGCAGAGGAAGTCTTGAGTGTAGTCCTGAGCGCCGGCCCGGGACCTCGTGCGTGCGTGACCTGCAGCTTCCAGGCGGAGGACATGATCGTGCTCCGCATGCTGAAAGCGCGTCTGCCGGAAATTCCCGTTTTGTTCCTGGATACCGGTTATCACTTCGCCGAGACATACCAATATCGCGATCGCATGACGAAGGAGTGGGCGCTCAACCTGACGAACGTGCTTCCAAAAAATACCGTGAAACAACAGGAATCCCTGCTTGGAATTCTCCATCGCACGGATCCCACACAGTGCTGCCAGTTGCGCAAAGTGGAACCCCTGATGGAGGCTCTCGGCCACTTCGAGCTCTGGTTTACCGGCCTGCGCAGAGAGCAGTCGCCAACGCGAAGAAATCTCAAAAAAGTGGAGCAGCATCGCTTGCCGGGCGGCAAGACTCTCTTGAAGGTGAGTCCTCTCGCAGATTGGACGTGGGCGCAAGTGTGGGAATACACGGGGGCGAACAGCCTCAGCTATCTTCCTCAGTATGACGAAGGTTACGCGAGCATCGGCTGCCAGCCGTGCACGGCCATTCCAGAGGACCCAAGCAATCCGAGATCCGGCCGCTGGAACGGCAAAAAACTGGAATGCGGAATCCACACATTCTCGGAGCGCGCGGAATGATCCACCTCTTGCTAGGGTTCTTCATCGCTTTGGCTGTGGGACTGACGGGGGTCGGCGGCGGGAGCTTTACAGTACCCGCGCTCCTGCTCATCGTCGGCCTTCCGGCGGGAGAAGCGGTCGGAACCGCGTTTGTCTTTGCCGGCGTGCTGCGGCTCATCGCGGCCCCCTTCTATTTGCTCGGACGGCATGTCCACTCGCGCTATTTTCGTCTTCTACTCCAGGGGGCGGTTCCAGGCCTCGTGCTGGGAATGTATGCGCTGCATTCTTTGGCCGGCCACGAAGGCAGCCCGTGGGTAATCATCTTGCTCGGACTGTTGCTGGCCGCATCGTCGAGTGTAACTTTTGTTCCGCGGATGCAGAACCCAAAATTCGCGCGGAAAAACGCGCGTTGGCTGCCGTGGCTCGCCTTTCCGATCGGAGTTGAGTCCGGATTCTCCTCGGCCGGAGCGGGAGCTCTCGGGACCGTTCTTCTGCTCAATTATTCCGAAATGACGGCTCCGCAGGTAGTGGGCACAGACCTGGTATTCGGACTCGTCTTGGCAATCATCGGAAGCGCCGTGCATTGGAGTTTTGGCTCCGTCAGCACGCAGGCTTTGTTGCAACTTCTTGCAGGAGGAGTGCCTGGAGTCATTATCGGGTGCTTGCTGACACCCCGCGTGCCGGCACAAAAATTGAAGGCCGTGGTCGCGGTCATCGCCATTTGCGCTGGCTTGCAGTTGGTGTGGTCAGGGACGCGGTCTCTCATGACCGAGCGCCCGGCAAACACAGCCACATTGACCGGCAAAACACCGAACGGTCAACCGGTGGTGCTTTTCTCGCCCGCAGTAAAACCGGGCCTTGTTGCCGAAAGTATCTTGGAAACGAAATGAAAACCGTCTTTCAACTTGCGATTGCCATGTCGTTAAAGCACATCTTCGCGCCCGTCATCTTCCTGCCGAGTAGCCTCGCCCGATTCCGTTGTTGACCCCTGCTTGCTTTTCCCTTGCACGGCTGTGGGCTTGAGCCCTGCTCCAATTGTCCAGGAAAGCCGATCAAATGCCGGGCATGGATGCATTTACTCTAAATTACGGAGTCAGAAAATGAGGTCTCGCAAAGTGGTTAGTTCGAACCTTCAAAAGTTTTTCGTCTATGGCCTTTTTGTGATCTTTCTTGGTGCACTCCTGGCATCATCGGGACACGCGCAAGCACAGGCCTCGCTCTGGGGTTTAGTAAGCGACGCCTCCGGCGCAGGCATTGCCGGAGCCAATGTCAAAGTCACGAATCTCGAAACCGGCGCAGAGCGCTCCCTCGTGACCGATGACGCGGGGCGCTTCAACGCCCCTTCGCTCGCCGTCGGCCGGTATGAAATTGCGGCGTCCAAGCCAGGGTTTCGCATGGACACAAGGACCGCGGTAACCCTGGTCGTGGGTCAGCGCGAGGAATTGAACCTCACCCTTCATATAGGGGACGTGCATCAGAGCGTGGAGGTCCCTGCGTATTCCGGAATCGTTGCGGTAACGACGGAGGACATTTCCGGCTTGGTCGGAGAACGCCAGGTGAAAGACCTGCCGCTCAACGGCCGAAGTTACGATCAGTTGCTCACTCTGAATCCTGGCATCGTCAACTACACCTCGCAACGATCCGGCAGCATGGGAACCTCCAACTCTGTTCTCGGCAGCATGTTTGCCGTCTCGGGCCGCCGCCCGCAAGAAAATCTCTTTCTCCTTAATGATGTCGAATTCACGGGGGCTTCGGAGATCAACAACACGCCGGGAGGGGCGAGCGGGCAATTGCTGGGCGTGGACGCGGTCCGGGAATTCGCAGTCGTGAAGGACACTTATGGCGCCGAGTATGGAAAGCGCCCAGGAGCGCAAGTCAGCATCGTCACCTCCGGCGGAACCAACCAGCTCCACGGCAGCGCTTACGAGTTTCTACGCAACAGCGCGCTGGACGCGAGAAATTATTTCGATCAGGGAGCCATTCCGCAATTTCAGCGCAGCGTATTCGGCGGTTCTCTTGGTGGACCTATCGTCAAGGGCAAGACATTCCTCTTCGGAAACTATGAAGGCTTCCGGCAGCACCTGGCACTAAGCGGCGTGACCTTGGTGCCGGACAACAACGCGCGCGCGGGGCTCCTGCCATGCAGCGCCGTCACTCCCGCGGCAAACCCGTGCCCGGCCTCCGGCCTGGTAAACCTCGGCGTAGCCGCAAGCGCCGCTCCGCTCCTCAAGCTATGGCCGGTGGCGAACGGTCCCGACCTCGGAAAGGGGGTTGCCGAAACCTTCAGCCATCCTCTGCAAATTGTCAACGAGGACTTCGGCACCACGCGCCTCGACCATATTTTCTCTGACAGGGATTCGCTGGCCGCCGTTTACACCGTGGATGATAGCGCGGCGAACACTCCGGCGGCCAATCCCCTCAGTTCAGCCCGGGTGTCTCTGCGGGAACAGGTAATCAGCTTGAGCGAAACGCACCTGGTATCCGCTGCCGTCGTCAACCAAGCTACCTTCGGCTTTTCGCGCGGGGCGTTCTATTTCACTGGACAGACATCCGTCAATTTGCCTGGATTTGTGCAGGGCCGCCCTATCGGCGCAGTCGTCGTTGGCGGCGGAACCACTCTCAATGGGGCGTCCCAGATCTCCGCAGCCGGGACAAATGCGGGCAGCAACTTGTCGGCAGTGCGCAATCTGTTCACTGGGCAGGACCGCCTCACGGCAACACACGGCATCCATACCGTCGAATTTGGCGGGTGGGTCCAGCGGCTCCAAGCCAATGACGCACTTGCACAAAATCAGTACGGGCAAGCGTCCTTTTCGACTCTGCAGGGTTTCCTCGAAGGCACGGTCTCGACGTTTACGGTCGCCCCGGTCGCAACCCCGCTTGGCTGGCGTTCCTTTGAGGGAGCCGTGTTTGCTCAAGACGCTCTCAAGCTGACACCGAACTTCGAACTGCGGATCGGTTTCCGCGGTGAATTCACCAGCGGCTGGAATGAGAGTCGTGGCCGCGCTTCGAATTACGTGTTCGATTCGAATGGCGTGATCGTAACCAACCCGGTCGTCGGCAATTCTGCCTTGACCGTTAACAATGCGAAATTTCTCCCGGCGCCGCGCTTCGGAATTGCCTGGTCCCCTTTCTCGTCGAAGACCACCGTGATACGCGCAGGCTTCGGGCTGTACTACGCACTAAACGATAATCTTAGTTATCGCCTCGACCAAAACGGCCCGTTCAACACCGTCTTTGCTCTCAAGAACGTCCCGCTTTCGAGCATCGACATTGTTCCCGGCGCTCCGGTCCCCGCCGGCGCGAAGATTTCTCCGAGCGGCGTACAGCCGGATCTCAAGACCCCCACCGTGGAATCGTATTCTTTGAAGATCGAACAGCAGGTCACCCCGAGCACCTTGTTCGCGATCGGTTACGTCGGGTCGCACGGTTACCACGGGTTGCTGTCGATTGATGCCAACGTTCCGGTCCCGGCGATCTGCCCGGCGTCACCCTGCCCGGCCAATCTCCCTGCGGGCACTACCTACAACCCCCCAAACGCTCCTTTGGCCAACTCGAAGGTCGGAAATACGACGAGTTGGTTCTCCGAAGGCATCAGTTCTTACAACGGTCTCGAGGTGGATGTGAGCCACCGCTTGAATCACGGCCTGCAATTCCGCGGTGTCTACACCTTCTCGAAAAGTCTCGACGACGGCGACAACATGAATACCAGCGTTGCCACGAATTCTCCCGCGTTCACCATGAATCCGCTCCAGCCCAAATGGGACTACGGTCGCGCATCTTTCGACATCCGGCACCTCGCAGTCGTTAACGCCATCTACGACTTACCCTTTGGGCGAAACAAAGCGTCCGGCATCCATCCGTTCTTGAACAGACTGACCGGAGGCTGGCAAGTCAGCGGAATCGAGACGCTGCAGACGGGGTTGCCTTTCACGCCTCAGATGAGCTTCAACCCCGCCAACGACGGAGACAGCCGCAACCCCATCCGGCCGTCATGGAATCCAGCTTTTACAGGGCGACTAGTTCGAGGTGGATCAAACCGATACTTCGATCCGAACGCGTTCGTTGCGCCTCCCAATGGGACCTACGGCAACGTGGGACGCAACACATTGCAAGGATCTGGACTGGCCGAGTTGGATCTGGCGATCGCGAAAAAACTCTCGCTGTCGGAGCGCTTTAGCGCGCAATTCCGAGCGGATTTCTTTAACGTGCTCAACCACACGAACTTCAATACCCCAAACACGATTGTATTTACATCGGCGACGGGCGGCCCATCTCCCACAGCCGGGGTCATCACTGCTACTTCCACGAGTTCCCGGCAAATTCAGTTGGGATTGAAGCTGCTCTGGTAACAAGAATAACGAAGGTGGGACGGCAGCACGCGAAAAGTATCTTTTCTTCGAGAGCCTTCAGGAGCTCGCCCGCAGTATTGGCAATCGTTGGCAGTGGACATGTCTCCAGCCATTTCAAAACGCGGCGCGATTTCAGGGTGCCACTCATTTTTGCGGGTCTAGAATCTGCACATGGTGATGGTCGAGCAAATCTCCCGTCGCATGGTCTACCTGGGCGACGGCAACCTGGAAATTTACCTGTGCCTGGATGAGGTTCAGCTCGGCCTGGGCCAGCACGATCTGCGAATCAAGAACAAAAAAAACTGTCTCTGCCCCCAATTCGTACTTGCGTTCATCGGCACGAAGTGACTTCTGCGCGAGGTCCAGTGCCACTTTTGAGGCTTCCATCGAGAGCTTGGCCTGTTCGAGCGCATGGACTGCGTTGGTGACCTCGAGAGTGATGTTCTGACTGGTCCGGCGTTCCTGGTATTGATCGCGGCGGCGGCTTGCATCGGCATCCGCGAGGTTGGCTTCCGCGCTGTGATTCTTTACGGGGAGGCTTAGAGAAAGAGCGGCGCCGTAAGCCGGGTAGGTAAAATGAAAAGTCTGGCCGAGGCTATCGCCAAGGCCGGTGATCGTAATTAGCTGGGGAGGAGTAGCAGTATTGAATTTGTGGCCGGCGACGCCGTTGCCGGTGTAAAAGCCGGAGAGTTCGAGCTCAGGTTTTAAACTGTTGTGAGCGAGGCGAATGATCAGCTCATCGCTGGCCAACTGCTGACGCGCGGCTTCAAATTCGGGACGGTTGGCGAGCGCCCGAGCGAGTGCCGTGGCAATGTCCGTGTTGAGCAGGTCACCGAGGGGCTCGGGCTGGTCAATCAGTTCGAGGTCGAGAACACGGATAGCAGGATCCAGGTCGGCGCCAACGATCTGGCGGAATTGATCTTCGGCTTGTTTGAGAGCGTATTCCGCCTGGATGACGCCAACGCGGCGTGAAGCGACCTGGGATTCCGAGCGGTAAATATCGAGTGGCGGCAGCGCGCCGAGGCCGAGCGCCTTCTTATCGTGGTCGTAGCTCTTCTGGGCTTCTTCGAGAGACTTCCGCTGCACCACCAGGGATTCGCGGGCGAAGACGACATTCCAATAATTTCCGACGGTTCGAAGGATGATGTCATTTACTTGGCCCTGAAAGGAAGCACGAGCCTGCTTCAGATTTCGCTGCGCGATAAGAATAGGCGCGCGGTTGGGGAAGAGGCCGAAGTTTCGGAGCAGTGGTTGAGTGACTGTGAATTGGAGATCCGTGGCAATGGAGGGGTTCACAATGCTAAGGATGTCGTTGTTCGATAATTTGCTGGTGTTGAAGGAAGTTTGAAAGTTTGTGCCTGTCTGGAAGGTTTGTGCGTAGCCAAATGTTGTTGTTTGGGCCAGCGTGTCGGGAATCGCCGCTCCCTGAGTTTGTGTGATCGCTGGCGTCTTGCTTCTGTTGTCACCAAAGCTGGAGGTTACCAACGGATCGAATGGCCCGTGGGCGCGATGCAGATTGTTCTGCGCGAACTCAATCTGGGAGCGGTCGAGCCGGATGTCGGTATTGTTTGAAAGAGCGAGGCGGATGGTGTCGTCGAGGGAGAGAACGAGCTTCCCGTTGGCGACGTGATCCTGGAGGCCTTGCGGCGGTGCAAGCGGAGGGGCCGGCATTTGACGCGTGCCGATGCCTAGCAGCCTCTCAAGACGCGGGGCTTCTTGCGCCTGCGCGGGAACACCGGGAATCGCTAGAAAGAAAACCGTCACCACAAGAAGACGCACCACTCTCATCACTCACCCCCGAAGGATTGTCTGGCGGCCATCTGAAGTTATTCCTCATAAAATAGACATAACCCCTTTACTTTCAATGGCCACTTTTCGGCTATTTTCATGGTTCGGTTGTGGCTCGAAAGAGCCATGATTTATTCGTAACGAATGGCCTCGACCGGATCGAGTCGCGCCGCTTTGACCGCTGGATAGATGCCAAAAATCAAACCGACTGAAATGGAAACCACGAATGCCAGAAGAATGGAGCTGATGGTCACGATGGTGGACCATCCGGCTAGCCAGGCGATGAGTTGAGACATGGCGAACCCAAGCACGACCCCCACAAGCCCACCGGCGAAAGAGATCAGCACCGCTTCGATGATGAATTGGCGGATGATGTCCCAGCGCCGCGCCCCGACCGCGCGGCGCACGCCGATTTCGCGAGTGCGCTCGAGAATGGCAGCCAGCATGATGTTCATGATGCCAATGCCGCCGACGAGGAGAGAGATGGAGGCGATGGCCACCATGACGGTATTGAAAAGCTGCTCGGTGCGCTTTTGCTGGGCGAGGAGCTCCGCCGGGACGATGACGTTGAAGTCGCCGGCATTGCGATGCGAGGAATTCAGGATTCCGCGGACGACTTCGGCGTCGGTGACGCTGGTATCGGGCGACGCGAGATGCAGGTAGAGACCATCAATCTCATCCTTTAAAAAACTTTGCGAGTCTTCGAGACGGTAGAGGACCGCATTCAATGGCGCGAAGACGAGGTTGTTCATGTCTTCGGTGCGGACGCCGGAAACCTCGGTCTGCGGGGCAAGCTGTGGCGCAACGATTCCGATTACATGGCACCACTGCTCGTTGAGTTTGATGTATTCGCCGATCGCGGGGGCAGCGCCAAACAGACTGTCTTTTGCCGCAGCGCCGAGGACGCACACGGGCGCTGCAGAAGCGTTCTCCGAGGCCTCGAAGAAGCGGCCTTCCGTGACGCGAAGATGGCCGATTAGCAGGTAGCTTGGCTCGACGCCGTAAACGATAGGTAAGTCTTGTTGCGGTTTGGGAAGGAGCTTTCCCGGAACAAAGCGTTTGCGCGGCGTGCCATCCTGAATGTCGGGCATATTTTTTCGAATGACCTGGTAATCGTTGAGGGTGAGGCCCGGTGAATTTTTTCGGACTTTCTGCAGCTCCTGCCAATTGTGGGCTTCCTTGGCCTCGACGATGAGATTGCGCACGCCGAGCTGTTCGATGAAGGCCATGACCTTCTGTTGCGCTCCGGCTCCGATGGAGAGCATGGCGACGACAGCAGCAACTCCAAAAATCATCCCCAGCATGGTCAGGAGAGAGCGAAGCTTGTGGCTGGCGAGGTTTTCAAAGCCGAAGGCCAGATCGGGCAGCCATTGTTGCAGTGATCGGGGTTCGGCCATGGAGCTGGGTTTCATGGGTGCGTGCCTGGCTTCAATTGGAGCCCGGGCCGAAACTGGGATTGGAAGTGCCGCTTCCCTTTTCTTTTCCGGCGGGATTTTTCTCGGGATTGACGAGCGCGACGACAGTTCCCGGAGAAATGCCATCAAGGATCGCTCGGCCTTCACTCAGCGCGCGAACCTTGACTTCCTGCATTTCAAAACCCCGGTTACGTTTGCAATACACTACTTTCTTGCCATCGTGTTCGAAGACGGCTTCGCCAGGAATGGAAACCGCACGAGAAAGATTGTCCCCCAGGATGCCAAGCCTGACGGCGAAGCCAGGGCGGAGGCGCGCATCGGTCTTGTCGAGCTGGATAGCCACATCGAACTTATGCTGGGTGTTATCGTCCCAAAATTCGTGGGTCGTCGAGCCGCCAACGGTTTGCACTTTGCCGGAAAAGGATTCACCGGGAAGCGCATCGATTTTTACCTCAACGGATTGGCCGGCCTTAAGGTTGGTGCGGTCGGTTTCGCCTACTTGCGCAGCGACTTCCAGGTGAGAGATGTCGATGACTTCCGCGATGGAACTTCCCGGATTGGCCTGGTCGCCAACGTGATAGTCCGGGAGCGTCATCCCATACATGAAAAATCCACCCGTAGAATCCCTGTTGCCGTGGATGACCACGAGACCGTCAATCGGTGCGGTGATGTGCATATTCTTGATGTTTTGTTCGGCCTGCTCCATGGAGAGTCGAGCCTTGTGACGTTTCTCTTCGCTAATGGCAAGTGCAGCCTGATTTGAGGCGCTGTGGGATTGAATGTCCTGCTGTAGCTGGGTCAGGGCGCGCTTGGCTTCGTCGAGAGCGAGTAGATTCTTTTGCGCGTCGATGGGGCTCACCAATTCGTTCTTGCTGACTTCGAGCTCCGCGCGACGCACCGCATATCTTGCTTTCAGGAGCGCGGTCTGGTCCTCCGCCGTCTGGACGTCGGCGTCCGCTTTGGCTTTGACGATTTCCTGCTCCGCTTGCAGCAGGTCGCTGCGATTTTGCCCCAGATTGTATTCCTGCTGGCTGGGGTCAAATTCGAGTACAACATCCCCTGTGTGCACGTGGGCTCCGGCGCGTGCCAGCGTGATAATCTGCAATGTGCCTCCGGCGATAGGGGGAGCGGTGATGGCTCTCGATTGGGAAGTTCGCAACGCGCCGGTGGTGAAAACCTTAAGTTGAAGATCCACTTCTTTCACCGTGGTTGTCGGAATCTCCGAATCAGTCGCCAAGACGGTAGTCTGGTGGCAGGCAACGCAACTGCCCCCCAGCGCGAGCACAAGGAGAAATACGGCTTCTTTTAGGCGACAGTTGATCACAAATCAATCCTACTTCGCGAATGTTGGATCCTTTAGGGCAAGCTGCTCTCCCGGCTGCAATCCCTTTGCGACCAATGCCTGGTCCCCGCTCCGGCGCAATACTTCGACCGGGGTTTCTTCGAACTTCGAACCATGCCGAACGTAAGCGACAGTCCGGCCCCCCTTGCGGAAAAGTGCGGACGTAGGAATCACAATCCCATCGGCAATGCGATCTATCGCCACGCGAACGACCGCACCCATTCCCGGGGCAAGGCGCTCGTCACTGTTTGCCAAAGCTACTTCAACCGAGAAATTCCTTGGAACAGGCCATCCGGCGTTGAAATCCAGGCTCGCGGTGGGACTGATCGTGTCGATGTGTCCGCCGAAGCTGCCATCGGGAACTGCATCCACGCGTATCGTGGCGGACTGGCCTAATTTCAATTGACCTCTCTCCGCCTCTTCGATGCGGGCCGAAATTTTGAGTTTGGATGGATCCGGAAGTTCCGCGATGCCTGCGCCCGGCCAGGCGCGGTCTCCGGCCTTAAAGGGAGTGGGGCCGCCTTGCGGCTGCCAGTGGTTTTGCAGCGCAACCACACCGTCAAGCGGAGCGAGCAAAGAAAGAGAAGCCAAGCTGTGCTCATCCAGCTGTACTTGGAAAGCCGCCTGGTCGTGCTTCTGTTGCTTGCTGACATTATCTGACGCCGCCGAAGAACGATCCGCTTTGAGCTTGGCTTCTGCCTCTTTGAGTTTTTCCTCGGCATCCGCGACTTTTAGCTTGGCTTGCTCGCCTTCGATTACCGAAAGAATCTCCTGTTTGCTGGCATCCATGCGTGTCTTTCGAACGTCATAGTCTGCCGTCATGACGTCGGTGAGATCCTTCTCTTCCTTCAATCGCGCTGCGGCACGCGACTGCTGAATCTCCGCATCTGCCGATTTGAGCGCAGATTGGTCCTGCGCGAGCTTTTGCTTCACAGTGGTGTTGTCAAATTCAACCAGAACGTCTCCCTTTTTAACCTTCGCTCCGTTTGCCGCAAGCTTCATGATCTGCAGATCGCCCGCACTGTAGGGAGCGGTGATGACCATCGAGCGGAGCGCCTTGACCTCGCCTTTGACTTCCAGGTAATCGATAAATTCCTTGCGCTTCACATCCGCGGTAGGGAATTTCACTGCGGGGCGAGCCAGACGGAACGCCCCAAAAGCAAGGCCACCGACGACCAGAGCTGCTACGCCGGTCAGGGCCCTCTTGCCGGGCCTCCATTTTTGACTTTGGCCATTCATTGCAAGCCTGCTCCTGGCTCGTCCTCGATGGCGGCCCGCCGGATGATATCTCCTTCTTTCAGTCCAGAAACCACGACGGCTTCGAGATCATTTCGAGGACCCATTTGCACGGCGCGCTTCTCAAAGCTGCCCGTAGATTTGAGCCACACGAAGGGGTGATCGGCTTCCGCGCCGATACTCTGCCAAGGAACCACGAGAACATTGTTCTGGGTGTTGAGATCGAGATCGAGGGCGGCAGAAAGATCGGGCAAGAGTCTCGGGTCGGTTCCTTGAACGGAAAAGAGCGCGGCGAATGACCTGACGGCTTCCGTGAATTGTCCCGTGTGACCGAGGGGCGAGAATTCTTCGAGAACCGCGGGCAGAGTCATTCCCGGATAAGCGTCCAGGTGCATCTGTGCGCGCTGGCCCAGATGTATTTTCAGAACATCCACCTGATTCAACTCGACACGAACCTCCATTCGGGAGGGATCTACCACCTGGAGAAATGGCACGCCCGGCCGAACCTGATCGCCCTGCTGCACGGTTCCCATTCGGCCGCCGAGCCAGATGGTGTTGTAGACGACCACGCCTTCCATCGGAGAGTGCACGACCATTTTTGCGGCGTTTCCCTGCGCGTAACGCATGGCTTCCAGCGCGCGGTCGCGCTGAATTTCCTGAATCCGAATGGTTGACGCGGACGCGGCGCGCTTGAGTTCGTAGGTCTGTTTCAGCTGCTTGAGAGTGACTTGGGCTTCGTCGAGAGCTTCCTGATTTTTTTCGGCGTCAATGCGGGAAACAATTTCATTCCTCTGAAGCTCGAGTTGCGCGCGTTTGAGTTCGTCTTCCGCCTGTTTCATCGCCGTATCGTCTTTGGCGCGCGCGATGTCTTCCTCCGCCTGTTTCTGGGCGACCTGCCCGACAAGGTTTTCGTAGCTACTCTTCTTGTCCAGATAGTCCTTGGTCTGCGCCTGCGGATCGAATTCGACGAGGAAGGCATCTTTTTTCACATGGGTGCCGGCGGGGACCAGCTTGGTGATGACCATGGAACCGACCTGCGCTCCTTCGAGCTTGGGGGCCAGCACCACGAAGGAACGCGAGGCCTGCGTTGTTCCATTCAAGCGGATTACCTGCCCGAAATTCTTCCTTTCCACTTTTACAGTGGACTCACCTCGGTTCGCAGCCCGCTGGCCCTGCCGGAAGTGCGCGAAGAGATAGGGCATCGCAACGAGAAGCAGAAACGCGGCCCCTGCCAGCATGATTCTGCCGGGCTTTCCGCGCAATAAAGTGGCCTGATCCATATCGCCTCGACCATACTCCGAAGGAATCCAAAGACCAACAATTTAGCTGGAGTGTTGGACTTCCGATCCGGCGATTAGGTTGCATCCCCCTCGATTTCATTTACCGCTTATAATCGGACGGCCGAATTCTGCTAGGGGAAACGCCCGGATTGGTCTGCGGTTGACCGCGCCGGGCTCTTGTACCAACTCTAGCGCGGGTATTCGGCGACGATGGGGTCGACCTATCTGCGACGCCTATATGAAACTATCTTGCAAGATGGTTAGAAAATAAAGTAAAAAATTGCGGCCATTCCTTGTGAAGGAAGCGGATTGCGAGTAATTGATCTTGTGCCGGATCAAGCACATGAAGATCGAATGCGTTTTTGCATCGGGAGATATTGTCGGAGAGGGTCCTGTATGGCACCGCGAGCAAGAGTGTTTCTGTTGGACGGATTTCAAGGGACTCAAGACCAGCCGCGAGAAAGGAGAGAGGGCGATGGAGAGACTCCTCGCTCGTACCTCGAAAGATTTTTAGTTTTCCATTCGCCGTCAACCGGCGGGCGGAACACAAGCGCGTCATAGAAAAAAACGAAAAGAAATGGTGCAAGAATGAGCGGCGATCGCAAAGTCTATCGTTCAGCGGCGTGGTTCGGCAGGCGTGACAAGGACGGTTTTATCCATCGCAGCTGGATGAAGAACCAAGGCCTGCCCGATGACCTGTTTGATGGACGGCCAGTGATCGGGATTTGCAATACCTGGTCGGAACTCACCCCCTGCAACGCTCACCTCCGGGACTTGGCCGAGCGCGTGAAACGCGGTGTATGGGAAGCAGGTGGCCTGCCGCTGGAGTTCCCTGTCATGTCCACCGGCGAAACCAACATGCGCCCCACGGCGATGCTGTACCGAAATTTGGTCAGCATGGACGTCGAAGAGTCGCTTCGTGCCAACCCCATCGACGGTGTCGTTCTGCTTTGTGGCTGTGACAAGACCACTCCCGCTCTGGTAATGGGCGCAGCCAGCTGCGACTTGCCAACGCTGGTCGTCTCTGGCGGCCCGATGCTTAACGGCAAGTACCGCGGACAAGACATCGGTTCTGGAACCGATGTCTGGCGCTTCAGCGCAGAACTTAAAACGGGCAGAATGACGGAGCAAGAATTCTTCCAGGCGGAGTCTTGCATGTCGCGCTCCGCGGGACATTGCATGACCATGGGCACGGCTTCGACCATGGCCGCCATGGTAGAAGCACTGGGCCTCGGCTTACCCCACAACGCAGCTATTCCAGCGGTGGATTCCCGTCGCGGAGTTCTCGCGCAAGTTGCTGGCCGGCGGATCGTAGAAATGGTGCGGGGGGATCTGACCATTTCGCGAATCCTTACCCGTAAGGCCTTTGAGAATGCAATTCGCGTCAACGGAGCGCTTGGTGGTTCGACCAATGCGGTGATCCACCTTCTGGCCATCGCTGGCCGAATTGGCATATCGCTCAAGCTCGAAGACTGGGATGGTCTGGGACGGAACGTCCCGACGTTAGTGAATCTTATGCCCTCCGGGAAATTCTTGATGGAAGATTTCTACTACGCGGGAGGCTTGCCGGCAGTTCTCCGTATGCTGGGGACCCAAGGGCTGCTGCATCGTGACGCATTGACGGTCAACGGCCGGACGATTTGGGAGAATTGTCAGGACGCACCGAATTGGAATGAAGAGGTCATCCGGCCTTTTGATAGGCCCTTGGTCGAACACGGCGGTATCGCAGTGCTGCGCGGAAATCTGGCGCCTGATGGCGCCGTGCTCAAACCCTCAGCAGCATCTCCCGAGCTCATGAATCATCGTGGCCGCGCGGTCGTGTTCGAAACGATCGAGCACTATAAGGAGCGCATCAATGATCCGCATCTCGACATTGATGAAAACTGCGTGCTGGTGCTCAAGAATTCTGGTCCGAAAGGCTATCCCGGCATGGCCGAAGTCGGAAACATGGAGCTCCCCGCGAAACTTCTCGAGCGCGGCGTGAAAGATATGGTGCGCATCTCCGACGCCAGGATGAGCGGAACCGCCTACGGCACGGTCGTTTTGCACGTTTGCCCGGAAGCCGCGGTGGGAGGACCGTTGGCACTGGTCAAGGATGGCGACATGATTCGTCTAAACGTGGAAGCACGGACCTTGCATCTCGAGGTGGGGGACGAGGAACTCAAGCGTCGCCGGGCGGAATGGAAACCACCCATGCTCGAAATGAAGGGCGGTTACCAGCAGCTTTACGTCGACCATGTACTGCAGGCCAACTTTGGGGCTGATCTGGATTTCCTGGTGGGATGCCGGGGCACCAAGGTCACTAGAGAATCCCACTAAGCTGTGCCGGAGGTATATGAACCGAATTGATCTGGCCGGACGCCGCGCGGTCATCACTGGTGGTGCGCAAGGAATTGGACGCGCCATCGCCGAGCGGTTCCTGGAGTCTGGCGCCTCGGTTTCCGTGTGGGACCGAAATCAGGCAGCAACGGAGGCCACCGTCCAAGAGCTCTCTGGGCACGGCTTAATTCATGGGCTGGTTGTTGACGTAACCGACGCTCAACGTGTTGGTGAGGCCGCGGCAGAGACCGCCAAGGAATGGGGGGGCATCGACATTCTCGTTGCCAATGCCGGTATCACCGGGCCAAACACGGAGTGCTGGAACTACCCTCCGGACGCGTGGCGTCAAGTCATCGACACCAATCTAACCGGCATATTCCTTTGCTGCCGAGCCATCGTACCGCACATGATCCAGCAGAAATACGGCCGGATTGTGAATGTGGCGTCGATCGCGGGCAAGGAGGGAAATCCGAATGCCTCGGCGTATAGCGCCGCCAAGGCCGGCGTGATCGCGCTGACGAAGTCCCTCGGCAAGGAACTTGCGAAATTTGACATCGGCGTAAACTGCGTCACACCTGCCGCTGCTCGCACTGGACTCTTCGACCAGATGACGGAATCACATATTCGCTACATGCTGTCGAAGATTCCCCGGGAAAGGTTTGTGGAGGTGCGTGAAATCGCTTCCATGGTCGCGTGGCTCGTCTCGGCCGAAAACTCGTTCACCACCGGCGCGGTCTTTGACATCAGCGGGGGGCGCGCAACGTATTGAGCCTCGGACTCTCCCTTAGTTTTTGTTCTCGGTGATTGCGAGTGGATCGTCTGCGTCACGGGAATCTTTGGAGGACCAGTGACACTACTTGGTTATCAGAACAGCGCTACCAGAACCATGATTTTCAGCGTGACCCAAGGGCCGAGATTGTCCATCTCTCGATCGGACGGCGGCTCGGCATGAAAGAAAAAGAACGGTTCGCTAAATATCCAAGTTTATGCGAGCGCGTAGTTCTCGTAACCGGGGGGGCGACGGGGATTGGCGCCGCCGTTGTCGAAGAGTTCGCTCTCCAGGGTTCCCGCGTAGCGTTTCTCGACATAGACGTGAACGCCTCATCGCGATTGATTGCGGACCTTTCTACCCGATGCTCGCACATACCGGTTTTCCTCGCTTGTGA
>QHZB01000411.1 GCA_003224525.1 Acidobacteriota bacterium | reverse complement strand
CCGAAGATGGCGTTCGGACCCTCGGCTTCCATGGGCGCGAAAAGCACTACGACATTGCCATTGGTTTTCTTCGCCAGCGCCTCGCGGCGGGCATGGTAATCGGCGTTGGGCTGGCGCTCGAGCGCCCAGCAACACTGGCCCATCAAGAGAAGAACAAGGAGTAGCTTGCGCACGCTGTAGTCCTTTCAAACCTGCAGGTCATCGACTCCGGCCATACACGGACTGTTCCCTGGCGCGGAAAGGTTCCCGTTCCCGTTCGCGGGTGGGTGATCGCTAGGGGATTGTAAATGAGAACCTGGTAAACAGCCATTGCGGACAAGTCGGTCGCGGAATCGGACCGGCTTCTACGAGTACGCGACTTATCAGGCACTGAGAAGCGATTGCTGGGTTGAATAGACGTTGCGTTGCGCGATTAGCATCACGTTGCCCACTCAGATTATGGAACCAATTGCTTCGCGACGGTGTCAGAATACCTAGGCGGACAATGCGCCGGACACTCAGAATCCTGTTGGTCGCCACGGCGGGCTTGATACTTGGCCTACGAGTCTCAAAAAAACTGAATAGTAAGCCCTCGGGCTTCTACGTGGAGTTGGTCGCGCATACTTCGCCCTCTGAGTGCGGCGACTCCGACGTTATCGTTCTGCAATTATTAAAGGACCATTCGTTCAGGATTAACTCCGAAAGAGTTCCACGCGAAAACCTGAGAGGGCAACTGAGAGAAATATTTCGGTCTCGGGCAGAGCCCATACTACTAGTTCGCGCTGACCCGGAAGTCAGTTTTCAGGAAGTGGTGACAGCCATTGGTATTGCTGGGGGCGCTGTTTCAAATCTATATGTGGCATTGCCAATTGCTAACACCCGAAGCGCAAAAGGAACCCTGTTTGCACATTACGAAGCCGCCAGAATTGCCCAAACTTCCGCAATAGCCGTCTGCATTTTCTGCATTTGACAATCGTTGTTTCCAACTGATTAACGTTCGCGTCAATTTGAAACCCTCGCGGAGGCCAATGCCAGATGCCTAGCAAGTTTCCGGGTTCACTGCTTTATTGGACAGGTATGATTACTTCCGGTTTGCTCGTCATCCGACCGGAGTCGGCGCAAAGCGCCAATGGAGTTTCCAACCTCTCACATCCAAATGCATCCCCAGAGCTGCCATTCTAACGAACGAGATTGGCGCGTATATGTTCCAACACTAACGCCGAGACTTGGTCGGGGATTTCCAAGAAGCCAATGGGATCTCCCTTCAAGCTTTTCAAAACGGTATGGTCCGGTCACGTATCCTGCTGTCTCGATTGCCGCGGTCGCGCCAAGCGCAAGATCCTGTGAGCCCCAGATGTACAGGGTTGGCACCCTAATCTTTCCGATTCGGACTTCGAGGTTCAACGCGCGATACCAGTTTAGGACTGAAGTGAGGGCACCGGGTTCTGCGAGCCGACGGATGTTCTCCCTAATTGCTGATTCAGGAAGCTTCCCTTGGTAAAGGCCTCGAATGCGCTGATAGTCGTCGCCCTGGAGAAAACTTTCAGCCACTCCGCCGGGCATTCGGAAAAGAGAGATGTACCTCGAACGCTGTTTCTGATCCTCGTCGGCTTCAATGGCATTGAAGAATGCATCTGAATGCGGAGTGGATAATGCGCTTAACGATTGAAGGCGATCTGGATGTTTAGCAGCAAACTCCCATGCCAACAGAGCGCCCCAATCGTGCCCGACAAGGTGAAAGTGCCGGCAACCTAGGGCGTTAACAAACCCTTGAACGTCAGAGATGAGCTGTTCAATCGCATAGTCTTTGACCTCTTGCGGTCTGGCCTCCGGGGAATAGCCGCGTTGATCCACAGCTACAGCGCGGAAACCTGCCTGCGCTATCGGGCGCATGACATCCACGCATCAGCAAACTCAGGAAAGCCATGTAGAAACAACACGAGCTCGCCATCTACAGGACCCGCTGCGAGAGCTGTGAAGCGAAAGGTTTGAACATCTAGCACGGTCTTCTCAAAGTCTGTTCGGTGCTTTCATCGATTCCCCGAAATGAGTGGCTATAACTGAAATCAGCGACATCCTACAATGAAAACTTTGCCCACTTAGAGGAACCGGCTTCTCGAAAAAGTTGAACTGTCGTGGACCATAAAATTGGCATCTGGGAAGTTAGAGATGGGGTTCTGGACGGATAAACAGCTACTCGGACCTAATCCTGACGATAACGAATCACGCCGGTCAAGTCCCGATAAAAACAGCGTTACCGAAGAAGTGGAATCAGGCCGTTATGTTATAATAGTGGGCCAGCGGCACTTGTCGGTATCAGGAATGGTGGACGAGAGGGGATTCGAACCCCCGGCCTCCTCATTGCGAACAGTGGGGAAAATAAGCTAAGGCAAGGCGCCACAATCACTTAGCTATTTTCACGGGGCCCTTCATTGGCAAACCTGGCAAACCGGCTTTCTCTTTGTCTTTTCAATGCAGTTCGACAGTGAGAAGCCGGATAAAATCACGCGCGGTGCTTGTGCCTGTAACGACGACAAAGTCATTTTCGAGAACCCTCTGAATTGGACAACCCGGAGTTTTATTTTCGCGAAGCAGAGGGAGCACGAAAATGGGCCTGCCACTCCGGAGCCCAGTGGCGAAACTATCGTGCGAGGCCGCGACCGAGGAAAAACGCCAAGAGGCGGAGCTTTATGCCCCGGACCCAAGTTACCGGTAAGGCGAACTTCTCGCCCGGGATAACATCCTGTTTGTCCGTCATCCGCCCGAGATCCAACTGGCTGCAGGCAGATTCGGGGGACACTTACGTTTCGCCAATGTAAGGTTGGCACCGTAACGTGAGTAACGTGGCATCCGTCGCATGTCAGAAAACACGATTCGACATGAGCCTCTTCACCGATACTTATTATTTCCCAACCACTGGCAGTTCCACGCTCGAGGCAGCCCCCTTCGAGCGGTACACTCTCTGCGTTGCCTTCACGTAGTCAGCGTCGATTGCCTTGTAGATATTGTCGACGAACTTCTGCGGGTTGCGGTCGTACAAAGGGAACCACGTGCTCTGCACCTGCACCATGATGCGGTGGCCCTTGAGAAAGACGTGGTCGTTGGGGTGCAGGTCGATCCTGTACTCCGTAACCTGGTTGGGCGTGATGGGCGCAGGTGTTTCTAGGCTGTTACGATATCGCCCGCGCAGAATCTCATCGGCAATCATCAACTGGTAGCCGTTCAGTACGGGCCCCGTACCCTTGGTGGCGTCTTCTTCGTTGATCTTCTGGTAGTCCTCTGGATAGACGTCAATCAGCTTCACTATCCAATCGCCGTCGCTCCCTGTGGTGGAAGCGAAAAGGTCGGCAATGATGTCTCCGGTGACGGTAACATCCTCTACGAGCGAATCGGTCTGCCAAGACAGCACGTCAGGACGACGCTCTACGAAGCGCTGATCCTGGACCAGCCAAGTGGTCCAGGCTGGCGCGGGATAAGTCGGCGTAATGGGTCGGTTGCGGTACGGCACTGGGTTTGCCGGATCAGAAATGTAGGAATCAAATGCGTCCTGCTCGGGGGACGGCTCGAACGAGAGTTTGCCGCCGGAGCGCAAATATAGCTTCTTGTCTGTGATCCCCTTTCTGGGTGGCCATTCGTCGTAGCTCTTCCAAACGTTAGTGCCGGTCTGGTAGGTCAATGCCGCTGGTTCCGTGAGCGGTTTGTCGTGTAGCCAATGCGCGAACCAAGGGGCCAGAATGTGTGAGCGATAATAGCCTGAGATGTCACTGCCCCAGTCGATGTCTCCCAGTTTGCGTCCAGATTTATCCATCCACCCCCCATGGTTCCAGGGGCCAGCAACAAAGTAATTGAGATGATCCGTGTCAGTCTGCTTCAGCGTCGCGTAAATGCGGGTCGGGCCCACGAAGTCTTCCTGGTCGTACCAGCCAGCGACGTTGAGGTTGGGCACGGTAGTGTGCTTCAGATACGCGGTTACGGAATGCTGCTTCCAGAAATCGTGGTTTGGATGCTCGACGAAGTCGTTCCAGGTGGGCAGCTTCCCGTGGAAGTAGCGCTGGTTCGCATTGGAAAGTGCGCCAAGCCCCAGGTACCAGGAGTAAGTGTCGTATTGATCGAAGTCGAAGTTAGTGTTCTTCTCCTTCGAGCTTTCGAGCAGGGCGGAGTACTCGAAGCCATAGCTCAGGCGGAACGCGCCGTTATGATGGAAGTCATCATTGATGAACATGTCATCGGGGGATGCCTGCTCGCTGGCTGCCTTCAGTGCGGGATGCGGATCAAGCAGCGCCTGGGTCACCAGCCAGCCCGGATAGGAAATTCCCCACATGCCGACTCGGCCATTGTTGTCCGGAAGATTCTTTAACAGCCAAAAGATGGTGTCGTAAGCGTCCGTACATTCGTCGACGGATTTGGAATCATTCTTGTCGCGCGGCGGACGCTGCATGATGAACGTCCCTTCAGATTTGAATCGTCCCCGGATGTTCTGCGACACGAAGATATAGCCATCCGCGATCAGGTCGTCAAACAAACCGGATTCCGTCAACGAATTAGAATCTTCGGGCACTCCGTATGGAGTTCTCGCAAACAGCATTGGCAGCGGACCCACGGCATTCTTAGGCCTCTGGATAACGGTCTGCAGACGAACGCCATCGCGCATTGGAATCATGACTTCCTGGAACGTGAAGTATTCCGGCTTGTACTTTGATTGCACTGGAGGGGCCTGGGCGAGCAGGCTGGCAGGGATGGTGATGAGAGAGAACAGCAGGATTCGTTTTACGAAGATCATCGTATTCATTCCCCAAGTTGAACGAAGCTGGTTTAAGTGCCTAGGGTAGCATGGTGCCAGGAAGACGGTCAGCCAAGGAAACTGCGGACAGAGAGCACGTTCGGGTTACTCGTAATTGATCCAAGCCGCCGCCCCGAAACGCAGAATGGCCTGCCGTACAAAAAGATCGGAAGATAATCAGGGACAAGCATGCCGATTGGCAAACTGTGCCCTGGATTTAAGCTGCTTGTTGAGCGCAGGGCGCCGCGCCCGTCTCAGAGTTTGTCAAGGTTGCGGATGGTCGGCTTAACTGGCCAATCGTGATGCCCGCGCCGGCTTAACTCTCGCAGAATCTAAATCTTGAACGCGCGTGCACAGATTGTCCCAGATACTATAAGCCGAAAATAACCGGCCAAACTGTTTGATTCAATGAGGCTTACGGTGTCAAACAGTTTGGACCGGTTATTTTTAGCAAACAGGAAGTGATCTGTTACTTAAGGATCGCCCGTCACGCCCAAGGGGAAATTCTTTGCGACATAGATCTAAGCTGGGGCGACTAGGGAGAACCAAACATGCCTACACTTTACGTCTCGACTCCCCGATTTTCGCGCCAAGGCCGTCACGCGCGGACTCCCTCGACGATGCTCAGCGGGCACTTGGTTGGCACGACCCGAGTCAGCTTCAACCCCGCCTCTGCGAAGATCGCGGCGAATTCGTTCTTAGTGCGCTCGCGCCCACCGATGACGAGCATGTTAATATCAAGGAGCTTGCCCCAGCCGGGGTCGTTGCCAGGCGGGATAACATTATCGACAACGAGCACCTTCCCATTCTCGTTCATAGCGGCGCGGCAGTTCGCGAGGATCTTCACCGAGCGCTCATCGTCCCAATCGTGGAGGATGTACTTCATGATGTAGGCATCGCCGCCCTTCGGCACCGACTCGAAGAAGTCTCCGGATTCGAGCATGCAGCGTCCCGCGATGCCTTTCGCGGTCACGTGCTGATCTTTCCCGGCGCGGGCAATGACAGAAGGCTGCTCAAAGAGCACCCCTCTCAGCTTCGGATTCGCCTTAAGGATGGTGGCCAACAGGCTGCCGTGTCCGCCGGCGACGTCCACGAGCGTCCGGAGCGCGGAGAATTTGTACCCCGCTGCGATCGCCGGGTTCTCCGTCCCGGAGACGCTGCTCATGGACTCGCCAAAGACCTGGAGGTCCTCAGGGTGCTGCTCGAGATACTCGAAGATCGGAACGCCGTGGGCCTTGAGGAACGGCACCTCGCCGGCTTTGACTCCGTGGAGGAGTTGATTCCAGGCGTCAAACATGTAGTTCTCGACCATCATCATCGCCGGGGCGCGCATCGAGCCGGTGACGCCCGTCCGCAGCGTCGCCGCGAGCGGCGTGAGTTTGAACTGTCGGCCCTTGGTTTCCTCGAAGATGCCTACGCTTGCCAGCGCGCGGAGGACGCGATAGAGCGCCGGTGCCCGGACGCCTGCGGCCATCGCCAACTCTTCGACAGTGCGGGGACCATCATCGAGAAGGTCCGCCAGTTCGAGTTTCGCGGCGACGTAGATCAGCCGCGACACCCAGTATCCGATAATGAGGTTCAGCATGACGGCAGGTGGCGGCGATTTCTTGGCCATGGCGGTCCTCCCCAAATTTGACGCGTCTACATCACGAGCCCCAGGGGTTGTCACGAAACTGGCTCAAGCTAACAGTGTTGACCGAACTGGTCAACTCCCCAATCGTCGGCAACCCTTACCTAATCGCGTTACGTCAGAGTTGCTCGTCATCCAGGAGGAACAATTTACTGACCGCGGCGCAGACTGACCCGGCGTGCAGCATCCTTCCACGGGCTCCGCACGGTGTAACTCGGGATAGCTGTAGCGTTTTCCTTGCTAGCGCCGAGCAGTTTCCTTCGAACCAGCCAGCTCACCGCAGTTTGCACCGAACTCTTCGAAAGTCCAACCGACTCGGCCAGCTCCTGATAACTCACCTGAACGGCTCCCTGCCTACGTGCTTGTTCGGCCATAAGCCATACATAGACAAGGAAGCTGGCGGGTCTCCGGTCGTGGCCGACCAGGTCGCGCATCAACACGTCCACGACGTAATCATCCAGGTTCAACACGGCTATACCGGCCAATAATATAGCAATGACTGGCTGATTGCGCCCGCGGATTCTGCAAGCTATTCTCCGGACACTTTAAGGAGGCGCACCAATGGTTCGGGGAATAAAGTTCGTCGGCATTCCGGTTCACAATCAGGACGTTTCGCTGAATTTCTATACGGAAGCACTGGGACTGAAGATAGTCACCGACCAGCCGTTCACGGACGCGCAAAGGTGGATTGAACTCCTCATTCCTGGCGCGGA
>QHZB01000243.1 GCA_003224525.1 Acidobacteriota bacterium | reverse complement strand
TGTACAAGACGAGATTGCACGACGCATCGCGCAGGAGATCAGGACTACCCTAACACCCGAGGGGGAGGGCACAGCTAACCAGCCAGCGCCAAGTCAATCCTGAGGCTTACGAGGCTTATCTTAGGGGCCGCTATTTCTGGAATAAGCGAACAGAAGAAGGCACGAAGAAGGCCATGGCATATTTCGAGCAGTCTATGGGTAAAGACGCGAACAGCCCTCTGGCGTACGATGGGTTGGCCGACTGCTGGATTTCGCTCGGCTGGTACGGCTATCTCTCACCCAAAGGAACCTATCCGCAGGTGAAAGCAGCAGCAATGAAGGCCTTAGAACTCGATGCAACTCTTGGCGAGGCCCATACTTCCCTCGCTATGGCGAGCATGAATTACGATTGGGACTGGTCGGCCGCGGAGCGGGAATTTCAGAAAGCCATTGAGTTGAATCCGAACTATGCCAATGCACACCACTGGTATGCTGATTACTTATCGGCAGCAGGCCGGCACGAGCAAGCGGTAGCCGAGTCAAAGCGTGCCTTGGAGCTAGACCCCGTTTCGCCCATCATCAACGCATGGCTGGGATGGCGTTACTTTTTTGCCCGCCAATACGACGTTGCAATCGAGCAATACCTTAAGACCTTGGAAATGGACCCGACGTTCGTGCCCGCTCACCACTTCCTGGGACAGGCATACGAGCTGAAAAAGGCAGTAAGTCTTCTGGAGGGAGCTCGCTATACGTAAGCTCTCTCGCACAGGCCTACGCGATTGCAGGCAGACGCAGCGAGGCGGAAATGCTGCTGCACCAAACCAACGAGCGCAACACGCTCATGTTCCATCTTTCCACGTTGCGATCATCTACGCCGGACTAGGACGAAAGGAAGAGACGTTAGCCTGGCTAGAGAAGGGCCATCAAGAGCGCTCCGCATGGATGGTTTGGCTCAAAGTCGATCCCCGCTTTGACTTTGTGCGTTCTGACGTGCGGTTCCAGAATCTACTCCGCCGGCTCGGTCTCCCGATTGCGTCGGCACAAGTTCCGGCCGACGCCAAGGAAAACCCCCACCCCTGAGTATGGTACGGGTGAGGCTTTTGAGTAAGAGGTGCGCGAAGGGAATTCCCCGGGGGGCCGCGTCAGCCTCAAGAACAATCGTTGTGCAGTGGACTGGGCGCTGGCGGACCTGCGACGCAGGGGACCGCACTGAGATATTCGTAGACAGCCCGTAGGTCATGGTCCGTTAGGTTTTTGAGACCGGGCCAGGGCATTATCTGGAGAAGATCCGCGCGGAACGGAGCCGGAATGCAGCTCGTGTTAACGACTCCTGGCGGGCAGGCCGGATGGAGGTTATCCAAGTCCACACCCGTCCTCATGATTTGAACAAACTCCGAAAACGTGTGGCCTCCTACGGGTAGTCCGGTTTTATCGGGTGTCAGGTTACGGGAGATGATGTGCGCAGAACCTGGCGCCACTGGACCAAAATCTCGGCCGCCACCGAAGTACGTCGCCGGATTGATTATCGTCGGTTGGCCAAAGTATGGATTTCCGCCCGGCAGGAATTGAGTGATAGCAGGGCCGGAGCCGTGGCACTCATTGCAGGGGACGTGTGCGTTGACGATATAGCTGCCCAGTCCGACCAGCGCCCGGTTTTTCCCCTCTAGATTCAGCGGAACGGGTGCTATCTCGAATCCCCGAAGAATCCTGGACTCGTTGCGGTCGTCATCATCATCGTCAGTAGCCTTTACGCGCGGGGAACTGCTCAACATTCCTGCAAGTATGATCGCGGCAAATGCTGCGACAGCTGCCGCGGGCTTGACAAATTTCCTCGGTGTCATGCTCGTTGTCCTTTCTGGTAATTTTCTGTCCTGGGGTCGTGGTTCTGTAGATTGGCTGATGCTCGATTAACGATGGGACACGCTGGTGGGTACCGTCAAAGGGCAATGCGCGGAACTGCAGCCGTTCCTCTATTTGCCGTCGAATGCCGTGTCTTGCCGTGGCCGGCCGCGGACGTTACAATCCAGTTACCCGGGCTCGCGACAATCGCGGACCAATCAGGAGAGCGCGATGAGCGAACCATTCCCTGGCACACCGCCATCCGTGAGACCGCCCGAAGACCGGCTGGATTCGTGGAAGGAAATCGCGGCATACCTCAACCGCGACGTGACGACCGTCCAGCGCTGGGAGAAGCGGGAGGCGATGCCCGTTCACCGGCACCTGCATGACAGGATAGGTTCGGTCTACGCGTTTCGGGCGGAGTTGGACACGTGGGCGCGCGGTCGGAATCTTCGAGCAGCACAGGAGAACGAGAACAATGCCCCCTCGCCCAATCCCCCTGCACAACCGCCGCGCTCGGCGATATGGACGTCTATAACCAGATGGAGGGTTGTCTTGCCGCTGGCGGCGGGGGCCGCTGTGGCGATTGGCGCAAGCCTCTGGCTTCAGAGGACGGAGTACTTCTGGCGAAGCCCCATCGCTGACGCACGATTTCAGACCGTCACGGAATTCGATGGAGTGGAGCAGGCCGCTGCGGTGTCACGCGACGGTCATTTCGTGGCGTATCTATCGGACCGGGACGGACAGATGGACGTCTGGGTTACGCAGATCGGTTCGGGACAGTTCCACAACTTGACCCGCGGGAGCGCGCCGGAACTCGTCAATCCATCGGTCCGCACCCTGGGGTTCTCGCCCGATAGCTCTTTCGTCACGTTTTGGGTTCGCAAGCAAGACGGCTCGAGCGGCGGCGACATCAGCATCTGGGCGGTGCCAACGCTGGGCGGAGAGCCGAGGCCATACCTTGAAGGCGTGGCCGAGTTTGACTGGTCGCGCGACGGCTCTCGACTCGCGTACCACACCCCCGGACCCGGAGACCCGCTATTCGTGTCCGACGGCAGCCGGCGATCAGAGGGTCGGCCCATCTTCACTGCTCCTGCCGGGCTGCACTGTCACTTTCCGTTGTGGGCGCCCGACACGGCGTTCATCTACTTCGTCCAGGGTTCCCTACCAGACAAATTGGACATCTGGCGCATCACTCCAGCGGGAGGGATCCCTGAACGGATCACGTCGCACCATGGGCGCGTGAGTCATCCGGTCCTATTGGATCGGCGCACGCTCGTGTACCTCGCTAGCGATCCCGATGGTTCGGGGCCTTGGCTTTATAGCGTGGACGTCGAGCGCCGCATTCCCCACCGGTTGACCTCTGGCCTTGACCGGTACACGTCGCTGTCGGCCAGCGCTGACGGTCGGCGGCTGGTTGTCGCGCTCGCAAGTCCGAAGAGAACACTCTGGCGCTTGCGGTTGGCTGATTCACCCGCGGAGGTATCGACGGCTGCTCGAATCCCGCTGACGACCAGCACGGGGTTCTCGCCACGACTGGGTCCAAATTATCTTCTGTATGTTTCTGCGACCGGCACGGGCGAGAGTATCTGGAGGGCCGCCAACGGAACTGACACGGAGTTGTGGAGTGGCCAGGGAGCGCGAGTCTTTGGCGGCCCGGCAATCTCCCCCGATGGAAAGTATGTGGCATTCTCGGTCCGGCAACACGGGCAGACGCTCTTGTACGTGATGCAAGCCGACGGCACGAACGCGCGGATTGTGACCGATTCGCTCGACCTGCAGGGCGCTCCAGCATGGGCGCCCGACGGCCAGTCGATCACCTCGGCGGCGGACGATCACGGCGTCCCACACCTTTTCCGCGTACCGGTCGACGGTCGCTCCCCCGCTCTTTTTGTCCAGGAGTACTCGGTCGATCCCGCGTGGGCGCCCGACGGCCGCTTCGTTGTCTACTCGGGACCCGACATCGGCACTACGTTTTCTGTGAAAGCCGTCACGGCGGAGGCCGAAGCGCATCCACTGCCGGCCCTCACCCTAACTCGGGGGGCTCGACACCTGGCCTTTCTGCCTGGAGGACGGGCACTCGTGCTCCTGCGAGGAGAGATCCAACATAAGAATCTCTGGCTCATCGACCTTGAGACGGGCGCCGAGCGGCAGTTGACCAACCTCACTCCCGACTTCGACATTCGCGATTTCGCCATCTCCCCAGACGGCCGTGAAGTTGTTCTCGAACGGGTGCAGGAGCGCGCGGATGTGGTGCTGCTGGATCTCCCCCGGCCATAATCCGGCTTCAACCCAGCGGCACGATCGTCGCGCTCCGAATATCGGGCTGCGCGTATCATGTGACCGTCGCTTTAGAGGAGGGGAGGCAGACGTTGGGATGGTTTTCCGAATGCGCGGCGACACAGGCAGAATTGGGCGCTGCGCTACTCTTGGCGTAGCGCGCTTATTGGGTCTATCCGGCTCGCGCGATGGGCCGGCGCAAAACTTGCCAACAGCGCGGCAAAAACCAGGATGGGAATCATGATGGCGAAAGTCGATGGCTCGGTGGGCCGCATGCCATCTACCAGGGGCCCCAAGAGACGCCCTGCTGCCAAAGCGACAAATATGCCCACACCAACGCCGGCGAAAATCATTCCAAGGCTCTGCCGGAGCACAAGCCGCATGACATCGCGGGCGCTAGCCCCGAGCGCTATGCGGACGCCGAATTCCGGCACGCGCTGGCCCGTCAAGTAGGCCAGCACACCATAAATGCCGATGCACGCCAGCAGCAAAGCCAAACCGGCGAAAATGCCAAACAACAGCAAGAGGAACCGATGCCGGGCGAGCGTGCCGCTCGCCAACTGCTCCATAGTACGAACCTCGTAGAGAGCTTGATCACCTGTAGCACCGCGCAGTTCCCGGCGCAGTGGTTCGACCACGCTTAAAGGCGGGCTGCTGGTCCGGACGGCAATCGACATGAGTTCGGACCAACGACGCAGCAGCGGGTCTGGCACCTGGGCAAAGGGATAATAGAACTGTGCGCGCACCTGGGCTTGATCGTCGCTAGCCAGCCCCCAATGCCGCACATGACTTACTACCCCCACCACCCGGACGGGATCGGGGCTCATTTCTGGGACCCAGAGGCGCTTCCCGACAGGCCCCTCTCCGCCGAAGGCGTGCTGCGCCAAAACGTCATCAATCACTACGACGAGCTCTTTGCCAATGCGATCGTGGTCATCGAAGAATCGGCCCTGGAGCAGCGCGATTCCCATGACCTTCAGATAATCCGGGCTTACGCTCGTTGCCAACGCCATAGGCCGCTTATTCTCTGGTGGCACATCCGCGGTGGTCCAGTAGCCCATTTGATTGTTGCCTTCGCGCATCGGGACGGTATCGACCGTAGCAACGGACTGCACTCCCGGTACGCGGCGTGCGCGATCCAGGACATCCTGCCAGGCCGCGCGTATCTGCCCTGGGTTTGCAAGCGTACCAGGCGCAAGTGCCATCCGGGTGACCAGTACGTTCCGAATGTTCACGCCAGGATCCAGGGATGACACTCGCAGGAGCGTGCGCCCGAACATCCCCGCAGCGACCAACAGCACCACCGCCAGGGCGATCTCGGATATGACAAAACCACAGTGCAAACGGCGCGAGGTGCCTACGACGGTCCGCGCTCCAGCACGGAGCGTTTGTTCCAGCTCTTGCGCGGGAACGCGCAGGGCCGGCGCCAGTCCGAAAAGAACGCCGCTCAACAGCGAGACGCCGATGGCAAAGAGCAGCACATGCCAATCGAGCTGGACCTGCTCAGCGCGCGGCAAACTGCCCGGCCACAACTCCAGAAACGGACGCGTGCCACTGGCAGCAAGCAAGACACCCAGCACGCCCCCGGAAACCCCCAAGACCGCGCTCTCGGTCAGGCATTGACGCACAAGACGACTGCGGCCCGCTCCGAGTGCCACGCGCATGGCAAGTTCACGCCCGCGCGAAACCGCGCGAGCCAGCAGCAAACTGGCCACATTGACGCACGCGATCACAAGCACCAGGCTGACTGCGCCCAGGAGCAACCATAGCGTGGACCGGGCATCTCCAACCTGCGGACGAAGCGGCTGGACTTCAAAGGCGCGGCCCGCATTGGTATCCGGATATTGCTCAGCCAGATGACCGCCAATCAGCGCCAGTTCCTTTTGTGCCTGGACCAGCGTCACACCGGGCTGCAGCCGCGCCACAACTCCGACGGGATGTGGGCGGCGATTACGCAGATACCCTGCAGTGTCTTGACCTAACGGAGTAAACACATCCGCCTCTTCTCCGTCCAGCCGGAAACCTGGAGGCTCGATGCCGACAACGGTATAGCGCTTTCCTTCGAAAGCAATTGACCTACCGATTGCTGCTGGGTTTCCGGCGAAGCGGCGCTGCCAGAAACTGTAGCCCAAAATGATCACCGGCGCGGCGCCAGGCCGGTCTTCTTCCGACAGGAAGGCGCGCCCTCGCCAGGGGGTAACGCCTAGGATGGAAAATAGTTCGGACGAGACCTCGCGGCGGTCAACGTACTCGGGTTCCCCGGGCTCATTCACGGTGCCTCCACTGCTGTAGAGCCAGCCCGCCATAGCGAGAGAACGGCTCTCGCGCTGACAGTCGAGAAAGTCAAAGTAGGCAAGATTCTGCTCGCCAAACGCTTCTGTATTCCATGTGTCTGTATGGCCGTGCACGGTAACCAGCCTGTCGGGTTCTGGATAAGGCAGCGGCTTTAGCAGCACACCGTTTATAACCGTGAACATGACGGTCGTTGCTCCGCTACCGAGAGCGAGTGTCAACAGGGCGACAGCCGCAAACCCAGGTTGCTTGCGCAAAGTGCGAATTGCATAGCGGAAGTCCTGTAGCAAATCCTCGAGCCACCGTGTGCCTCGCGCATCGCGGCAGTTTTCCTTCACCTGTTCTGGACCGCCAAGCGCAAGGCGAGCTTGCCGTCGCGCTTCGTTCGGGGAGTGGCCCCGCGCGATCAGTTCGCTCGCTTGTTGGTCAAGATGGAAGCGCAGTTCCTTCTCGAGTTGTTCTTCCATCTTCGTTCGGCGCCACAGGCGCTGCCACCAAGTCATTTCGCACCTCCCTCAGACAGTTTGAGGACGAGCCCGATGGCTTCAATCAATCGCTGCCAGCTCGCGGCTTCCGTTTCGAGTTGCGTCCGCCCTTTCCGAGTGAGGCGATAAAACTTCGCCTCGCGCCCACTCTCCGTTTCCTCCCAATCCGCTGTAAGAAGGCCACGGTTTTCGAGCCGGTGCAACGCCGGATAAAGCGAGCCTTGCGGAACCTGGACCACACCGCGCGACACCTGTTCCAGGCGTTGCGCGATGGCGTACCCGTGCACCGCGCCGAGCGCGACCACTTTCAGAATCAACAAGTCCAGGGTGCCTTGCGGGAGATCGGATTTCTCTGGCATAGCATACCTCCGCCCCCTACCTATCTAACACAGGACGTGTAGAAGGGCAAGGTATGCGCCGGTCTAGCCGCCGTGGAAATTGTGGACGGGTCATGGCGCACCCGGAAGAAATCTTGCCCCTTTCTACGCAGCAGGGCACCAGTAAGCGAGGATGACGCGCTTAGATAAGAGAAACATAGTTCGAATCCGGGGCCGAGGATGACTTCCCTGCTCGGTATGTGCGATTCTTCTTCGGCACAGAAGTGCGAGGACGGAGAACGATGCTGAAAAAGTTCAAGGATTTGACGGAAAAGGAGATTCTGGCGATCGCGATCGCCGCGGAAGAGGAAGACGGCCGGATTTACGGAGAGTTTGCGGACGCGCTGCGGGAAGAGTATCCCGCAACGGCGGAAATGTTCGAAGAGATGCGCCAAGAAGAGGTGGGACACCGCGACCGTTTATTTGAGATGTTCCGGCAGCGGTTTGGAGATCACATTCCGCTGATTCGCCGAGAAAACGTGAAGGGGTTTTTGCAGAGGAGACCGGTGTGGCTCGTGCGGCCGCTGGGCGTGAAGGTGGCCAGGAAACAAGCGGAATTGATGGAAATGGAGGCGAGCCGGTTCTACGCGCGAGCGGCAAGCAGGACAACGGACGTGTCGACACGGGAATTGCTGAACAAGCTTGGGGACGAGGAGAGAAAACACGAGCGGACGGCGGGTGAACTGGAAGAAAAACATCTTACGGCGAGCGCAAAAGCCACGGAGGATGAATCACACCGCAAACTGTTCCTGCTGCAGGTGGTGCAGCCGGGTCTGGCGGGTCTGATGGATGGCTCGGTATCGACGCTGGCGCCACTGTTCGCAGCGGCCTTTGCTTCGCACAAGAGCTGGGAAGCCTTCCTGGTGGGACTGGCAGCTTCGATCGGCGCTGGAATTTCAATGGCTTTTTCGGAGGGGCTTTCCGACGACGGATCGCTGACGGGGCGCGGGTCTCCGTGGCTGCGCGGTGGGGTGACCGGGTTGATGACCACGGCGGGCGGAATCGGGCATACGCTTCCCTTCCTGATCAGCAATTTTCATATCGCCATGCTGGTGGCGGTGATTATCGTGGCGGTCGAGCTGATGGTGATCAGTTACATACGGCACCGCTACATGGATACGCCGTTTTTGCAGGCGGCATTTCAGGTGATTGTGGGCGGGGTTTTGGTTTTCCTGACGGGATGGCTGATCGGCAGCGCGTAGCAGGAATGTTTTCAATCCCTAGTTCTGGGATGTGAGTCGCTGGTTCCAAAAGGCTGCTGCCGCGACTTGGCCGCAAGCGCGATGAGTGCTGTCTTACTCTGTCACCATGATCCCACTGCACGTACAAATTCAAATTGTATCTCAAGTGCCTAGAAGTGAAAAAAGGGGAGTAATTCTGCCGCGCAAAAGTTTGGAATCAGCGGTCGAAGGAGTTAGGGGAGATCGGGAATGAGGCGGAAGCGGCGATTGCGAGCGGAGCGATAAACGGAGAAATCCCGGCGATCGAGAGTGAAGATAGTATCGATGGATTCGCGATCGGCCAGATGAACAAGCGAGGCATCGGCGAGCTGTGGCCTCATGGATTCGTATTTCTTCAAGAGATCGGCGATGGGCCTTGCCTCCAAACTCGATAATGGGAACATGGCGGGAATGCCTTCGCTGACTCGCCGGAGCAACAATGACACAACTCCTGGATACGCGCGGAGAAGCCAAGCGGCTTCGGTTATGACGGGCCAGCAAGAAAAGGGTGATCCTGACAGGCTTTCGAGCGTGCGGAGACAGAGGCGATGACAGACGTCGCGCTCCGACAGGATGGCGACGAGGGGGCCAGCGTCCACGAGCACCCGATTCACTTCGATTCGCCGAAGCCTTTGAAGTATTTCTTGTTTGTGCTGAGGTCCTTCGGCGCTCCCTTTGCACAACCAATCAAGCCCGCGGCCTTGAAAACATCGTAAGCAGAAACACCTTTCAGTTTTTTCTTCAAGTGCTGCTCCAGTGCTTCGCGGATGACCTCGGATTCGGATTGTCCCCGCAATTGGGCGCAAACACGAAGCCGCTGGCTAAGACTGCTTGGAACGCGTACCGTGAATCGTTGGGTAGGCATTATTCTGCCCTGTTCTGTCTGACAGAATAGCAGAAACGTCAGACATCAGCAAGGTGGGAGGGCCAAGAAAGTGCCAAGAAAGCAGGCGAAAAACGGCGGATGGGGCAAGCGCCGCCTTCACAAGCGCCTAGATTTCAAAGATAAGCGGAGATGGTAGAAGCGGTTTAGTCGGAGTGGGCGGGAACTGGTGCGGGGGCGTGGGAGCGCGCGCCCTGGATCCAGGATTGCAGGCGGTCCATGTAGATGTAAACAACCGGCGTGGTGAAGAGCGTGAGCATCTGGCTGAGGATGAGGCCGCCGACGATGGTAATGCCCAGGGGGCGGCGGAGTTCGGAGCCGACGCCCGCTCCGAGCGCCAGAGGCATGGCACCCAGAAGCGCGGCCATGGTGGTCATAAGAATCGGACGGAAACGCAACAAGCAGGCCTTGTAGATCGCCTCCACAGGCGACAATCCTTCTTCCCTTTCCACTTGAACGGCAAAATCAATCATGAGAATGGCGTTTTTCTTGACGAGGCCGATCAACAGGATGATGCCGATGAGCGCGATGACGTTCAGATCAGACTTGATGAACTGGATGGCGAGGAGCGCGCCGATTCCAGCAGATGGAATCGTGGAGAGGATCGTGATGGGATGGATAAAGCTCTCGTAGAGAATGCCAAGAACGATGTAGACGGCGGCGAGGGCGGTGAGGATGAGCACCGTCTGATTTGAAAGGGAATCCTGAAAGGCCTGAGCGGTTCCCTGAAAGGTGGTATGGACCGTCGCGGGAATGCCGAGTTCGCGCTGGGCTGCCTGAATATGCAGGACTGCGGGGCCGAGCGAAGCGCCGGGCGCGAGATTGAAGGAAAGGGTGATGGCCGGGAAAATGCCCTGGTGGTTGACGGAGAGGGCGGTGTTGGAATGCTCGTAATGGGCGAAGGCACTGAGCGGGACGAGCGTTTTGGACTTCGAAGGAACGTAAACCGACTTGAGGGCGTCCGGACCGGGTTGGAATTCCGGCGCGACTTCCAGCACGACGTGATACTGGTTGAGGCCTTTGTAAATGTTAGAGACTTGCCGCTGGCCGAAGGCGTCGCTGAGGGTGTTGTCAATGTCCAGCACATCGACGCCGAGACGGCTGGCGGTGTCGCGATCGATGACAATGGCGCTTTCGAGGCCGTGCATCTGCTGGTCGGAGTTGACGTCGCGCAACTCGGGGATTTTGGCCAGGCGCTGCTGAAGAATGGGAGCCCAATGAGTGAGATCGCCGAGATTGTCGGCCTGCAGGGTGTATTGATATTGAGCGGCGCTACCGCGACCGCCAACGCTGAGATCCTGAACGGCCTGCAAATATAAAGCGGCGCCGGGGATTCCACTCGTCTTGGAGCGTATCCGTGCGATGACCTGGTCGGCGCTCAGCTTCCGCTCGTTCAGTGGTTTGAGTTGAGCGAACATGCGCGCCGTGCTGCCACCGTTGCCACCGCCGGTGAAGGAAATTACCGTTTCAACTGCAGGATCTTGCGAAACAATGTCGGTAAAAGTACGCATTTTCTTCGACATGGCGGCAAAGGAGAGATCCTGATCGCCTAGGATGCTGCCGTTGATTCGACCAGTGTCCTGCTGCGGGAAGAAGCCTTTGGGCGTCTGGTAGAAGAGATAGCCATTCAGGCAAACCGTGCCGATGGTGACCATCAAGATCAGGAACTGGTGCCGAAGAACCCAGCTCAAGGAGAAATCGTACGTCCGGAGAAGACGGTTAAAGGCGTTTTCGGAAAAACGGTAGATCCTGTTGTGTTTGCCAGTTTCGTGGCGGAGGAAGCGCGCGCACATCATGGGCGTGGTGGTCAGAGAAACGAAAAGGGAGACAGCGATGGCCACGCTGAGAACGACAGCAAACTCGCGGAAAAGACGGCCCACGATGCCGCCCATCATTAGAATCGGGATAAAGACGGCGACGAGCGAAGTGCTCATCGAGAGCACGGTGAAACCGATTTCGCTGGCGCCCTTCATGGCGGCAGCGAAGGGTGTCATGCCTCCCTCGATGTGACGCGCGATATTCTCGATGACAACGATGGCGTCATCCACGACGAAGCCCGTGGAGATGGTGAGCGCCATGAGCGAGAGATTGTCCAGACTGTAGTGGCCGAGATACATCACGCCGAAAGTGCCGATGAGCGAAAGCGGGACAGCAACGCTGGGGATGATGGTGGCCCAAACATTCCGGAGAAATGCGAACACCACGAAAATCACAAGGATGATGGAAATGATGAGCGCAACTTCCACGTCATGGACCGAAGCGCGAATGGTGGTGGTGCGGTCAACGGCGACGCTCAGATGGAGAGAGGGAGAAATGGAAGCGCTGAGTAGCGGGAGAAGGGCGGTGATGCGGTCCACCGTTTCGATCATGTTGGCGCCGGGCTGGCGAAAAATGGCCAGAAGCACAGCACGCTTTCCGCCTGCAAGTCCTAAGTTGCGTGAGTCTTCGACGGAATCGACCACATCAGCGACGTCGCGCAAGCGCACGGGGGCGCCTACGTGTCCGGCAACGATCAAAGGCTGATATTCGTAGGCCTTGAAAAGCTGGTCAGTGTCGGAGACGGCCCACGTTTGCTTGGGGTCGGCGAGGGCGCCTTTCGCAAGGTTTGCGTTGGCCGCCTGCAGCGACTTGCGAACCGTTTCCAAACTGATTCCGTAGCTATTGAGCTGATTAGGGTTCACTTCGACGCGCACGGCGGGGCGGGCGCTGCCCCAGGTAAATACCTGGCCGACGCCTTCGACCTGCGCGAGCTTCTGGGCGAGGATCGAATCCGCTGCGTCGTAGATTTGAGCAGGCGGAATGTTATCGGAGGTCAGGACCAGCAGCATGATGGGAGCATCCCCGGGATTGACCTTGCGATAGGTGGGCTGGCCGGGAAGATCGGCGGGCAACTGGCTGCGAGCGGCGTTGATGGCGGCCTGAACGTCGCGGGCGGCGGCGTTGATGTCGCGATTGAGATCGAACTGGAGCGTAATGCCCGTAGAGCCGAGGCCGCTCGAGGAAGTCATCTGGGTGATGCCGGCAATGCGGCCGAACTGGCGTTCCAGGGGAGTGGCGACAGCGGAAGCCATGGTTTCCGGGCTTGCGCCCGGCAGGCCGACACCGACGGAGATGGTTGGAAAATCGACTTGCGGGAGCGGTGCAACCGGCAAGAATCGGAAGGCCACAACTCCCGAGAGAAGAATGGCGAAAGTGATCAGCGAGGTGGCAACGGGCCGTCGGATGAAGGGGGCCGAAAAGTTGGAAGAGAAATTCACCGGTCAATCTCCAGGAACGGATCCGTGCGCAGGCTCCTCGATGGGGTTGCCGACGTGGAACGAGAAGCGGTGCGCCAACCAGTCAAAAGCGAGATAAACCACCGGCGTGGTGTAGAGCGTAAGCAACTGGCTGAGAATCAGGCCGCCGACGATGGTGATGCCCAACGGGCGGCGCAATTCTGAACCGACGCCGGTGCCGAGCGCGAGCGGCAAACCGCCAAGGAGCGCCGCCATGGTAGTCATCATGATGGGCCGAAAGCGCAGGAGGCAAGCTTCATAGATGGCATCGAGCGGCGCCTTTCCTTCCTTGCGTTCAGCCTCCAGAGCGAAGTCGATCATCATGATGGCGTTTTTCTTGACGATACCGATGAGCAGGATCATTCCAATGAGGGCGATGACGCTGAAATCCGTGCGGCAGATCAGGAGAGCAAGTATGGCGCCGACACCGGCGGACGGGAGCGTCGAAATAATCGTGATGGGGTGAATGTAGCTTTCGTACAAAATGCCGAGAACGATGTAAACCGTAATCACCGCCGCGAGGATGAGGATTGGCTCATTCGCAAGGGAGTTGAGGAAGGCCGCCGCGGTGCCCTGAAACGTAGCCTGGATGCTGGGCGGCATGTTCAGATCCTGCTTGACGCTGTTGATGGCGTTAACCGCGTCACCGAGCGCGGCATTGGGAGCAAGGTTGAACGAGAGCGTGACCACGGGAAACTGACCCTGGTGGTTTAGTGCCAGCGCGGCGGCGCCGGGCTCGAAGCGCGTAAACGCGCTGAGGGGCACCTGCGTGCCGTTGGAGGATTTTACGTAAATGTATTTCAGAGAATCGGGGTCCTGCTGGAACTGCGGATCCACTTCGATGACGACGTGATATTGGTTCAATTGGGTGAAGATGGTGGAGACCAGGCGCTGGCCGAAAGCGTCGTAAAGTGTGTTGTCGATATCGGCGGGAAGAATGCCGAGCCGCGAAGCGGAATCGCGGTCGATGGTGAGTGCGGCGACAAGTCCCTGGTTCAACTGGTCGCTGGCGACATCGCGAAGGTCGGGTAGTGCTTTCAGTTTCTCAATGAAGCGGGCTGTCCAGTAAGCGAGTTCCTTGGGATCAACATCTTCCAGACTGTACTGAAATTGGGTGCGGCTCACACGATCTTCGACGGTCAGATCCTGAACGGGTTGGAGGAAGAGCGAAACTCCATCGATTTTTGCAAGTTCTGGCTGCAGGCGGCGGATTACATCCGAAGCGCTGATCTTACGCTCCGCGAGCGGCTTCAGATTGATCTGGATGCGGCCACTGTTGAGCGTGGTGTTCGTGCCGTCGATACCGATGAAGGAGGAAAGGCTCTCGACTGCCGAGTCTTTGAGGATGATGCCGGCCAGATCCCGCTGGCGCTGGGCCATAGCCGCGAAAGAAATGTCTTGTGCGCCCTCGGAAACACCCAGAATAACGCCAGTGTCCTGCACCGGGAAAAACCCTTTGGGAACGTAAATATAGAGAAGAATGGTGCCGACAAGCGTGGCGACGGTAACGAGGAGCGTGGTGGAGCGGAAACGCAGGACAAATCGCAAGGTGCGGCCGTAGAAAGCGATGACGGAGTTAAAAGCATTTTCAGACTTGCGATAGAACCAGCCTTCTTCTTGCTTCTTGTGATGACGGAGGAGCTTGGCGCACATCATGGGAGTGAGAGTGAGGGAGACAAAGGCGGAAACCAGGATGGTAACGGCAAGGGTGACGGCAAATTCACGGAAGAGGCGGCCGACGATATCGCCCATGAAGAGAAGAGGAATGAGCACAGCAATGAGCGAGACGGTAAGGGAAACGATGGTGAAACCGATTTGTTCGGAACCCTTCAGCGCGGCTTGCAAAGGTGATTCGCCTTCTTCGATGTAGCGGCTGATATTTTCGATCATGACGATAGCGTCGTCGACGACGAAGCCAGTGGAAATGGTGAGGGCCATGAGAGAAAGATTGTTCAGGCTGTAGCCGAGGAGATACATCACCGCGAAGGTGCCGATCAGCGAAAGCGGAACGGCAACGCTGGGAATAATGGTGGCGCGAAAGCTCCGTAGAAAAAGAAAAATGACCATTACGACGAGCGCCACGGTGAGCACCAGCGTGAATTGCACGTCGCTTACGGAGGCGCGAATGGTGGTGGTGCGATCCGTGAGAATCTCCACCTGAACCGAAGCGGGTAGCGCGGCCTTAAGCTGGGGCAGAAGGTTTTTCACGCGGTCGACAACGGCGATGATGTTTGCGCCGGGCTGGCGTTGAATATTCAGAATGACGGCGGGATTCTGATTGGCCCAGGCGGCTTGCTTGGAGTTCTCCACCCCGTCGATAACGTTGGCGACGTCAGTGAGGCGCACCGGCGCACCATTGTGATAGGCGATGATGAGCGGGCGATAGCTGTCGCCGGAGATGAGCTGATCGTTCGCGCCGATGGTGTAAGCCTGATGCAGGCCGTCGAAAGTGCCCTTAGCCTGATCGACATTTGCCTGGCTGAGGGCGGTACGTAAATCCTCGAGACTGAGCCCGTAGGAAGCGAGGGCCGTGGGATTCGCCTGAATGCGAACGGCGGGGCGCTGGCCGCCGCTGATGCTGACGAGTCCGACGCCGGAAAGCTGAGAAATCTTTTGGGCCAGAGTGGTGTCGGCGAGGTCCTCAACTTTGGAGAGTGGGAGAGATGTTGAAGTGAGCGCGAGCGTCATGATGGGCGCGTCGGCGGGATTGACCTTGCTGTAGATCGGCGGATTGGGAAGCCCTTGCGGGAGGAGATTGGAAGCGCTGTTGATGGCGGCCTGAACTCCTTGCTCCGCTACATCAATGCTCAAGTCCAGGCCGAATTGGAGGGTGATAATCGAGCTGCCAAAGGAGCTCGTGGAGGTCATCTGGTTCAAGCCGGGAATCTGGCCGAACTGGCGCTCGAGGGGCGCCGTGACCGAGGAAGCCATGACGTCCGGGCTGGCGCCGGGATAAAAGGTTTGCACTTGAATAGTGGGGTAGTCGACCTGCGGCAAGGCGGAGATGGGCAATTGCCGGAAGGCGACCCAGCCCACGAGCAGGATGCCAACCATCAAGAGGGTAGTGGCGACCGGCCGCAGAATGAACGGCCGAGAGGGATTCATCGCGGGGACCCGCCGGCATGGCCCTTCGATGCGCTTCCGGGTTGTGAGGAACCTTGCCTGGCGGACGGAGGGACGACGGTGCTGCGACCTGCGCCATTCGCGCCCGTCGAGGGGCTGGGATTAATTTTGGTGCCATCCTGCAGTTTGTCCAGGCCGTCTATAACCACGAGGTCGCCGGAATTCAAGCCGGCGCTCAAGCCGACACTGTCTCCGGTGGTCTGCGCGATAGTCACGATTCGAATCTTCGCGGTGTTGTCGGTATCGGCGGCATAAACGTAAGTTCCCTGGGGACCGCGCTGAATGGCCGCGGCGGGAACGATGGTGAGGTTGTGCTTGGTATCGACGAGAAGGTGGACATTGACGAATTGATTGGGGAAAAGAGCGTTGTCCGCGTTGGTAAACATGGATTTGAGTTTGTATGTGCCGGTGGATAGGTCGATCTGATTGTCGATGGTCTCGAGTTTCCCGCTGGCGATTTTGGCGGTGTCGTCGCGGTCGTAGACATCGACGGCAAGTTGGACACCAGAATGGAGCTTGGCGTTTACCTGAGGAAGCTGATCTTGCGGAAGACTGAAAATCACCGAGATCGGCTGGAGCTGGGTGATGACGAGAAGTCCGTTGGTGTCTGAGGCGTGCACGATGTTGCCGGCATCCACGAGGCGAAGACCGATGCGGCCGCTGATCGGCGCAGTGATGCGGGAATAGGTGAGCTGGAGCTTGGCGTTGTCAATCTGGCTTTGATCCGAGGTAATGGCCCCATCAACCTGGCCAACCAATGCGCCCTGAGTATCGAGCTGCTGCTGGGGGATGACCCCCTCTTTGAAGAGAAGCTTGTACCGCTCAAGATTGACCTCCGCGTCTTTGCGTTGGGCCTGGTCTTTAGCGAGTTGCCCCAGCGCCTGCTCAAGCTGGACCTGGAAGGGACGCGGATCGATCTGCGCGAGAAGATCGCCTTGGTGAACGAACTGGCCTTCCTTGAAGGCAACGCTGACCAATTGGCCGTCAACGCGGCTGCGGACGGTGACGGTGTTAAAGGCGGTGACGGTGCCGAGGCCATTGAAGTAAACGGGCAGGTCGCCGCGCTGCGCGGTGGAAACCACGACCGGCACGACAAGTCCACCGGCGCCGGAACCTCCCTTACCCTTTCCGGCTGCTCCGGGCGCGGCGGTAGTTGCGGCTGCCTGGCTGGCGTTCCATGAGTTGCGGTAATACCAGCCACCAAAAGCGAGAACGCCAACAACGAGTACCCAGAGCCACCAGCGGCGCTTGGAAGGCACAGCGGTCGTCGCACCGTGGGTGTGGTGCTCGGGAAGGTCTATGGAATTGAGTTGGCCCATTCGTTCGCTCCTGTCATGTACCACCGTTGTGAGAGCCAGTCTGTCCAAGATTAGGACATTCGCAAATCCACGCTACGGGCAGCTCCGGATGGTGCGGAGGGCCTGCCCGAAACTATATGCTACGCCTAGATAAGACGGTTTTTGGGAGAGAAAGGTTACTATTGGCCCAGGCCGCCGGCAAAACCAGGATGGGGCAGGCTGGGAGGAGCGTAACGTGGAGGAGGGAGAGTATTTCTGGGATCTATGGAAATTGCAGGATGCAGATAGGGCTGAGAAAACGTAAACTATCGCGGCATCCATGTGGCATTCGAACGGCGAAACGACCTGGCCAAATGGCAAAGGGAGACAAGAGACATGATCAAGGGTCTGGTGCTGGGAATCTTGGTGGCAGTCCTGTTAATAGTGGTGAGCGTATTTTTTTACTTCTCGTCGGGGCGCGCACCAGTGGCCACGTCGGCGTCGCCCATGCCTTTTGAGAAGAGGCTTGCACAGATGGGACTACATGCGTACCTGAATAAGTTGCCGCACCCGGAGCCACAAGTGCCGGCGGATGAAGTCAACCTGATTGCCGGGGCCAAGATTTACAAGGAGCATTGCGCCGTGTGCCACGGCCTCCCGAACGAACCCAAGACCGCGGTCGCGCAGGGAATGTATCCCGATCCGCCGCAACTCTTTCATGGCACAGGCGTGACGGACGACGACGCGTGGGAATCGTATTGGAAGGTGGAGAATGGCATTCGCATGTCGGGGATGCCGGGATTCAAAGGTCCATTGACGGAAACGCAGATCTGGCAGGTCACCGTGCTGGTAAAAAACGCGGACAAAATTTCAGCGTCGGTGAAGAGCGAGCTTGCGGCGGGCGCCACGACTCCTATGTCGATGGCGATGCCAGCAAGCAGCCCCGCGCCAGCGAAAAAGAAATAAATCGAATTTGCCGGACTAGGCCGCTGGTCTAGGGCGTTCCCCGGGACGACGCAACTCGGGAAAACACCAGGCCCACAATCCAGTCACGACGAGTGTGCCCAGACCGCCCAAGACCACGGCGCGCACCGCGCCGAACCATTGCGCCGTAAGACCGGATTCAAACTGGCCGAGTTCGTTGGAAGCGCCAATAAAAATCACGTCCACGGCGTTCACGCGGCCGCGCATTTCGTCGGGTGTGCCAATCTGGATGAGCGTCTGGCGAACGATGACGCTAACCATGTCCGTCGCGCCGACGAAAAAGAGCGCGATAAGGGAAACCACCAGGCTTCGGGAAAGTCCGAAAAGAATGGTGGCGACGCCGAATCCGGCCACGCACCAAAGCATCGTCGATCCTGCCCGGCGCCCCAAAGGCTTGTGCGCGATGAAAATCGCCATGGCTGCAGCACCCGCAGCCGGAGCACTGCGAAGAATCCCCAGCCCCCAAGGCCCGGTATCCAAAATTTCCTTGGCATAGACGGGAAGGAGCGCAACAGCGCCTCCCAGCAGAACGGCAAAGAGGTCCAGTGAGATCGAACCCAGGATCAGTTTTTCGCGCCCGATGTAATGAAAGCCCGCGAGCATGGTTTTCCAACTCATCGGCTCCGGAGCACGCGGTATCGATTGCACCTTGATTTGCAAGGCAGAGAGGGCAGCGGCAGCCGCGGCAATGAAAGAAAGTGTGT
>QHZB01000504.1 GCA_003224525.1 Acidobacteriota bacterium | reverse complement strand
ACTACGACAATGACGGCTGGCCAGACATTTTTCTTGTGAACGGCATGGACTGGCCCGGCCACGTTCAGAAACACGCGACGCCCAAGCTCTATCACAACAATCATGACGGCACGTTCACGGACGTGACTCACAAGGTAGGATTGGACGTGGAGTTGTTTGGAATGGGCGTGGCTGTGGGTGACTACGACAACGACGGCTACGACGATCTCTTTGTTACCGCCTACGGCCAGAACCACCTTTTTAACAACAACGGCAACGGCACCTTCACGGACGT
>QHZB01000503.1 GCA_003224525.1 Acidobacteriota bacterium | reverse complement strand
TGTCCAGTGGACACCCGAGACGGACCTCTACTGCACGCTCGATGGCAAAAGCAAATCGTATTGTACGCCGGAATCCTACAAGGGAACTTCCGTGCGTCTCTGGCACAACTACGGCAACGGCACGTTTGAAGAGGTGACGCAAAAAGCCGGACTTGGCGACCCAACATCGAAAACTCTCGGCATCGCCGTTCTCGATTACGACAATGACGGCTGGCCCGATCTCTTGTTTTCGAATGATACCCAGCCGAACAAGCTATATCGCAACAACGGCAACGGCACCTTTGCCGAAAAAGCGGTTGTCGCCGGAATCGCCTTCAGCGAAGACGGCGTTGCCCGCGCAGGCATGGGCGTGGATGCGGCCGATTACGACCACTCGGGCTTCCCCAGCCTCTTGATCACTAATTTTGCGAACCAGATGCTCTCGCTCTATCACAATGAAGGAAGGGGACTCTTCGTCGATGAAGCTCCGCGCTC
>QHZB01000502.1:919-1733 GCA_003224525.1 Acidobacteriota bacterium | reverse complement strand
ATATCCAGCGTGTGCAGGCGAACGTGAAATACGCCATGCCACCGCATCTGTTCCGCAATATCGGCAAGGGGAAATTCGAAGAGGTCACCAAGTCACTCGGGCAATCCTTCGCCACTCCCCGAGTGGGGCGTGGTGCCTCCTACGCCGATTTCAATAACGACGGCCGGCTGGACCTTCTTCTCTCCACCAACGGCGGCCCAGTGTATTTGTTTCGAAATGAAGCGCAGGGCTTTGCGGCATCGAACAAGAGTCTGCGCATCAAGTTGACCGGCACAAAATCCAACCGCGATGGCATCGGGACAACTGTGAGGCTAACTTCCGGGGGAGAAACGCAGACGCAAATGCTCCGCAGCGGCTCCAGCTACCTCTCCGCCAGCGAATTGGTTCTTACGTTCGGCCTCGCGCACAACGACAAAGCCGACACCGTCGAGATTCGCTGGCCCAGCGGTCGAATCGACCGGCTTTCAAACGCGAACGCAGGTCAAACCGTGACGGTGACCGAAGGAAAAGGGATCACCGGAACCCGCGCTGTTGGAAAGAAGAATTGAAGGGAACCAGACCGCCTGCGTTCCGACTTGCCTCTCATGTCGTTTGAGGAATAGCCAATATCCCGGCAAAAAAAACGAACGCCCCCGGCAAAACCGGAGGCATGGCGTTCCGTGTTGCTGAAAATTCTAGAACAAGTTCCAGAGGAATTGGTTGTACACCTCGTGGTGATACTGGACCTCTGGCGCTTTGACGACTGTGCCAAGAGCCCGCGGGCAGCGGTCGGCAGCGGCGCGCTTCAGGTCAGCATAGCGAGCCTTGACGTCGG
>QHZB01000502.1:0-902 GCA_003224525.1 Acidobacteriota bacterium | reverse complement strand
TATCGAGCGCCGTGTAGATGTTGTCCGGAAGGTAGCGCTCGGCCGAGCGTAGATTCTTGATTTTCGCGGTCTCACCGTCGAGTCCCGTCTTGAAGACCGAATACATCACCAAATAGGGATTCGCGTCGGGAGCAACTGCGCGTACTTCCGTGCGCATGCTCTTCTCGTTGCCGATGGGGATGCGCACCATGGCGCCGCGGTTGACCGCCGAAGCATTGAGCTGGTTGGGCGCCTCGAAGTGCGGGTCGAGTCGGCGGTACGCATTGACGCTGGAATTGATCAGCAAACAGATATCGTTGCCATGGCTAAGAATGCGATCCACGAACTCCCAACCGAACTTGCTGAGTTTTTCCTCGCCCTTAGGGTCCCAGAAGACGTTCTTGTCGTCCTTGCTGACAGAAACGTTGGTGTGCATGCCGTTGCCGTTGACCCCGACGACGGGCTTGGGCAGGAAACAGGCGGTGAAGCCCATGTTGGTGGCGACCTGACGACAGATGAGTTTGTAAAGCTGAATCTGATCCGCAGCCTGAACCACCTCGCCGTAGCCGACTTCCGGATGATCCTTTTCATTCTGGAAGCCCATGGCTCGCTGGACTTCGGCGGTGGTATCGATAAACGTGCGGAGCGGATCGCCGGGGAGAGAGTGGTAGTAGCCGCCGGTATTGACGTATTCGAATTTGCCAGTTTCGTTGTAACTCCGCTCCGCATTTTGGCCTTTGAAAAGGAATCCTTCGATTTCGTTCGCGGCGTTGAGCGTATAGCCCTTTTTCTCGTGGAGATTGTCGGCATAACCCTTCAGGACTCCCCGAATGTCGGCGGAGTAAGGTGAACCATCTTTGTCGATCACGTGACCGAAGATCAGCACTTTGCCGGATCCAAACACATCCGCGGGCGCCCAATAA
>QHZB01000410.1 GCA_003224525.1 Acidobacteriota bacterium | reverse complement strand
GGCCCCATCACGTCCGCTGTTTCCGCCTCCGCCCTTCAGCTCCATCCCGATGTGACTTTCATTATCGACGATGCCGCGGCTTCCGAACTCACCCAGCGCGACTACTATCACCGCGTCCTCGAAATGACTGCTCTGTTGACTCCCGATCGTCTCTCGTAAATCAAAATCCCCGCGCTCTCGCCTTGACCATGAGTACAATGACGGGTCAGATTTGCTTTAAACTTGATGCTCACCCTTCAGCGAGGAGCGCGCTGAGTGAAAACATGAAACCTGCAAAGCTCTTCCCCATGTTCCTCAAGCTTTCGGCCCGGCCCTGCCTGGTCGTCGGAGCGGGAACCATCGCCGAATCCAAAATCGCCAGCCTCCTCGAGGCCGGCGGTCGCGTGCGCGTGGTGGCGCCCGAGGCGACTCCGCAAGTGCGCTCCTGGGCGCATTCGAACAGCATCGAATGGCATCAGCGGCCTTTTCAACCGGACGATCTTAAAGGAATGTTTTTGGTTGTCGCAGCCACGTCCTCCACGGATCTCCACGAGCGCATTTTCGCTCAAGCCACGCAGCGTGGCGTGCTCTGCAACATTGTGGATGTCCCTCCTCTTTGCGATTTCTACTATCCCTCCGTCGTACAACGTGGAGCGCTGCAGATCGCCATTTCCACCGCTGGACAGAGCCCGGCCCTTGCACAGCGCCTCAGAAAACAACTCGAAGATCAGTTCGGACCGGAATACGAAGAATGGCTCGCGCAACTAGGTGAACTTCGCGACAAGCTCTTCTCCACGAACCTGGATCCTGAAGAACGGAAACGCCTGCTCCACCAGGACGCCAGCGAGGAGGCATTCGAAGAGTTTCTCCGAAATCGCCGCCATTCGAATCGCTCCGGTTGAGTTGCCCGCTTTCTCGGCAACCTGGTCGATTCTCGTCTCCTGCTATCAAAAATATCGATTCAGAGAATTCGTTCTTCCGCACCTCCACCCGTCAGCCGCGGTGCTAGTGTTTTAGTGCGGTGTCAGCGACTGACGGTTTGTTCGAGCTGCCGACGCAAGAAGAGCCGCTGGCTCATGCCGGTGGCGGGATAGAATCCAATGCAAGCTCTAGCCATGAAGGGTAAGGTCTATCTGATGGGAGCCGGTCCAGGTGATACCGATCTCCTGACCGTCAAAGCGGTGCGCGTACTTCGCGCCGCCGAAGTTGTTTTGCACGACGACTTGGTTTCGCCACAAATCCTCGAATTAGTTCCCGCTTCAGCGCAGGTGCGCAACGTGCGTAAACTCAGTTTGCAGGCGGGAAATCTCCAGGAAAAAATTCATTCCCTGCTCATCTCAGCAGCGCGGGAAGGACATCAGGTTGTGCGGCTTAAAGCGAACGAAGCACTTCCATCCGCTCATGTTGACGACGAGACGGAAGCTCTTGCCCAGGCCGGGGTCGATTTCGAGGTGATTCCTGGCGCTGCGTCGGCCATGGGAGCGGCCGCAGGCGCAAACTCTAACTGACCGGTTCGCACAAAGTCTCTTCAACACTAGTTTGCCTCAACCGGCGGAGGCAATTCCCTGCCTTTTTCGGCCAAGAAGTTCCTTTGCCTGCTCAGAAGTTTCCTTCACCAAGTAACCCATCTTCGGATGCGAGGGTTCGAGGTCGGCCCGGATCCCCCGCCGCTCCAATTCTTCCGATGTAGTTGGCCCGATGGAAGCCACTATGGCTCGATTTAGACCATTCCTCACCGGTTCTTCCAGATTCATCTCCGCAGCAACCTGGAAGAGATGGACCGCCTGAACTGCGGTCGTAAAGAGCGCGACATCCACAGTTCCTTCGGCAATCGCTGATATCGCGGCCCGTAGGGGAGCCAGGTCGCGCGGCAGCGCCCATTGGTAGACCGGCACGCGCGTGACTTGTGCGCCTCGTTCCCTAAGCCCAGCCAGCAATTCAGGATTGGAAACGCCATATTCCTGGACGGCGACTCGCGCCCCTTGCAAACCGCGCTCAGGCGAAGCCTTGCCGGCATCATCAAGCGCCCGCAGCAGTTCGTGCCAAGTGTTGGGTTCGGGGGCGGTGATGGCAGGAGTTATACCGATTTCGCGCAGGGCGGCGACGGGCTTCGGCCCGCGCGCCACAACTATCACACGCTGAAGCGCCGCGACGTACTCGCCGCGGTCGTGGACCTTTTCCACAACGCCCAGCAGCGTGCGTGTACCGACCCCGGTCAAAAATACGACCACGTCAAACTCACCGGCGAGAAGTCTCGTGGCAAAGGTTAGCGCCTCCTTGTTGGATTCCAGCGGCACTTCGCGCATGGAAGGCGCAACAATGGGCTGTCCGCCATAGGTGGTGATCAATTTGGCGAGTTCCTCGGCGCGGCGGCTCTCCAGCGCCAGCACCCGCATTCCGGTAAATCCGCTCATGACATTGAATTGTTGACTAGAAGCGTCCCGGACGCCAGCTTCATCTTCCGGCGATCCCCGCAAGGCCTGGCTTAGGGAAGGAGCGCCATCGCCCGGCATGCCACCCGCGGCAAGGGTGGCGGCAGCGGGTTGCCAGGGCCTTATATCCCAGGCCTAAAACGCGGAGGCTTTACGGCCCGCTCGGTAAATTTTTTTCTCATCGTTGGGCATTGGTTCGCAAATTGCTCTCCAAGAAACGTGGAATTTCGCCCTTTCCCGCGCACAGGCAAACAAGGAGAAGACTTGTGACTTCCATTCCTACCCGCCAGAAAAAAAATACGCGGCGCAGTCATGGTGTCATGCTCTCCATTGGAATCGTCATCACTGGTGACCGGCCCATTGGACACCGATTCTCCGAGGAAACCTTTACCTCCGTGGTCAACGCGCAAGGCGCGCTGATTCTTCTGGCCGAGGAAGTCACGCGCGGCCAATTGGTTACCATCCGCAACGTCAAATCGGGCGAAGAACTTCAGGGCGAGGTCGTGGAAATCAGGGAGCCCCACGCCGGTAAATCCGAAGTAGCCGTTGAGTTCCTTGAGCCTTCCCCTCGCTTCTGGCGCATCGCCTTTCCTCCCGAAGACTGGAGCACTCGCAGCCCCGAAGCCAAAGGTTTCGTCACCCAGCCGGCCGCACCATTAAAAGCTCGCGTTCCCAAGTAGTTCGCTTCGCTGAATGCCCCAACCCTTGGTTTATACGGGTGGGGTCTTCGACCCTGTTTCTTGCGGCTGCGGGTGCCGCTCTGTGCCCTCCGTGCCCTCTGTGCCGCTCCCGTAACATCAATCGCCTCGGTGTGCTAAAATGCAACTTCAGTCCCTGATCTCTCCAAGGACAACTTGTCACTCGATTTAGGAGCGAGGTCCCATGAACTGCTACTCCGCTAAAGAATTGGCCGACAGTTTCCGCACCGTCCGAAAAAATACGCTCGTCATAGCGCAGGACCTTCCCGAAGAGAAATACACCTTTCGACCGGCCCTCGACACTCGCAGTCCCGGCTAGTTGCTGGCCCATATCGCCCTGGTGCACAACTTCCAGTACCAGATTCACTCCACCGAACGCAGAAGGACGCTTGTAGGATTCGATTTCCCCGCGATCATGAAGCGCCTGGAGGCGGAAGAAAAAGAACCCCGCACCAAGGACCAGATTATCGAGATGCTCCGTAGCTCCGGCGAGAAATGGGCCGGATGGTTGCAGGGGCTCACCGACGATTTCCTCGCCGAGCAGGTCCAGATGGCCCCGGGCATGACCCCAACCTCCAAGAGCCGCTTCGAGATGATTCTCTCGGTGAAAGAACACGAAATGCACCACCGCGGCCAGCTCATGCTCATCGAACGTCTCCTCGGCATCGTCCCCCACCTGACGCGCGAGATGCAGTCCAGCCTGGCCGCGGCCGCAGCAAAGCGGTAACTTCTCGCAACCCCGCCAACGGTAAGAGATCCCTCGTTCCCAGCGGTCCCGATGAATGGGGACGCGCAAGAATGCGCAAAATCTTAAGAAAAAAGGATATGGCCAGAAGATGGAGGAAGAGTCAAAAGCCCCAAGCGGAAAAGCTCTCGGCGATCAGGGCTTGTGCCAGTAGATGTCCCAATGAAGATAGCGCGTTGCCGCTTCGTAGACGGCAGAAGCGACGGTGGAGAAGTTGGCAGCGACGTGATGCTCGAAGCCGCGCTCGCAAATGAAGCGCAGCAACTTTTGCAGCTGCGGGATGCGAACGACGCCCGCGCCGCCGAAGGTTTCTAGGGAATCCTCGGTGAAAGCGCCTTCGCCGACGTAACCGGAGATTTTTCCTGCGCGGTCATTGGTAGAGAATCGCGCGAAGCTCATCGGGCCGCTTTTCACGCGCCCCACGACGGTGCCAAAGGTGTTCTCTTTGCCGACGGTTCCGGCGATGATTTCCTGGAAGTCCATGCGGAATTCCTTGAAGAAATGTTTCGGCAGGTTGCTGCAGTGGAAGCACACCGCCTTGTCCGGATCGTCGGCATAGTTGTTGTTCCAATCCAGCAAAGCGCTGGGCGTTTGTGAAGCCAGTTGCAAGGCGTGCATTCCGATCACGCCCGCGACGTCCACTTCGCACGCGCTGGAAAGGCCCTGGTCGCTCATCATGCTCATGACCGTGCAGGGGACAACGCCGAAATATTCCTCGAGCGAAGTCCAGCACTGAATGGCGCTGATGTTCACTTCGGTATCGCGCATCCAGGTGTCGATGACCGTGCCGAGCTTGGCCATTTTGACGAGCGCGGCGTCGGGAATGCTGTTCGTGGAGACGTACTGGCGAATGCCCCTGAGGCGCTCAACGACTTTGCTGTCGTCGTCCTTGAGCCGGCCAATCCTCCCCAGAACTTCCGAGAGGTCCAGTGTCTCGACGGAGATTCCCGCGGACTCGAGAATTTTTTCGCTATAGCGCACCGTGTTGAAGGCCGCCGGGCGCGCACCGATGGCGCCAATCCGTAATTTTTTGAGACCTTTCACGACGCGGCAGACGGCAAGAAACCAGTCCAGGTCCGTGCGAAAGATCTCCGAATCCAGGGCCTCGGTGTGCAGCGTCGTCAGCGAATAAGGGATTCCGTACTGTGCGAGGTTGTTGCAGGCGGACATCTTTCCGCAAAAACTGTCCCGGCGGTCGCGGATGGTCATGCGCGAGGGCGTATCCGGCGTAGCCTGCACCAGGATGGGAAGACCCAGATTCGCCATGCGAATGGTTTCCGCAATGGCGCGTTCGTCGCCGAAGTTTGGCAGCGTCACCACGATTCCATCGAGCTGCTCGCGATGCTTCTTGAAAAGGTCGGCGCAACGCGCTGCTTCCTGGCGGGTTTCCACCGCGCCAAACTTGGAGTCGTTCTCATCAAGGATGATCGGCCGAATGCCCTTGACGGTGAGGGCAGCGACGATGTCCAAGCGGCCGGAACGCGCGAGGTGATCGGGGAAAAAACCGCGGTTTCCGACGATGACACCTAGTGTCATGGGAGTGCTGGAAGGTTGGGTCATAGCTCCGCTTCAGGACCTGGGATAGATACCGTTAACGTTTACAACGCGCACCTTACTGCGCTTTTTGGAGTTATGCAAGGCTTCGGCGGCGGAAACCTTTAACCAGGCCTAAACTCTCAGGTCAAACGCCGACAGCCAGGTGCCGGCCGTCACTTTTCGACGGAAAACCTGTAAGTCGTGATGGTGTGGTAGCGCTCGCCGGGATTCAAGACCACGGACGGGAATTTGGGCTGATTCGGAGAATCGGGATAGTGCTGCGTTTCCAGGCAGAAGGCCGACCGCTTCGGATAGGCGACGCCGCCTTTGCCGGAAGTTTTGCCGTCGAGAAAATTTCCGGTGTAAAACTGCACGCCTGGCTCGGTGGTCCAAACTTCCAGGATGCGGCCGGAAGCGGGCTCGAGGACGCGGGCGGCCAGGGATTCCCCGGAGTCATTCGAACGCTGCAGGACAAAGTTGTGGTCGTAGCCGCCGCCAAGTTTTAATTGCTCTTCGTCCTGATCGATGCGCGCGCCGATGGCCAACGGTTTGCGAAAGTCGAACGGGGTGCCGACGACGTCGCGGAATTCGCCGGTGGGAATCAAGCCGGCATCGACGGGAGTGAACTTGTCGGCCTGAATCATCAGCAGGTGGCCGAGAATATCGCCGGAACCCTGGCCGGCGAGATTGAAATAAGAGTGGTTGGTGAGATTGACGACGGTTTTTTTGTCGGTGGTCGCGGAATAAGCGATCCGCAATGCGTTCGAATCCGTCAGGGTGTAGACCACACTCACTTTCAAATTTCCGGGGAAGCCTTCCTCGCCGTCCTTGCTGAGGTAGGAAAGTTCCAGCGACTGGCCGTCTTTGGCGGGAATAATTTTGGCGGTCCACACGGCCTTGTTGAAACCCTTGATGCCTCCGTGCAGACTGTTCTCAC
>QHZB01000409.1 GCA_003224525.1 Acidobacteriota bacterium | reverse complement strand
TTGAAATTGCCTACCAATTCTTTCTTCTTCGTGTTATCGCAACATTTCGATAACCAATTAGGCGCGGTTCCGGATTATGCGCGGTTTCTCCACCATCGCTGCGTTTCGCTAAATTTCCGCTGATTTTCGCCCATTCGGCGGATTTGTACCCCACATAATGACGGTGTTCTCTTTGTGAGTTCGAGACCAAAGCGGACGTATCACAACTTGGTTGGAAGAGAGCGTCTTAAGTTCGCAGGTCGCCCCACATCGTCAGGCGACTGCAATGAACATGCTGCAGTCGGGGTGTCGACATTACTGTCATTGCCTTGTGGCTCGGCCACGAAAGTTCCGCGACTACGCACATGTACGTAGAAGTGGATTTGACCATGAAAAAGCGGGCCCCCAAAACACTTTCAAGCGCCGAGCGCTAAAACGAGTCGTTCCAGCCGAAACACCGGTACTTGCCTTTCTGGAAGACTTTGATTATGCACGGTTAACAACGCGAGCCATGCCGCCAGGGGCCTGAAATATGCACGTCAGCAGGCCTCTGGCTTCTCACGAGCAATCGTAGCCCGAAAACTCCTGCATAATCCGGAATCGTGCCTAATTGGTATCGACTGAAATGACCGGCTCATTCGCCGCCAGAAACGCTTTGGCCTGATCATTGATGTAGTGAAACTGGGCATCCCTATCCATATGGCTGCTGCCTTCCCGGGTTTTACGGTTGGCCTGCAAACTGTATCCCAGTTCACGCAGGCAGTCAGCAATCACGTGAGGGCAAACCGAATGTCCCTGACCGTGCAACGCCGCTGACAAGTGGCGCAGACTTTTCGATGTCCAGCGCAGTACCCGCATCGGGTCGCCACGGGTTGCCGGTTCCACTAGGCGTTCCAGATCAGGCAATAATGGGTAACCACACGGCGAGCCCCGCCGCGAATGGAATTTCTTCGTCGTCGGCGGCACCGGCCCTTGGCTCGCCAAAACGCGAGCCAACCGTGGAATCAATAACATAGCTGCTGCCATGTCAACAGCGTTCTGTTATAAATCAAGATCGTTCTTGCTTATCGCGCCCAACACCACGTGGAAGCCGACTTTCGACTAAGGATCCGCACTATCTGACCTTCCGTCCCGCTTTCCACTGGACGGACCAGAAGCTCAAGGTTCACGCTTTTTACTGCGTGCTCGCCTTGCTGCTGCTGAACCTGTTACGGCGCAAGCTCGCACAGGCAGGCATCCCGCTCAGCATTGCGAAGATGATGGACGCGCTTACCGATATTCGCGAGGTGACGCTGCTCTACCCTGGAGCATCTGCCTCCCAGAAGCCTTTTGCTCGAACCGTCCTGGCGGACATGGACCCAACCCAGCGCCAACTCGTCAAGACTCTCGGTCTTGAGCGCTATCGCAGCTCGTAGGTCATACAACCCTACATAGACCGCGACCGCACCAGCAGCGGCTTAGACTCGTATTCGCTCTCTGGTGGCGGTTAAACTCGGGCTAGTGTTCGAGACCCGGAACGGCACGCCTTACCTGCACGCACGGCCATTTGCTCGAACGGGACTTTCTGGCCCGGAATAACTCCCGGAATAACTTCCGGTTAAGCCCGACAATCCGCCCAGAAGGCTTTTTGCGGCCCACTTCTGCCACAGGAGACAAGGTGAACGCCACTCGGCGCGCGGGTCAAAACTGAAACACCACGTGCTATAACGGACCAATGCGCCTACACGATTACGCACCCCGGCTCGCGCACATTAAATGGCTCCTCGATTCTGACCCGGCCATCCGTTGGCAGGTCATGAGGGACCTCACCGGTGAAGCTACCAACGCGATTGCAGCCGAGCGGTCGCGCGTCGCAACCGAAGGCTGGGGAGCCCAACTTCTCGCCCGCCAATCTCTTGCCGGCCACTGGGGCGGCGGGCCGAAGTGGGACCTTATTACCCTATACAGTCTCGTCGCCTTGATGGACCTCGGTCTCGACCCCACCAGCAAAGAGGCTCGCCGAATGATCGACCGCGTCGACAAGCGGCTCGTGTTTAAGCCGCTCAACAACCGGCCTTACCTTCACGGTGAAACGGAGCCCTGCATCAACGGCAGAATCCTCGGCATCAGTTCGTATTTCAAGGAGCCGAACCACGCACTGGCGAATCAACTCCTGGGCGAGCAGCTCGAAGATGGCGGCTGGAACTGCGAAGCATGGCCCTTCTTGTCGCCGAAACGCCCCCCCAGCCGGCGCTCTTCGTTCCACACTACCATCTGCGTGCTCGAAGGACTCCTCGAATACGAGCGGGCAGGGCGCAAATCGGCGGCCGTCACTAAGGCTCGCAAGCGGGCCGAAAACTATCTGCTCGAGCGCCGCATGCTCCGCTCGCTTCGAACTGGCAAAGTCATCGACAAGCGCTGGCTGCGCTTCTCGTTCCCGACGTTTTGGCACTACGACGTGCTGCGCGGACTCGATTATCTGCGAAATGCAGGAATTAAGCCCGACAGCCGCGTCCGTGACGCCATCGAAACCGTGATGGAGCGCCGCCACCAGAACGGACGGTGGCCACTGAACCTTCTTCATGCTGAACAAATTCCCTTGGAAATGGAGACGGGTGTCGGCAGGGCAAGCCGCTGGAACACACTGCGCGCTCTCCGAGTCCTGCGGTGGTACAACAACTCAACGTGTTAGTTGTGACTTGGGGCGTGTCAGAGAGTTGCTGCGAATTTTCCCAGTGGGAGCGGGTGACGGGCAAACCTTCCGTTACGTAACCACAGCTCTCGAAAGCAGAAAGTAGAGAGATGATGAGAACAGAATTGCTGCGATTCGACGGCGCTGTCGAGCGGGATCCCGCCATCGATGCGTGGATGAAAGAGCATGCCGGTGAATTGGGAGCCATCGCGCATCAGTGGTTTGAGGTGATGCGAAAATGCGGGGACGAAGTCCGGGAGCTTTTGCATGACGGCTGTCCGGTCGCATGTTTGGGAGATGCGCCCTTCGGCTACGTCAATGTATTCACTTCGCACCTAAACGTGGGGTTCTTTCACGGCACAGCGCTGCCGGATCCGGACCGCTTGTTGCAAGGCACCGGCAAGTTCATGCGCCATGTGAAGCTGAGACCGGGAACGGCCACAAACGCCGCAGCGCTAAGCAGGCTCATCGATGCGGCGTACTCGGATATAAAGGCGCGCGTCGAAAACGGCTAGTTCAGAGAAACGCCTGGGAGGCGGCCGCGGATGTGAGGCGCCAGTTTAGTAACGATATGCCTAGTGTTTGCTGATCGTGGCGGATAATGGGCTTAACCGGAAGTTATTCTTCCAGTTGGCGCACTCGCATGGTACTTGGCTGCAGTTCCGCTATGTGGTGCAGAAGTCCGGTTCGAGGAAATGGCCGTGGCACAGTAGGACTTATATCTGCGAACAAGACAAGACCGACTATGCCTACCGAAAATCTCCTCTGACCGCCTAAAGACCGTGTAACAATGTGTTACATGCCTTGCCTTCCCAAGCTCTCACGTCGATATGGATGTCGCTGATTCTTAAGCCCTTCGCGCCCGATATCATTTTCGCGAACGACAGGACTCAGAGACGTGGATTTGCGTTCGTCGGTGGCAGTTCTACTCAAGGCGTTCATTGGCGACCGGAAATCCGGACTTTTATTCTGCACTCGGAATGGAAGACCGCTCTCGCTGTCGAACCTCTTGCGGCGAAATCTCCACAGAATCCTCAAGGGCTAGGAGCAGCCGAAGACCGGTGCTCACGCATTCAGGCGTTTCCGCGTCAGTTGGTTGCGGAAGAATCGCACACCGGGAGACCTGGAGCCCTTTTGGTTAGGCCATGCGAACAGGGGAACGCGCCATTTATCTCGCCCTTGAGTTGGACCAAAGTTGGACTGAAATGACGGGTGTGCACGAGAGAAAGGTTGTGGACGCTCCGTTCTGCTGATTTTGTTAGAGTTAGACGTTCTCATTTGCGCCGGGCTCATCTCATTTGCAGCCGAAGGCTCCAGGCGGTCCCGAAAATCGACTCCCGACAAAACGCCCGAATGTCATCCATATTACAGGGATGAAAAGAATGACCAGATTGCGCATCGCGGAATCGTAGTAGCGGGACGGGGAACACTGAGGAATTATGGGCGAAATAACAATTCCCCAGAGACAGGTTGGGACTTCCACCCGCTAGCTGCCGAACATGCGCGGCGTCCAAAAAGCAAGCCGGGCAACTGGCACGCGGCTTGGCTTTCTTTCAAGGTAGATCGATTATTAGCGCTGGTCAGGGCTTTTTATTGTCCTTGTTCCCTTTTCCTGGATTCTCGCGCTGGACTTCGTGTCCCTTGTTTCCGTGGGACTCTGACGCATGTGCATCCTTGCCGTGCGACGGCTCCGGATGCGTGTCGCGCGCGTTGCTGGTATGCGGGTTGCCGGTCCGAGGCGGTTCATGCTCCCGATTCGCTGGTCCGCTCGGACGGTCATTGCGGTTCGCATTTCTCGCGGCCGCATCTCTTCCAGGACGATCGTCATGATGCTCCACCGGTCCGTGCCCGTTTGGCCGATTGTCCCTCGCTTCTCGAGCTGTTACCACATCGCGCCCTTTGAACTCTCCGGGCCGTCCGCTGGCAGCAACCGCCGGACGTCCGTGATTTTCAGAGGCCCATTGTCTGCGATCGGCGCGAGCGGCGTGTTCATGTTCGATCTGCTCTCGCCGCGCTTCGAAGTGATGTTCGTGTTCCGCAATCCTTTCGCGCTCGCTTGCGCGCACCTGAATCCCGTGCGGGCCGCCATTGAAGCTGACGCGATTGACGTTGTTCACCACCACCGTGCGGTTGTACGTGTTGTGAACCACCGTGACGTTGATGTTGGTCACCGCGCGATTGTAGACAAACTCTCTGCCACGCCATTCGCCGCCCCAGAAACCAACGCCCGTGTAGCCGTACCCATAATTGATACCGCCATAAAAGCCGACGTGCGGCCCCCAGTAGCCGGCGCGCCATACATAAACACCTTCCGCGAAGCCCCAATAACCCGGCGTCCACAGGAGACCAGGCTCCGGCGCCATTACCCACGTTCCCGGCACCCAATAATATCCTTCGTCTCCGTAAGCCCAGTATCCGGGAGTCCAGATATAGCCTGGCCCTGGGCAGATTGGCTGGGCATACACTGGGAGAACCGGCGGTCCTACCCGGACCGAGACGCCCACAGCAATTTGTGCCTGGGACGGGGCAGGCACGGCCAGCATCGCACCAACCAGCAGCAGTAATCCCAGCGACGTAATAATTCGCATTATCCTCACCTCTAGTCTAGTGCAGCTTTTAGCCTGTTTGCTTACCCCCTGAGCGCGCAAAATCGGCCTTAGCTCTGCTATCCCTATCAACCCATTATGGCCAGAAAAGTCGTGCTGCGTGTCGGCTGCGTGCTATCTATGCGCCCTATACGTAAAGAGATCTCTGTGCCGCGTGAGATTCGGATTCAGTGATAAATGAATTGAAGTGTGGCGTGCTTCCTGAATTCATCGTAAAAACAGCTCATACCCGCCGATGCCGTAGCGATTGATGGAAAAGAGAAGCTCGGATTTTCCGTCACGGTCGTAGTCGCCCGCATCAACAAGCCGCATTCCGGAGTCCAAGAATCTGATTGCTCCGGTAGGTTCAACCACGTACCACTGGGCATCAAACGGTCCGCCGCCTTCGATCGGGCCATCGCTGCGGTATTCGGCCCGTTTCATCTCAGCCACAAACCATCCCTTTTGCGAGCAATAGACCTTACCGATTGAAATGTCGTCCTCGCAATACAGCCAGGGTTTTAGAACGTTCTCGTCCAAGTTCCTGCAATTATCAATGCTCCGGAATTTCTTGCGGAATTGCTGACGCAGGGCCGCAATGATTTCGGACGGCATTTAGTTGGCTTCCAGACTTCTGGGTCGGCGAAATTCGCTTGAGCGATGGCTACTAACGGACGACACACTCCGACTTACGCAAACCCGGAGTAGTGTCTTAGACAGCTTTCCCACCGTGGGAACTGGGCCAGAACTTGTGATCTCTTCAAGCCCGACATCGGCGACTGTGCCTACCGAAAATGCAGTCTGGCCCTTTCATAGTTGATTCAATGACACTTACGGTGTCGAACGGTGTGGACCGGTTATTTTTAGCTATGCGGAAGTTATTCCATTGAACCCGACCGCAACATTACTTCCGGCAACCCTTACCTAATCGCGTTACGTCAGAGTTCCTCGTGATCCGCCCGCAATCGGCGGCAAGCGCCAATTTGAGCTTCCGACTTCCCACAGCAGGATTTATAGGCCAGACCGGTCGTCGGCGCGGCTCGACCAACATTGCATCTCGTAAAACCAAGGTTCTTAGACCGTGTAGAATGCACAATGCAATTCAGGGAGGCACTCATGACAGTTTCGAAGAGAACGCTTCTTCATGCATGTTGATTCAGGCAGCAGTGTCATCGATGAAGGCGGAAGCGACAGAGGCGGCCCGCCGCATCTTGCAGACGGGTGGCAACGCGTTCGATGCAGTCGTTGGCGGCCAAGCGGCACTCGCGGTGACCGACTTTGCCCTCAATGGTATCCGACTCGAGAGAAGACCCGAGCCCTTCGGGACCATATCTTTCGCCAGTCGATTTTTTCACGGCACCCTCGCTTTTCCCATCTGATTTCTCGCGTTTCATCGACACGACCTGCCCCAAGAATCTAGTCGCTTCTGCGCTTCTCCGCTTCTCGCCTTTCTGCTTGACAGGAGCGACGATCTTAAATAATGTGCACCACGAACGACAGACAACGAAAGCATACGGTATCAACCGAAGATAATAGAAAGTAAGCGATGGGAAAGTTCTCGGGGGCACACCCAACGCCGTCGTGAAAACGAGCTGAAAGGGAGATCGCGGTGAGTCGGTGTCCTCATCTCGATAAGATCCTTGGTCTGAACGAGTCTATTTCTCGCCGTGATTTCCTCGATGGCACATTGGTGGCGTCGGCTGGCATGTTGGTGGCTGGCGCTTGTCCATTTCCGCTTAGTGGTCAGGCAGCCAGTGAAATCAGTTCTGGCTGGACTGGCTATACCGGAGAGGGCGACTACAAGGCCGCTGCCGGCAACACCGAGCCGGTGATCCAAAGCGCACATGCTGTGCGTGACGGCAAGTACGACAAAGTTCCATCTGAAG
>QHZB01000408.1 GCA_003224525.1 Acidobacteriota bacterium | reverse complement strand
GGTTTCGTCGTCTGTAAGATGCTTGCGTCGGTCCGTAGGGAGATGCTCGCCGAAGAGTTCCCGCCTGTGCTCGCGGGAATCGACGACAACGGGCCGTCTACAAACTAAGCCGCCATCGCCACGCCCCTCGTTGATTGAGATTGAACACCGCCTAAAGATGCCTCAATTGGGAAGAAACCAAGCGTTTAAGATAGACTCGTGTCCCACAGACTTTCACTGGTACTCGTTTTATCTACGACTCTCGGTCTGGCTAATTGTCCACGGCAGTCGAAATCACCATCCCGCGAGCTGCAGGGTGCGATCAATGAAGCCATAGCGGGACAGCCGGGCACTATCGTCGTCGTCAGCGTCACCTCACAGCAAGTGCTTGCTTCTCACAACCTGGAACTCGCTTCCGCACAGCTCGTCCGCCCAGGATCCACTCTCAAACCCTTCGTTCTCTTAGCACTTTTGGACTCCGGGAAACTCGACCCAAGTCAGCACTTCTTATGCAAGCGCCCTCTTTACATTGGAAACATCCGAATGGATTGCAGCCATACGACCGAAATCGTCGAGCCAGACGCTGATGATGCCATCGCCTACTCCTGTAATTCCTACATCTCTCAAGCTGCTTCTCGCCTAGGTCCGCGCGAACTTGTGGAAGCCTTGCGGCGGGCGGGTCTGGATTCTCCAACCGGCTTGGGGAAGCCCGAAGCCGCAGGCCACGTAAACCGTCTGACTACCTCGGAAGAGATCCAACTTGCTGCCTTGGGCGAGCGTGGAGTCGAGGTGACGCCTTTGGAGTTGCTTGAGGCATATCGCAAGCTAGCGTTGCGCAAGCGCACGGAGAATACCCAGCTCTCCAAGGCAGTTTTCGAGGGCCTGGAGCACGCCATCACGTATGGCAGCGCGCATGCTGCCTATATCGATGGCATGCATATCGCTGGCAAGACAGGAACCGCAACTGCGCCGAACACAGCGCGCACACACGGTTTGTTTGTTGGGTACGCTCCTGCAGATCAACCGGAGATCGCACTCGTTGTGTACCTCCCCCAAGGACACGGGCTCGATGCGGCCAAACTGGCCCAACCCGTGTTCGCTGAGTACGCGAATTTCGTGAACAAACGATGAGAGCCGCTCCTCCCCTGTTGTTGCTTAGCCTATTTTGTGCTTGCCCCTCATTAGCAGGTGAGGTTCGTGTTCGCATCTATTCGGCGCATCCTCCGAAGGCTTTGATCATCACCGCAGTGAAAGGACAGCTTCATTGGAAGACCTGCCGCGATTGCGAGCAGCAAACAGGCCAGCAGCTGATATTTCCTTTGCCCGCAACGGAGGCCAAGGCAAGCGGAACTGCTGGCAAGGGAGAGGTGCTTCTAACCGGTAGTTACGAGTTACATAGAGCCGATGGCCCGGTGTTCAAGGGCGAATATCCCCTCCTTCTCAAGGATCGTCCCAGCGATCTTGTGGTGATCGCGACGATGCCCCTGGAAGGCTATGTAGAACGCGTTTTGATGGCCGAAAGTGGCGATTTTCAGAATGAGGAAGCGCTCAAGGCAATGGCGGTGGCAGCCCGGACCTACGCAGAGAGGTTTGCGGGCCAGCATGCTCTAGAAGGGTTCGACTTTTGCGATACCACTCACTGTCAGGCACTGCACTGGAGGAACCCCAGTTTCGCGGTGCACTCTGCCGTTACGTCAACACAGGGAGAGATCCTGCTATACGACGGGCAGCTCGCAGCAACCTACTACCACCAGAATTGTGGTGGATCGCTCGCGAACGCTGCCGAAGTTTGGCCCCAAGTTACAGCGCCATACCTTGTCGCCCATTCGGATCCTTTCTGCGTTACGTCAGGAGGATTGCGATGGCAGGTCACTCTGTCTGTGGGACAGATTGATGAGGCCCTGCGGGCATCGGGTATCAAGACGCCCAAGAGTTGGACAACTTTCGAGGTCAACCACCGCAGCGCGAGTGGCCGTGCGCACTCAGCAGTTCTCTTGGGCGGTACACCGGACCATTTCTCGGTTTCCGCCTCCTCCCTTCGTTTTGCCGTCAACCGTTTGTTCGGCTGGAATAACATCCGAAGCGACTTGTACGAAGTCCGCAGTGTCGGTCAGCAAGTCGTCTTCTCTGGGCATGGAGCCGGGCATGGCGTTGGAATGTGCCAGGCGGGCGCGGACGAGATGGCGCGAGAAGGCAAGAACTACCGAGAAATCCTCGCCTTTTATTACCCGAACACTGAGTTGTCGCGCGCGACACAGCAGCCTTGGCAACAACGCTCGGATGAACGTTTTGATCTCATCAGCACAAATCCTGACGTCGACTCCGAAATTTTTCCCGTGGCAAACCAGATTCTGGAGCGCAATGAACGCTCCGTGGGATGGACTCTTTCTACCCGCGTGAAGCTCCAAGTATTCCCGACTCTAGAAAGTTATCGCGATACGACAGGCCAGCCGGGATGGGTTGCGGCCTCGACTCGCAGCTTTACAATTCGCTTGCAGCCGATCAAGGAACTGCGGCGCCGCTCCATCTTGGAATCCACGCTCCAGCACGAACTCTTTCATCTGCTGATTGAAGCGCGAGCCTCGGCCAATACACCGCTATGGTTCCGGGAGGGGCTGGTCTTGTACCTTTCTGACTCCGAACTCCCCGCGGCGGCATACGTGCCGATGACCATCGAGCAGATTGAGCAGATTCTAAAGCACGGCGATACCCAGAAAAATACACGACTAGCCTATGCCTCTGCGCACAGAATCATGTCGGATCTAATCGCGCAGCACGGAAAGCAAGAAGTGCTTTCGTGGCTAAGCAGCGGCCTTCCCGCTGGAATCACCCGAAGTATCAGTGAACATCTGGCGTTGCCGGCCAATCTCTGAGCAGGCCAGCATCCACGCGAACAGCGCCAGAAAATAGGACACCAGGCTCCGAATCACTAAACTGACAGTTTCCTGCGAAAGTGTCGAACTGCGGAAGTTGGGAGTCCATCCCATGATTTTCTCCGTCACCCAGACGCCCAAGAGGACTGCCGAAATCACAATGGACCAATAGGAAAAACTCCACACGGTCCTCTTCCAAATTTGCAGGCCGTCACGCCCTAGTCCGCGAAAGCCAAAATACGCAGCGCTTGCCAGAAGCGGCAGAGCCAATCCCGGTACCAAAATCCCCCGTATAGCAAAGAAAAGCGCGCTAATGATTCCCTGAAATAGCGGCAGTCCCGCAAACCGTCTGACAAATGTGGGAGTTATCGAGCGAAGATACGGCGGCAGAGATTGCTCGTAGCTGCCGAGCTGTCCGACTAGCAACCACAACAGATACACAACTGCAGCACACAGCGCGATGGCGAGAAGATTCCACACTCCGCGGATGAACACTTCGTACAAACTCTCATTCTCGCCATCCTGTGCGTAAAAATAGTTTAGCGTTCCCCCATGAAGCACGAGGAGTCCTGCTAGGAGAGCCAACGCCAGGAGAACGTTTAAAATCAAATGCCAAGCAGTCGCGACGGGAACGAACAGCCATCCGATGAAAAGAGCGAACAACAAAGCGTTCCCTACGAACTGGATCACCCAGAGCCGCCAATCGCGGAAGCATGCTTTCAACGCATCTACAGCCGGCGTAAAACTCGGCATCACTTCACCTCCACGAGTGCGGCATCGCTCGTTGCAAAAATGGCAGGACGGTACATCGGTTGAACCATCGCGGGACTCACCTGAAATGTTCCCGGGTTCACGATCTTTAACAAATAGACGTACTGGTGCTGGCCTTTGAAGTATTCCTGGAAGATGGCGGCGCGATCGTCGTGAAATTCGCGGCGCGTAAACCAATACTCCCACCAGCTTGGCTTTTCCTTCAGCTCGTACAGATCATCGCGTTGGAGAAATTCCGCACCCGCAGGGATCGGATCTTCTATTAGCAGATACCGCCATTCACTGCCAGCCACGGTCATGCGGACGGCGAGCACGTCGCCAACGTGCAGTTCGCCCGCGAGCGGGTTCAGCTGATACACGATCTTGCCGCCCGACTGTTCCGGCGACAAACGGAAGTAGTCGCGCGTGATGTTGAGAGAAAGCTTCTCGTTTTGGACGAGATGCTTGTCCTTCGAATAATAGGCCGCGCTTGCGGACCAATAGAGCCGGCCTTTGCCAGCTTTATGAACACGGATCTCGTTGGGTCCCGGTTGCAGTTGTGAAGCGTCCAGATGGAATTTTGGCTGAACCGGATTCAGAGCATCGGCTGCGGCAAACTTCTTCGCGGCTACTTGCTTTCCGTTCACGAAAAGCTCCGTCTGGAAATCGGCCTCGAGTTCATGGCTGGCCTTGAGATATTCGGTTAATCCAAAGACAACCATTGCGGTCTGTTTAGTGCTGAGCCAGAAGTAGCCGCCGTCGCGATGATTCACTAGCCAGAACGCCGCCTTGGGAAGCAGCGGGCTCTCCGGTGCGGCCAGGCTCAAGAGCCGTACGGCATAGGCCGTTGTTTCAGCGCTATCTTCTATTTCGAATTCCATAAAGTAGTCGTAGGTGGAAGGCCAGTACGCGTCTAGCTCAGCCACGACGGCGTCGGACTCGAGCTTCTTGACGATTTCTTTTGCGCGGTTCTCATCGCCGGTGGCGTAAAACGCCAGACCCAGCATGGCCGAGCCTTGCGCCGTCATGGAACCGCGCTGCTCCCACGCCGCTTGCAGCTCCTCGGGTTTCGCGACGCCATTCAGTGCCAAGGCGTAAACGACATAAGCGCGGAGGTCATTGCGCATGTTCGGGTGCTGCGCGAGTGAATCGTGGAGCCACTTCTCAGCCCGCTGCAAAGAACTCGCGTCGATGTCGTATCCCGCCGTGTGGGCCTGGGCGAAGCCGCTGACCACGTAAGCGGTCATAAAGACTTGGCTTTCATCTTCCTTCCACCAACCCCAGCCCCCATCCTCGTGCTGGAAGTCCTTCAGGCGTTCCATTCCCGCTTCGATTTTCTTAGCGAGCTCCGGCGTATTGACCGTCTGCGGCACGCGCAATTCCTTCAGTGCCTTGGCCACAATGACGTTCGGGAGAAAACTCGACATCGTCTGTTCCGTGCAGCCATACGGATAGCTTGTCAAATAATCCAGCGCGGAGAAGATGCTTCCCGCGAACGACGAACTCAGGGTGATGTCTAAAGTCGGCGCAGTCTGTTCGAGATTGTTAGGCACTGTGATCTGCGCTTTTGCTTCCTGATCCGCCGCGACCAACGAACCGGATTTTGCTTCCGTTTGCTTCACACCGAAAGGAATCACCGGCAGCGTAATCTCCATAGCGTCCGATTCCTGATTAGTGAGCGCCTTCGTGGTCAGAACCGATTCACGGACGGACTTTGCCCGAACCCGCCAATCGAATTTCACTTCTCCTCTGCTGGGAACTTCGATCTGCCCGTTCGACTGCGTCAACAGTTCCAGCCCTTTTGCATCGAGGGATACTTGCACTGTCTTTCCTTCAGACAGGAAGTTGTGAACGATGGTGGAGACGGTAACCTCATCACCCTGGCGGAAAAAGCGCGGCACCGCCAGTCGCACCATCAGATTCTTGCGCACGATTACATTGCTGGTCGCGCTTCCCACCTTCGTATCCAGCGTTACGCCCCGTACCGTCGCTCGCCAACTCGTAAGCGAATCCGGGAATTGCACCTGAACAGTCGCCCGCCCGCTGGAGTCTGTGTGCGCGTCAGCTTGCCAGAGCGCTGTGTCCGGGAAGAGTTTCCGTATTTTCGGCTGAACCGGGATCTCCGGCTTCAATTGTGCAAGGGCCCGCGGCGTGTTCTGCCGCTGATACGCAAGGAACATCGCTTTCTTTCCGGCCGCGCCGCTGAAATAGAACGCCAATGAAGATTCCGTGGTCACCCGGTCGTACACAGAGCCGTAAAAGAAATCGTGAATCTCGCCGCTGCTGTCCGGATAAATCGAGTAGATGGCCTCGTCCACCACCCCAATACTGAACTCTCCCGCGACCGGTTTGCCATCAACATCCCGCACCTGAACTATCACGCTTCCCTTTTGCCCCGGCTGAAACTGTTTTTGCGAGGGCTCAATTTGAATTTGGAGTTTCTGTTGAACCGCAGGGACTTTAAGATTCTTATTCGATGTGTAAAAACGATTGTCTTTCCAGAAAGCCACCGAGACAAACACATTGGGCTGATTGTCACTTCGAATTGGAATTTCGATCGTCGCGGATGGGCTCGTGGCGTGTACCACGCGCTTGGATTGGATCGTCCTGGCTTCCGTTGTGACCATCAAGTAGGTCTCAGGCATGCCCGTCATCACCACGACGCGAGCCGTTTCGCCCACCTTGTACGATTTCTTGTCGGCCACCATGCGGATTTCGCGGCTTTGGCCGCCCCACCCGCCGGCATCGGAACTCGGTATCCATAGCCAACTGCTCCCCACCACTTCGCGGCCTTCCGGAGTACGTGTCGTCGCCTTCAACGTCAGGCTTCCGCTTTCGTTGGCGGGTAGTTCCACCGTGACATTGCCGTCGGGGCCCGTTTCCACACTCTGCGAAGCAATCGCCCGTTCCTTATCGGACTGCCTCCAGTAACGGTTTGTCTGCAGCGTCACGTCTACGTGCGTTTGAATTGGCTTCCCATCGTAGTCTCGTGCGACGACATGCGCGCGGATGGTCTCGCCCTTTTCATAGAGATAGCTCTCTGTAGACACGCCGACCAGGAAGCTGCCATAGGTCGCGATGACCGCGTTATATCCCGCGATTTCGCGGTTTCCTTCGTCCG
>QHZB01000407.1 GCA_003224525.1 Acidobacteriota bacterium | reverse complement strand
GTGGAGGGCGCAGAGATCGACGATGTAGCCACGATTTATGGCACGGGCGGGAAGGAAATACTGCCGGCCAATCGCGTGGCGCGCGGCGTCGGGACGGTAACCTCGGATCTGTTGTGCGCTGTGAGCCAGCGCGTGCCGCGGCTCTACGTCAGATAATAGGAAGTTTCTATCCACTGCATTCGGTAATTCCTCTTCTGCTGATATGAGATCTGCTTGACGCCATATTGTTGACAATGCGCAACGGAGCACCCATGCTCATTTCATAAAGTTTCCTGTTGAAGTGTAGGCTGCCAGCACGGGATGGCGTGCCAAGGCTGCCGATTTCACGCCACACCCCGCTTGAGGTACACTCTGAAGTTTGCGAGGCCACGCCTTGAAGCGTCTGGGCGGAATCGCTCCAAACATGAGCCGAATCGCTGCCATTCTTCCCGCGGCCGGTATGGGAACGCGCATGGGCGCGGAAACGCCCAAGCAGTTTCTGGAGCTGGATGGAACGCCGATCGTGATCCTGAGTCTGCGGCGCATGGCGGCCTGCCCGCAGGTTACGGACATCATCGTGGCGACGCGGGCGGATGAAGTGGCGCGCCTGAAAGAGCGAATCGCGCGGGAAAAATTCAAGCAGCCAGTACGCGTCGTGAAGGGCGGCGATTCGCGGCAGGAATCGGTGGCTGCGGCATTGCGCGAGGTGGCGAACGACACGGAAATCGTGCTGGTGCACGACGCCGTGCGGCCCTTCGTGACGCCTGAGCAGATTGCGCGCGTGATCGAAGAAGCGCGGCGGTGCGAGGCGGCGATTCTGGGTATCCCGGCGATGGACACGGTCAAGGAAGTAAAGCGCGCCAGCTTGCCGGAGGACGTGGCGTTGATAACAGGTACGATGCCGCGCGAGCGCGTGGTGCTGGCGCAGACGCCGCAGGCGTTTTCTACGAAACTGCTGAAAGAAGCTTTTGCGCGCGCCGAGGCTGATGGGGTGAATGCTTCGGATGAGGCGGGGCTCGTCGAGCGCATGGGGCACGATGTGCACGTCGTACTCGGCTCCGAGCGAAATATGAAAATCACCAAGCCGGCGGATATGGAATTGGCCCGCTTCTACCTGGAACGCGAGCGCAAGAAGTCATGAGCACGCGCTGCGGAATCGGCTATGACCTGCACCGCCTTTCCGAGGGCCGCAAACTGATCGTTGGCGGGATCGAGCTGCCTTTTGACAAAGGGCCCGTGGGGCATTCGGATGGCGATGTGCTGGCGCATGCTCTTTGCGATGCGCTGCTGGGGGCGGCGGGGCTCGGCGACATCGGGATACATTTTCCAGACACGGATGCAAAGTGGAAGGGCGCGAACAGTCTGATTTTCTTAGAACATGCAAAAAGACTGCTGGATGAGAAACATTTTGCGATCGAGCACGTCGATGCGGTGGTCATTACGGAAAAGCCCAAGCTGGGGCCGCATTTTCCGAAGATGCGGGAGGCGCTGGCAAAAGCGCTGAGCGTGGGCGCCGAAAAGATTCATTTGAAAGCAAAGACCAACGAAGGCGTCGACGCGATTGGCCGCGGGGAAGCTATCGCGGCACATGTGATTGCTACACTCACTTCCCGCTAATTTTTCAAAATGTGCCCGTAGAGACGCAGCATGCTGCGCCCCTACGCTACAATTCTCTTCATGATTCCGGCCGATCCTTCTGACGATCCTGTTGCCGCTGCGAGTCCGTTCACTGCCTCCGACGTTCTCGCCATCCTGCGCGAGCGCGGCTGGCTGGCTGCAGAGCCTTCGCCGGAGCAACATGGCTGGTGCGAACGCGCCGCTTCGATGCTCGGAGGGCGCGCCGCTGACCGCACTGCCCTGGCCGATCTGCTGGGCCTGGTTTTTCAATACGACGCGCGCGAAATCATCTCCAGGGTAGAAAGCCACGTGGTGCTTTCGCGGTATGCGGCGCGGGACGTGCTTCGGCAAGTGGCACTGTTGCTCCTGGATGGAGCTCCACTGACGTCTGAAAGATTCAAGGAGATTGTCACGGCATTGAAGGACGGGATGGAATTGCGCGGACGCGAGCTGTTTCATCCCACCCGGCTGGCGCTGGCCGGACGCGCCGGGGAAGGGGAACTTGACCGCGTGATCTTGCTGCTCGACGAGGCTGCTGGGCTTTCGTTCGCCGTGCCTGTAAAATCCGCGCGGGAGAGAATTCTCGAGTTCTGCTCGGCGCTGGACTAATTCTGACATCGGAAAGGGCGCAGCATGCTGCGCCCTACAGCGACAACTTGATCGAGACAGCGAAACCCCACCGAGGATGATTGCCAGGCTTTCAAGCGTGGACTGGCGACTGTAGACTCTCTACTTCATGGACAAACTGACTGGCATACATGCTGTTAAAGAAGCGCTGGAAGCACGGCGCCCTGTCGATCGCATCGCCATTGCCAGGGGGAGGCAGGACACGCGGGTTGAAGAAATCGTGCAACTGGCGCGCAAGCTGGGCGTTCCGGTGAGGTTCGAAGACCGCGGGCAGCTCGACCGGCTAGCCAATTCGAAAGACCATCAGGGAGTGGTGGCGTTGGCGGCGGCGCGTGCGGCGGCGACTCTAGGAGATATTCTGGCGATTGCCAACGCAAGCCCCGGGCAAAAGGGATTGATCGTATTACTCGACGGAGTGGAAGATCCGCACAATTTGGGCGCGATCGTTCGAACGGCGCTGGCCGCGGGCGCGCATGGCGTGGTGATTCCCGAACGGCGCGCGGCAGGACTTACCGATACGGTCGCGCGGGCTTCCGCCGGAGCGCTGGCGCATCTGCCGGTAGCGAAGGTGACCAACCTGGTGCGCACCATGGAAGAATTGAAGGAAGCGGGCTATTGGCTCGTGGGCCTCGATGAGCAAGGGGACAAGAATTACGCCGAAGTGGACTACACTTCGCCACTGGGGATCGTGTTCGGCAGCGAAGGCCAGGGGTTGCACGAGCTGACGCGCAAGCGGTGCGATTTCGTCGTTTCGCTGCCGACCACCGGCCCGGTAAAATCCCTAAATGTTTCCGTGGCCGCCGGCGTCGTGCTCTTCGAAGCCATTCGCCAGCGGAACGCGCGAACGCGAGGAAAGTGAGTCCTTTCCCGTGTGGACCGAAAATCGCCGGTTGGTCTTTCCTATTTGTCGTACTGGATCAGTGAGAAGACATCGAGGCCCTTGAGTTTGCCGCGGCCGTTGAGGAAAGTGAGTTCGACGGCGAAGGCAGCGCCTTCGACGGTGCCGCCCAGTTGCTGGATGAGTTTGGCGGTCGCGGCGGCCGTGCCACCGGTGGCGAGCAGGTCGTCGCAAATGATCACGCTCTGGCCGGGCTTCACGGCGTCTTCGTGGATTTCGAGCGCGTCCGTGCCGTATTCCAAGGCATAGGAGATGCTGGCAGTTTTGGCAGGAAGTTTCTTCGGCTTTCGAACGGGAACGAAACCGGCGTTGAGCCGGTACGCCAGAGCGGGAGCAAAAATGAAGCCGCGCGCTTCAATCCCCGCGACGACGTCAATGGTGCGACCGACGTAATGCTCACAGAGCCGGTCAATCAGCATGTGAAAGCCAAGCTTGTCCTTCAGCAGCGTGGTCAGGTCGTAAAAAAGAATCCCCGGCTTCGGGTAGTCCGGCACTTCGCGGATCAGCTTCTTCAAATCGTTCATTCGAACCTCTCCCCTTCTCTCTATTCCCGCATATTCGTCTCGTTCAAAAGCTGGGATTGATAACGAATCCGCCTTCGTACTGCGGATCCGGAGCGGCGGGCTCTTCCTGCACCGCACTGACGCTGGAGAAACGTGGTCCGCGCTCGAGCATGGTCCGCAATTCGGCATGCTGCTGCGGCGTGGCCATGGCGAACACTTCAACGCTGCCGTCCCGCAGATTTCTCACGAAGCCACTCACTTGCAACTTTTCCGCGGCGTCTTGCGTGAAGTAGCGGAAGCCCACACCCTGGACCATTCCCGAGACGAGGTAACGCCTGGCTTGTTTGGTTTCGCTCACGAATCGCCAGAATTGTAGCAGAGAGTTCCCGATTCTATCTCGGACGCCGGATCCGGGCCGTCTTGCTAGGGCAGGATGCCCGGCGTGCGTTAAACTCTTGCTTTGGCAGCGCCCGCGAGGCCGCCCAAAGAGGAATTGGGCGCATCCAAGTTCTTATGAGCCAGTCCAGACAATTGCGGTGCTACAAGCACATCTCATTCGTTTTGCCCGCCTATGTCCTACTTATGCTGGCCGCTATTCAGGGATCTTCGCTGCGCGCACAAGATGCTCAGCAGGGGCCGATCGCTCCCCCGCCGGAGCATCACGTCACGCGTATCGGAAATGAATCAGAGCCGGAGGCGCCGCCATCCGTCCCCGAAGCCGAAATCGTCAAGCGTTTTTCCCAAAAAGAAGACGACTACGTCCTCTCGCGCGCACACTACACCTACAAGAAGACGATTCGCATCCAGGAGTTCGGTGCGGACGGGCAGCCTTCGGGGGAATTCGTGCTGGTGACTCAACCGGGCCGCGATGGGGATGGGAAGCTATTCGAAAAGGTCGTCGAAAAGCCTCACTCCACCCTCCAGCATTTCTATCTCCGGTCGGAAGATCTCGAGGGGCTTCAGCGCATCCCCGCGTTTCCGCTCACTTCCAGCCAGCTTGGGAAATACGACCTGAAATACCTGGGCAAAGAGCAGGTGGATGAAATCGATTGCTACATCTTTCAGGCCAAGCCAAAAGTGGTCGAACGCATCAAGGCTTATTTCGACGGCATCGTGTGGGTGGATGCGAAATATCTGGAAGTGGTGAAAACATACGGAAAATGGGTTACCGATCAGGGCGACGTGCACACGATCGCGGATCTGCCCTTCAGCCTTTTCGAAACGTATCGCGAAAATGTCGACGGAAAATATTGGTTCCCGAGCTACTCGCGCTCGGATGAGACGCTGAATCAGAAGGGTTTGGAGATTCCCGTTCGCATTGTAATCAAGTGGACGGACTTCAAACCCGTTCCCAGCGCGGCGCAAGCGCCACCGCCGTCGACTCCTCGAAGTTCTCCGAAACCATGAGCGCGGGCTTTAGGAAACCCGGACTATCAGCGGAGCAATTTTTTTCAGTACGTCCGGCAATTCCTCGATCGAGCCGATCAGAAATTCCGGCCGGGCCGCGCGCAAACGCTTTTCCGTGGGAAACGGGCCGAGCACACCGATCGCACGCACGCCGGCGCGCTTGGCCATCTCTACGTCCTGTGGCGCGTCGCCTACATACACGCACGCGGAGGGATCCAGCTCCATTTGTCGCATGGCCAGGCGCAGCGGTTCCGGATGCGGTTTCTTGCGCAGGGTATCTCCGCTGCAAACGCGCGCCGCAAATAGCGTTGTCAAACGAAACTCGCGCAATTGACGGGTGACGCGGTCGCGATCCCCGCTGGTGACCAGGCCAAGAGGATGAGCGCCGCCCAATCTCGCCAGGATCCGGCGCGCACCCGCAATCAGCTTCGGCCGGTGCTTGGCATAGTGCGCGCGCCACGCGCGGTCCGCATCTGCCCAGCGCCTCCGCGGCAACCCCGCAGCGCGATAGACCTGATACCAGTCCGGCGAATAATTTTTCTCGAGCTCTTCAATCCCCCAAGAGATGCCCATCTCCTCGAACATCGCCAAGTACGCGGATCGATCGGCGTCATAGGAATTGATGAGTGTGCCATCCCAGTCGAAGAGAACTCCTTCAATGCTATGGTTTTGTTTCGCGGCCATCGTTCCTCAGAGTAGCAGAAACTTTATGGAGGCCGACCCGTTGACATCCTCCCCGGCCTAAAGTCCGGGGATTCCTACGGGCTCCACGCTTACGCATGGATACCTTCGGTGGGTTCCTGCCACGACGCACTTACCGCATGCGAAGGTTGCGAACAGGCTAGCGAGGCGAATC
>QHZB01000406.1 GCA_003224525.1 Acidobacteriota bacterium | reverse complement strand
TTCTTCTCGACACCTATCTCGGTCAGCGTCTGCAAGTAGCGGAGCTGGATTGCGGAGGGCTGCGTTTCGAGAACTTTCGCGGCGTCCGCGAGTTTCTGCGAGGCTTCGAACTCTCCTGCAGCGTGAATAATTTTTGCGCGGCGTTCGCGTTCGGCTTCCGCTTGCTTCGCGATCGCGCGCTGCATCTGCTCGGGGATGTCGACTTGTTTCACCTCGACTTTGGAAACCTTGATGCCCCACGGTTCCGTGTCGGTGTCGAGGATGATCTGGAGCTTGGCGTTGACCCTATCGCGCTGCGAGAGTATTTCATCGAGTTCGAACTGTCCGACGACACTGCGAATCGTCGTCTGCGCGAGCTGCGAAGTCGCATACGTGTAATTCTGCACCTGCGAAAGCGCCTGATTGGCTTCGACCACGCGGAAGTAGCAAACCGCATTGACCTTCACCGAGACGTTGTCGCGCGTGATGATGTCCTGTGGCGGAACGTCAAGTGTCTCGATGCGCATGTTGATGCGGTAGAGCGTTTCAATCGGCCAAAAAACCAGATTGATGCCCGCGCTCTTTGCTTCCGGTATCAACCGTCCGAGCCGAAGTACCACGCCGCGTTCCCATTCCTTGATGATATAGATCGAATTCCAAAACCAGATCAACAACAGGCCCACGATCAGCGCCGCCCCGACAAAACCAATTTCCATGTTTTCCTCCTGAACCTGAGAACTCTTATTTCGCCGCTGAAACCGCAACATCAGCCGGCTCGACGTACAGCTTCAGTCCTTCAACACGCAAAACCCGAACGGTTTCGCCTTCCTGCACAGGCCGCGAAGATTCCGCTCGCCACAGCTCGCCATGCACGCGAATCATGCCCTCAGAGCCTGCGGGCAGCCGCGCAACCGCGACGCCGGGCGCTCCGATGAGTTCTTCTTTTCCTGTCACTGATTTCCACTTCCGGGACCGCAACACCAGCCGCATCAGAACCACGGCCAGCACGGCGAACGGCAGCGTGCCGGCGATGGCCACGCCCACGCTCACTCCTCCGGACGTGAGTGGCGAGCGAATCAGGAAGAGCGCGCCCAGAAACATGGACACAACACCACCGAAGGCCAGTATGCCGTGACTCGGAGCCTTCGCTTCAAGTATGAAAAACGCCAGTGCCAGCGCAATCAGGAACAGGCCCGCAAGATTCACCGGAAGAAAATTCATGGCGTACAGCGCGAGAATCAGGCAGATGCCGCCGATCACTCCGGGGGCGATAACGCCCGGATGCGTGAATTCAGTGTAGAGGCCCAGGACACCAAGAATCAGCAACACAAAAAAAACATCAGGCTCGACGATCCGCGCGAGAAACTTCTGCCGCGCGGAAAGTTCAAATGGCGCGCGGACCGGGCTCTTCAGCGCCAGCGTAACTTGCGTTCCCTCGAAGCGTTTGATTGTCCGCCCATCCAGTTGCCGTAACAAATCCTCGGGCGAACTCGCGATCAGATCGATCATTTTTGCATCCAACGCCTCTTTCTCGGTAAAGGCTTTCGACTCGGTGATAGCTTTTTCCGCCAGTTCCGGGTTGCGCCCTCGCCTCTCCGTAAAACTCCGCAGAAATGCCATCGCATCCTGGTTGATCTTCTTTCGAAAAATCTCATCAATTTGCTGAGGGAATCCTCCGATGGCGATGATCGGGGAAGCCGCGCCTGCATGCGTGCCCGGAGCCATCGCGGCTATGTCTGCGGAGAGAAGAATGTAGAACCCCGCGGAGGCTCCTCGTCCGCCCGTCGGGGAAACGTAAACGGCAACCGGCACGGGTGACGCCAGAATGTGCTGGATCATATCTTTCATCGAATCGCTCAGGCCGCCCGGCGTGTCCATGGTGATCAAAACAAGCGCCGCGTGACGCTTCGCCGCATCGGCGAGACCCTCATCAATATATGTGGCCAGGATAGGTTCCACTTCACCATCAAGACTCAGTTCAAGAACGAGAGGGCCAGGCGAGCGCTCGTCCGCCGCAACCGAAGGCATTAGCAGAAAAATGGCGCCCGCGCACAGGACGCAGAGAAAGAAGGAGTACGCCGCAAATCGAGACGGGTCGAGACAAAAGGAGCGCCTCATCTGATCGAACCAATCGCTCATTGCGCGCCTCCGCCTGGTTTTTTCTCGCTTGCTTTGTAATTCTGCAGATGTTCGAGCAGTTGCTTGGCCTCTGCATAGTTCGGCGCCAGCTTCAGCGCCTTCTGGACTTCCGCACGCGCGAGATCCGGCTTCTTCTGCTCGAGGTAGATTTTCGCCAGCATCGTTCGCACCACCGCGGAATCGCGCGCATCCAGCGAAGCCTGCAATTCCTTCACCGCATCATCCATCCTGCCCTGGCGGCGGTCAATTTCCGCGAGCCCGCGGTGCGCCGCGGCGCTGCTCGGATCGACAGCAAGGACAGCTCGAAATTCTTCCTCCGCGACATCGGCGTGTCCCGCGGAGAGTTCCTGCCGGCCGCGCCGAATGTGCGTTACGGGTGTGTCGCTCGAAGAATCGAAAGCGGTCGCGCTCGCAGGAGACCCACCCGATTCAATCTCCGCGCGAAGAGTCGTTACGTCGAGCTCGGTCTTGATGCGATGCAACCGCGCCATAGTTTCGTTCTTCGCATCCAGACGAATCGTAGGAACTCCGTTTGGGCCAAAAGTTTCGTTGGCCGCCTCATGTTCCTGGTCGGCCTCGTTCTTCCTGCCCGCCTTTTCCAAGGAAAGAATAAGCAGCGCCCGGTCCTCCGGGTTATCCGGCTCGCGTTCTGCTGCTTCGCGGAAATATCCCGCCGCCGCGGAGGCGTCATTGGTCTGCAGCGCAAGCAAGCCAAGATTGAATGGATAGTCGTCTTCGTCGGGATCCAACTCGACCGCGCGGCGAAAATCGTTTTGCGCCGCAGCCGTCTTGCCCTGCCGCGCCCGCGCGATCGCCAAATCATTCAGAATCTCCGGCAGGTCCGCTCCGGAGACCACGTTGTTCTTCAAGGCCTCCTGCAACGAAATGAACACTTCCTCCGCATGGTCGGGCTGTTCAAGCAGAAGCCGGCAAACGCCCGTTGCGAAGACCGCTTCCACATAGCGATCGTGAGTTTTTGGCACCCGAGCGTACCAAGGGAGCGCGGAATCGCAGTCGCGCCGCGCGAAATAGGCTTCGCCCAGCGCGAAGTCAGGTTCCGGCCATTCCGGTTCGAGGCGCGCCGCTTCCCGCAGTTCGCGCAAACGCGCTTCATCTTCGCTGGCCAGCAACCCGCGGCTGTAGTGTTCAAACGCATCGAGACGCAGCGGACGCTGGCGTTTCGTGAACTCGGCGAGATTCAGCGCATAGTTGCGATCGCTCGCGGAGAGCATCCGCCAAACCAGCCGGGTGTGCAAGTCCATAAGCGAATCCAACGTGCCGGTTTCCCGCAAGGCCGGCTGCAATCGCGCCGGACTCAACTTTAAGATCCGTGACTCGATGGTGAGCGACGTCCCATTCACGGTAAATCTGCCAATCACCACAAAATCCGCGTCGAGGTCTTCTCCAATATGAAGCATGGTCGCACGGCTGAGTTTCGATGAGCGGGGCAGACCGTAACGTTCCAGTTCGACAAGGCGGCCTGCGTGCGAATACACCTGCTCGCCGGCTCCCGAAAGCCGCTGGATAGTCAACTCTTCGAGTCCCTCGCCGAGCCAATCCAGACGTGGAGATGCGCCGGCATTTTCAAATGGAAAAACCAGATAAATTCCCTGCTGATGGGCAGTGGCCGAACCCGCGCTAGGAGGTGGAGCTGATTGATGTGCGGCAGCCGAAGTGGTTCCAAAAACGACGACAGCGGATAGCAAAACCAGATAACGCGCGCTGAAGAAAGGGCGCTCCATGTCTTTTGCATTGTAACAGAGGCCAGGGCCCGTTTCGCCCCAGACGTGTGGATCGGGCCTGAAATCGGCGGACCGAAACCGGTTCAGGGTTGCGTGCTGTCGGGGGGCTTGGGAGCAAGAACTTCTTGTATCGCCGGATCCTTCAGGGCCGCCGCAAAAGAGGGATCGGATTTTACGGCCGAAAGCTCCTTGTAGCCTTCATCCTTGGCCTTGCGCAAATAAATCAGGCAGCGCTCCAGGTTACCCGCTTCCGCGAACGACTTTGCGAGCAGGAAATAGAATCGGCCCCGGTCAGCCACGGAGCGGTCCTGCAGAATCGACCCGCTCCTCGAGCTGTTGTGCTCGAAAAGTTGCGGATCCAGCGCCAGCGCTTGACGAAACGAGGAGATGGCCTGTACGTATTTTTTGTCGCCAAAGTAAGCATAGCCAAGGTTGCTGTGGAGGACGGCCATGTCATTGCGAATGGTGATCGCCTTTTGATACGCCTTGATGGCCCGGCCGTACTTCTTCCGCTGATACCAAATTGTCCCGATGTTATTCTGCGCATCGGCGTAGGAAGGATCAACTTTTGACGCGCGCTCGTAATACTTCAGCGCCGCCCCCAAGGCTGCTTGCTGGTGCAGCGCAATCCCAAGCTTATTTAGATACACCGGATTCTGGGGGTGCTGATCGGCAAGCCGCTTATAGGAGAAGGCCGCCTCTCGAAAATCCTTCCGCGCCATGTACAGATCGGCAAGCTGCTCATCGGTGAGCTCCGGCTTCACGACGATGACGGAAGACTCTGCCGGCGATTGTGACGGCGATTGGGCCACGCGCGGCACCACCGGCGCACCCGGGGTTTCAACGAAAGTCTGTCCTGCAGAGGATACCGAAAGAGCGAGGAGGAGAACGACTGCTGGAAACGCCATTTTGATCCTGATCATGGCGAATCTCCCTTCTCCGGCTTAGGCTTGGCCTGGTCGGGGTCCTTCTTCTTACCTCCAAAGATACCAAAAATCTTCTGCAAAGGATTCTTTTTCTTTTCGCCGGATTGCTCCGTAGGAACGGCCGGGCCCTGGCCGGTTGCATTGGGCGGTCGGTTGGGATCGAAGGGTGTGACGGGCTTGCCATTTGCATCCGTTTGGGGCGTTTTGGGCTCGCCTCCAAAAACTCGGGAGAGGATAGAGCCCGTGGTACTCAATAGGTTGTGGCCCCCGTGGACCTCGCAGTACACGGTGGGTGCAGAGCTTGCCACATAGACCTCTTCCCGGGTGGTGGGACAGTTGGCCGTCGCAAGCTGCAGCGTATCCGGATCGATGAGCACGGATTGCACTCCATCCGGCATCGTAAAATCCTTTACGTCCCGATATTGCGCGAGCGCCGTGGCGCGCGTCATGAAGTCCGCCCAGATCGGTGCCGCTACTACACCGCCTGTAAATCCGATGTCGCGATTGTCATCGAAGCCAATCCAGATGACGCAAAGGAGATTCGAAGTGAATCCCGCGAACCATCCGTCACGGGATGTGCC
>QHZB01000405.1 GCA_003224525.1 Acidobacteriota bacterium | reverse complement strand
CATGCCGAGTCCCATTTTCCGCGCGACTTGCACGACCCGGCCATAGCCAATGAGTTCGGCGACTTTGACGGTCGCGACGTTCAGAGAGTTCGTCAGCGCGTCGCGCGCCGTGACCCGCCCCATGAACCTTTCACCATAGTTGTTCGGCGTGTATTCCTTGCCGTCGAATTCAAACGTCGTCGGCTCATCGTCGATCGTCGTGGCCGGCGTGATGACGGGCTGCACTCCGTCAACGGCATTGTCGAATGCCGCGGCATAGACGAACGGTTTGAACACCGAGCCGGGCTGGCGACGCGCCTGCGCATGATTGAGCTGGCTCTGCCCGTAATCGCGCCCGCCAATGACCGCCTTGATCTCCCCGGTCCGGGGATCCAGCGCGACCAGCGCCACTTGCGCCAGCGGGATCGGCTCGTTACTTCCCTTCTTGGCCTGCTCGCGCCGCCACTTGTCGTACTTCTTCGCCAGGAGCAGGTCCACATTTTTCATCCCGGCATCGACGGCGCCGGCCGCGGCACGCTGCAAAGCGGGATCAAGCGTCGTATAAACGCGGAAATTCTCACTCAGCAGTTCGTTCTCGGAATACTTGTCCAATAGGTGGTCTTTCACCATGTCGACGAAATAGGGTGCTTCACTCCCCGAAATCGATGTCCGGATAATCTTCAGCGGTGCGAGCTTGGCATCCTGAACGTCCTCTGCATTGATGTATTTGTTCTCGAGCATCTGCGTCAGCACGCGATCGCGAGCCTGCACTCCGCGCTCCGGGTGACGGTCGGCGGACGAATAGTAATTCGGCGCGCGAATGATCCCCGCAAGG
>QHZB01000403.1 GCA_003224525.1 Acidobacteriota bacterium | reverse complement strand
CAAGACGCAGGCCAAGTTCGCATGTGTCCAGTGCGGGCTGTCAGGCAATGCGGATTTCATCAGTGCCGTAAATATCCGAGAGGCGGGATTCGCCTCGCTAGCCTGCTCGCAACCTTCGCATGCGGTAAGTGAACCCACCGAAGGTATCCATGCGTAAGCGTGGAGCCCGTAGGAATCCCCGGACTTTAGGCCGGGGAGGATGTCAACGGGTCGGCCTCCATAAAGTTTCTGCTACTCTGAGGAACGATGGCCGCGAAACAAAACCATAGCATTGAAGGAGTTCTCTTCGACTGGGATGGCACACTCATCAAT
>QHZB01000404.1 GCA_003224525.1 Acidobacteriota bacterium | reverse complement strand
CATCCGCGATTTCGACCTGGACTAAGAGTGACTGGTGACTCGTGACTAGCGACTGGTGGGAGAGCCTTCCTCCTCGCAAGGAAGGCCGCCTCATTTTGCGTTCTTTCGATTCCTCCGAATGAGCTCCAGGAAAAAATTTACCCTCCGACTGTGCTCAGGGAAGCTCGTGCTAGGCGAGCGCACGCTCGTCATGGGCGTATTGAACGTCACTCCCGACAGCTTCTCCGATGGCAGAAAGTTTCTTGATGCGGAGCGCGCCATCGAGCAGGCGATGGCGATGGAGCGCGGCGGTGCGGATTTACTGGATATCGGAGGCGAATCCACGCGGCCGGGTTCTACCGGCATCTCCACCCAAGAAGAGTTGGCCCGTGTGTTGCCGGTGTTGCAGGCGCTGCGAGGGCAGATAGCGATTCCTGTTTCCATCGACACGCAAAAGTCGGAGGTGGCGGAAGCCGCGCTGGATGCCGGCGCGGAGATCATCAATGACATTTCCGGATTGCAGAACGATCCGCGGATTGCGGAAGTCGCCGCGCGCCGCCGCGCGCCGCTCATCCTGATGCACATGCGCGGAGAGCCGCGGACGATGCAGGCGGGAGCGTTTGCGCGAGACGTCATGAAAGATGTCTTCGAGGGGCTGGGCAAATCCGTGGCAACGGCGCGCAATGCCGGCGTCGGAAAATCGCAAATCATCCTCGATCCGGGGATCGGCTTCGGTAAGAGCTACATGCAAAATTACGAATTACTACAAAAACTTCCGCAACTCGCGAAGCTCGGTTATCCGCTATTGGTTGGCACTTCGCGGAAGGGCTTCCTTGGCGCGGCATTGGCCCGGGAGGGCAAGCCCGCGCCGCCGGAAGAGCGTATCTGGGGCACCGCCGCGACAGTTACCGCGAGCATCTTGAATGGGGCGCACATCGTCCGCGTTCACGACGTCAGCGAAATGGTGCAAGTCGCGCGCGTCGCCGATTGCCTCCTTGATCCAAAACAGAGGCCAAACAACTAATCGCGGAGAATTCCATCCGCGGGATGCCAGCGGTACGTTTCCTTCTGTATAATCCGCCCGTAATCGGAACGCGAATGCTTCACCCGGAAATTACAGGAAAAGAGAGCAAGCCCATGCCGCGCCGCACAGTTTTTCTTATTTCCATGTTTCTTTGCCTTTTCGCTTCAATGCCGCCCGTGCAGGCGCAGTTGCCACCGGCGAAGAAAGACCCGCTGAGCCCGGCGCAAAGCGCGCAGGGAAAGGCGGGTTGCTCCACGACGGAGGTATCGTCGTGTGCGGAGGCGGCGGCGAAGATTCTGCCGATCGTGATGGGTTCATCGCCCATGGAGGAGAATCTGCGGCGTCTGACGGATGAAGTCGGCGGGCGTGTGACGGGGACGCCGGAAATGGCCAAAGCTGTGGAGTGGGGCGTAGCGGCGTTTCGCGCCGCGGGAGTGGACGTTCATACCGAGAAGTACATGCTGCCGGTTACGTGGAGCGAAGGCGACACGCGGCTGGAATTGCCCGACCCGGTGAAATTTCCCGTGCGGCTGAAAGCGGAGGGGTGGTCCCCGGCGACGCCGGCTGGCGGGATGGAGGCGAACGTCATCGATGTGAATTACGGCAACGAGGACGATTTTCGAAAGGCAGCCGGGCGGGTCAAGGGCGCGATTCTGCTGGTTCATAGTGATATCGGATCAACGTGGGCCGATCTCTTCAACGAATACCTGCGGCCCCCGATGATTATCGAGCACGCCGTGAAAGAAGGCGCCAGGGCCATTCTGTGGATGGGCGCGCGGGAAAGACTGCTGTTCTATCGCCACACGAATTCGCTGGCCGGTGAGATAGACAGGATTCCGCAGGCGGTCCTGGCGCGCGAAGATGCCATGCGGCTGGCGCGCACCGTTGCTGCGTATCCTGGGAAAGTGCGCGTGCACTTCGACATGCCCAATAAAATTGGCGGACCTATCGAGCAGGAAAACGTTGTCGGCGAAATTCGTGGTTACGAGAAGCCGGATGAAGTCGTCATCCTCGGCGCGCATCTGGATTCGTGGGAGTTGGGCACGGGCGCTCTCGACAACGGCTGCAACGCCGCACTGGTGATTGAAGCGGCGCGTGCGATCAAGGCCACCGGGCTTTTGCCACGGCGGACGATCCGCTTCGCGCTCTTCAGCGGCGAGGAACAAGGTACGATTGGCTCGTTCGAATACGTGAAGGCGCACCGCGCGGAACTGGACAGAATCCGCGCGATGATCACGTATGATTCGGGGATCGGCCGCGTGACAGGGTATTCATTGGGTGGCCGCCGCGACATCGAAGCAGGCGTGCGCGAAGTCCTCAAGCCGCTGGAATCCTGGGGCGCGAACAATCACACTTACGACGCTTCGTTCGGCACGGACAATTTTGACTTCATGCTCGAAGGCGTGCCCACGCTCGTGGCGAATCAGGAAGAGGCCAACTACCTGCCTAATTATCACGCGGCTTCGGACACTTTGGACAAGGTTGATATGCGCGAATTGAAGCTGCACACCGTGCTCGCTGCGCTAACGGCCTGGGGAATCGCCGACCGCGCCGAACCGCTCGGTAAGCGCCTTTCCCGCGCCGAACTCGACATTCTCGTCAAAGAAACCGGCCTCGACCAGCAGTTAAAGGCTCTCGGTTACTGGGACGCCTGGCAAAGCGGTACTCGCGGCCGCAAACCCTAGCCTCCTCGATGTGCATTCCGCAGCGACCCCTGTGACAGGCACTTATTAGGACGCATCGCATCTATGGCGAGGACCTTCCCGGTATACTGGAAGCGTGGCAAACGCTAAAACCGAATTGACCAAGAGTGACCGCCATACCTTTCTGGCCGTGGATTACGGCCGCGCGAGGATGGGGCTGGCGATCGCTGATTCCGAGATGCGAATGGCGCAGCCGCTGAGCACGATGGAGCGCATCAACCGCAACGAAGACATGCGGAGGCTGCGTGAATTGGTGCGGGAGCAAGGCGTAAAGCAGATCGTCGTGGGACTGCCGCTGCGGCTGGATGGCACGCGCGGCGAGATGGCTGAAGAGGCGGAGCGCTTTGCCGAGCGCGTGCGAAAACAGATTGGCGTGCCGGTGGAAATGGTGGACGAGCGGCTCACGAGCTGGGAGGCCGAGCGCTTGCTGGAAGAAGTTCAGGGAAGATTCATCCACGACGAAAAACTGACCGGCCATAAAAAGCCGAAGAATGTGCAGGCCAAAATGACCGTGGACGCCATGGCGGCCGCCGTAATTTTGAAAGAGTACCTGGACCGGCAGGAACAGGCGGCCGCAAAGGCTGAGCGCAATATGAAGGCGAATCCGTGAGGCTGAATTGAAGTTTTTGCTCGTCCTATTGCTTTTAGTCGTACTGTTTGCCGGGGGCGCCGCGGCGTGGATCTGGTACGGCATCACGAAACCGTACCAGGATTTTGCGGCGGAGGGCGTCTTCGTCGATGTACCGCGCGGAGCTTCCAGCAGGCATGTGGCGTCCCTGCTGAAAACATACGGCGTGGTGCGTAGCGCGCTGGCGTTTGAGATTTATGTGAGGCGGCATCCGAAACGTACGCTGCAGGCTGGCGAATACTTTTTCGATCATGCCATGACGGGCCGCGAGGTCTTCTGGAAGCTTGCCAACGGCCAGGTGTACCAGCAACCATTCACGGTGCGCGAAGGCGAGACCATGTTCGACATCGCCCGCGAACTGGAGGCAGCAAAGTTCATGCGCGCGGGCGATTTTCTCTTTGCCGCGGGCGATCCGGCGCTGATTCGCGATTTTGCACCCGGCGCGCAGACACTCGAAGGCTTCCTCTTCCCTGCCACCTATGAACTTCCCAGGCATCCTGCGGCCAGCGAACTGACCGCGGAAATGGTGCACAAGTTCAAGGAAGAGTGGAAGCATATCGCCCCGCCGCCGGTGGCAGGATCAACAGACGAGGGTGACCGCCGGGCCGTGAACAGGATCGTAACTCTAGCGTCCCTCGTTGAGAGGGAGACGCCAAAGCCGGAAGAACGGCCGCTAGTGGCGGGCGCATTTGAAAACCGCCTCCGGAAAGGGATGCGCCTGCAGTGCGACCCTACGGTAATCTATGGAATGGAGCGGCTCGGAAAATACAACGGGACGCTAATGGGGAAGGACCTGAGCTTCGATTCTCTGTACAACACGTATGAGCACGGCGGGCTTCCTCCAGGACCGATCGGAAATCCCGGCGAAGCGTCGCTGCGCGCCGCGCTGCAGCCGACGCGGACGGACTACCTTTATTTTGTGGCTAACACGCAAGGCGGGCATTTTTTTGGTGCAACCCTGGCGGAACACAACAAGAATGTGGTGAAGTACCGTCGGTTGCTGGCCGGTTTGCCGGCGGATCCACCGCCGCCGCCGCCGCCACCACCGCCCGTTCCGAAGAAAAAACACGGCAAGCAACACCGAGGCAAAGCACGATGACCGAAGATTTGAAAACGAAGAAGGCGCTGATCCTGGAGACCGCCCGGGAGATCAAGGTACAGCAATGGACTCCGGCAGAGATCGACCAGTTGCGCCGACGCCTGCTGGCAGAGCATGGTGAAGCCGGCAAAACGGGAATGGAATACATTGCGGACGTGCTGAAAGATGCAGGACAAAAGGTAATGATTAACCAGCAGGAAGAAGCCGAGGACCAGTACGAAGAAGAATTTGAGGACCTGCTGCACTTCAAGACGCTGGAAGATGCCGAGGTCAGCATCATGCGGCTGGATGAATTGATGCGCAAGTTTCGCTCGCAGGGCGAACGCGCGGCCGTGGAGCGGGTTTTGAATGTGGCGCGGCTCGGCAAGCGTAGCGCGGAGATGATCTCGCGCAACAACAAGGTGGAAGCTCAGAAGCGCACCGAAAAAGTGGAGATCGCGGGCTGGTTCCGCATCTGGCTGGAAACGCCGGATGCCTTCTTCGACTGGCTGGACGTTCGGAAGCAGTCGCCCGAATTTCGCGCCAAGTTTCCGCAGTTGGAGTCCGAGGAATGAGCACACCAGGTACCGCGGCGCCAGGAAGCGGTGCGCTGGAATTGCCGCCGTTTTCTCTGGATGTGCAAGCGCTGGACCTCGGTGGCGACGTAAAGGCGGTGGGACTCGAGTTGGTCGGAACCGAAAACCGCGAGCCGCTACGAGGCAAGGATGCTGCAGAGATCTGGTCGGCGGTCTTCCCTGCCCTTGCGGGGAACGAATCGTACGCCGTGGATTTTTTCAGCCACACCGAGCGCGTGAGAGAGTTTTGCAAGACGCGGGAAATGGCCATACGAGATGCGGCGGAGCGCTGCGTCGTGCTGCCGCAGCCGAATTCAGAACAATTGCGGCAGATTTTTGAACGATTCGAAGGCGAAACATTTGGCATTCGAGCAGGCCCGGCGACCGAATCCGCCGATGCCGCGCTCGAAGGCAACCTGTCAAAGCGCGGGCTGGACGCGTACCAGCCGGTCTACGCGCGCTACACGTTTTGCGCCATTTGCGAGCCGGAAGACGGCTGGGTGACGCTGCTGAGCGAATCGCTCTGGCCCAGCGAAGTCATCCGCCGGGTGCGGCCGGCGATACATCCTTTTGACATCCACATTGCGCGGCCAAATTGAATGCCTCCCTGGCTTCGACCCACGTTGATTTGACCGGCATGCAAGTGGTCGCTAGATTGCTTTATTTGTGCGAATGGGGACGGAACTGATTGATGCGACGTGTGAAAACATGCCTGGTCCTGGCGACACTGGCGGCTATTTCCTGCGGCTGTGCTGCCAGAAACGGTGTAAAAGGCCACACCGAACTACCGCCGAGGCAGAGGCCGGTAGCGAAGGATGCCACGCGAGAAGAACTCCTCGAGGCATACAATCGGATCGCGCTCGGTACAAAATCACTCAACGCCACCTTGGAGCTAAAGCCCACAGCGGGATCAAAGTATAGCGGTGTCATCGATGAGTATCATGAGGTTAAGGCGTTCCTTCTGGCGGCTCGGCCAGCGCAGATTCGCGTGATCGGGCAGGCGCCGGTGATCGGAACCACGGTGTTCGACATGGCCAGCGACGGCGACACGTTTCGCGTTTCGATCCCGCCGAAGAACAAATTCCTCGTTGGACCGGTGGCCGTCGAGCGCGCCAGCAGCAAGCCCATTGAGAATTTGCGGCCGCAGCACCTCCTGGATGCGCTGCTCTGGCCGGAAGTCCGGAAAGAAGAAGCAGTGCTCTTCGAAGAGTTCAACGATGAAAACGGCCGCTACTATGTGTTGACCGTCCTCCGTGGCGGTTATCAGACGGAGATTCTGAGAAAGATTTGGTTTGACCGCTCGGACCTGCAGGTTACCCGCATGCAAATTTTCGGTCCGAAAGGACTTCTACTGTCGGATATTCGCCTGGCGGCCTGGCAGCCTCCGGATGGTGCCACAGGGCCGAGTGCTCCGGCCACGCTTTCCAATGGGGTTGCCTCGTTTCCGCGTACGATTCAAATTGAAAGGCCGCATGACGACTACAAGCTCGATTTGCAGGTCGCCAAGGTCATCTTGAACGAAGAGATTCCTGCCGAGCGATTCAAGCTTGAGCAACCGTCGGGAGCGGAATTGGTGCGCGTCGGCGATGCCACGGAGATCAAGCAGCCATGATGGGTGAGCTCATCTTCCGCAATCTGCTGCACCGCCCGCTGCGCACGCTGATTGGCGCCATGGGAATTGCGGTGGAAGTTGCGCTCGTCGTCCTGATCGTTGGCCTGACCAGCGGCTTGCTGACCGAGACGGCCAGGCGCATTGAAGGCATCGGGGCTGACATCATGCTGCAGCCGCCATCCTCGTCTATCTTTTTTGCCTTTGGCAGCGCCCCCATGCCCATCAAAATCGGGGACAAGCTTCGAGAACTGAAATACGTCCAATCCGTCGCCCCCGTGCTTTTTCAGTTCAACACATCGGGCATAGAAATCGTTTACGGAATTGATCAGGAGAGCTTTCGAGCCGTCTCGGGCGGATTTGTGTTCCTTCAGGGACACGATATGGAAAGTTCCGACGATATTCTTGTAGACGACATTGCGGCGAAAACAAAGAAGATACAGCCGGGACAGACCTACCGCATCTTCGATCACGATTGGCATGTCGCAGGAATCGTAGAGCACGGGAAGGGCTCACGCCTTTTTGTGCCTCTCGCTACGCTCCAGGAATTGGTGGGCGCGCGGGAGAAGGCCACCATCTTCTTTGTGAAGTGCACGCGGCCCGAACACACCGAAGACGTAATGGAAGAAATGCGCCACCTTCTTCCCGGCTACACCGTCCGGCCCCTCAAGGACTACCTCTCCCTGATGACCTCGACAAATATTCCGGGCCTGGAGTCCTTCATCAACGCCATGATCCTGCTGGCCATCACCATCGGGCTGCTGGTCATTTTTCTCACCATGTACACTACTGTCATCGAGCGCACCAGGGACATCGGCGTTCTGAAATCGCTCGGCGCAAATCACTGGTTCGTCATCCGGGCGCTGCTCTCGGAATCCGCGGCGCTTTGCGTTCTGGGAATCGTTGCGGGCATCGGTCTGAGCTATCTGGTGCGGGCCGGTTTTATCTGGAAGTTTCCGACCCTGACCATTTCTATCACCTCGGAATGGATTCTTCGCGCGGCTGCGATCGCGCTCCTGGGTGCGCTGTTCGGCGCGAGCTATCCGGCATGGATGGCCAGCCGCAAGGATGCGGTTGAAGCATTGTCATATGACTAGGAAGTAAAAAATCCAGCGCGAAGTGCGCCGAGAACCGCGAGGACAGGGGAGACGAGTGGAAAGGGCCGCGAAGCAGGCGGGATGGCTAGGCACGAATGGGAATCGCAGCTACAATACGAGAACCTGCCAAAGGGCTGATTTTCCAGGGAAAAAATAGCGTGGAGCCGATACTCAGAACAGAAAACTTGTGGAAGCTCTACCGCGCGGGCAAGGTCGAAGTCCCGGCTTTGCGTGGTGTGCATTTCGCGGTACAGCCTGGCGAATCGGTCGCCGTGATGGGGCCTTCCGGCTGCGGCAAGTCCTCACTGCTGTACGTGATCGGCGGCCTGGCGCAGGCTTCCCGGGGCAAGGTCTTGGTCGACGGGAATGACCTCTCCGAACTGAGCGACTCCGCGCGCACCAAATTGCGCCGCCACAAAATCGGTTTCGTCTTCCAGCGGTTCAATTTGCTCCCCACGCTGACGGCCAAAGGGAATATCGCCATCGCGCAATTTATTCATGGCGACGGTTTCGATCCGCACCGCTTCGATGTCGTAACCCAGATGCTCGGTCTAGCGGGCCGTCTTCATCACAAACCCTCGGAACTCTCCGGCGGCGAACAGCAGCGCGTGGCCATCGCGAGGGCGATCATCAATGAGCCGAAGATTCTCCTCGCCGACGAACCCACGGGAAACCTGGATTCGAAAAACTCGGAAATCGTGCTGCAGATGCTGCGGCAACTAAACAAAGACCTGGGCCAGACCATCGTCATGATCACCCACAACCCGGAAGCAACAACCTATTTCGACCGCGTCGTGCACATGCGCGATGGAGTTATCGTCGACGGGGTGCCTGCGGATTGATATGGCAAGCCTTGACCAAATTCTCTCCCGGACGTTTTTCTGGTCCTACGAGCGCGGCACGTGGCAGTATGACCTCGCGGTCATCCTGATTCTGGTTTTCGTACTTCTCACACCGCGGAACTGGTTCCGCGATAGACCGCAAAGCGGGGCACCGGTCACACCGGGACAGGTCCAATTTATTTCGAAAGAGGGAAACCGGCGGAAGTATCGCGTGGATGCGCGCATCCTGGCCCCGCCGACAAAGCTCGCCCTTCAGAACGATCTGCACACCGCCTTGCAGGAGGCGCTGCCCGAACTGCACAACGGGAATTTCTCGATCGCCAACATCGAACCCTTGCGCGATCGCGAGGGCACGGTAATTGCCTACCAGGTGGAAATTCACCATTCACCGCCGTTTTGAGCGGGGACAAGATCTTGTTTCTCCGGCACCCTCGTGGCGCGTTCGCGCATCTCTTTGTATATGTTACGATTCCGAAGGCTTGTATGAGCCGCGGCATCTTTGCTGGATAGAGGATACGTTTGATACGTCTACCTTTTCTCTTCCTCGCGCTGCTTAGTTTGTCTTGCGCCGCAGGCGGACTTCAAACGCGCGCCGCGCAGACGGGCGCAAATTGGACCCTCGAAGGCGTCCTGAGCATGTTGGACAAGTCCGCCCAGGACTTTCACACCCTCACAGCTGATATCGAACACATCAAGTACACCGCGGTAGTGAAGGATACCTCGACCGAGACCGGCCAGATTTTCGTGCGTCGCGATGACAAGATGCGCATCGATTTCCAGAAGCCCGACCCGCGAACGATCCTCCGAAATGGCGATTCGCTTTACATTTTCACGCCCAAGATCAATCGCGTCGAGGAATATAACATCGGAAAGCACCGCGCCTTTGCCGACCAGTATCTGGCGCTGGGATTCGGAACGAAAGGCGATACGCTCAAGAAAAACTACGTCTTGACACTCATCGGAGAGGAAGATTTCGACAGCCGCAAGACGGTAGTACTGGAGTTGACGCCGAAGTCCGAACAGGCGCGCAGCCAGATCGCCAGAATTCGAATGTGGATTGACGAAGCATCCTGGCTGCCGGTGCAGCAGAAATTTTTCGAGACCAGCTCCGAGGACTACTTTCTATCCCATTACACCCACTTGATGAAGAATCTGAAAATCGCCGATAGAAAGTTCAAGCCCGACTGGCCAAAGAGCGTAAAGGTAGAAAAGCCCCGAGGTTGATCTTTAAACTCTCGCAGTCTCCTGATTCTCACAAACGCACTGGTTTGCACCCGCTGAAAGACGATAAGCTACTCGCCGGCGGCGCGCTCCTGCGCGAGCAACTGTTCCTTTCGCGAGAGCCCCCAGCGATACCCCGCGAGCGTCCCGTCTTCGCGTATGACGCGATGGCACGGCACCACGATGGACACGGGGTTCGTGGCGCAAGCTCTCGCCACGGCCCGGACGGCCTTGGGCTTGCCAAGTGATCGCGCAACTTCCGAGTACGTGCGCGTCCTGCCGCGCGGAATCCGCTGTAGCTCCTGCCACACGCGCCGCTGAAACGCCGTCGCCTGCAGGTCGAGCGGAAGTTCCAATCGAGGTTGTTGGCCTTCGATGCGCTGCACGATCTCCCGCACCCAGCGCTGGAACGAATCCGTGGCGGGCGCAATTTCCGCACGCGGATATTCCTCGCGCAGTTCGGCAATCATGGTGTTCTCCGCATCGCCGAGATAAACCGCCGAGACACCGCGCTCCGTGGCGGCAACTAGAACTCTTCCGACTGGCGATTTCGCAATTGTGTATCCGATCTTCATACCCTGTCCTCCCTTTCGATAAGTGGCCGGCGTCATGCCCAGCTGTGCATTGCTGCGCTCGTAGACGCGGCTGGATGATCCATACCCTGTTTCGTAGAGTGCATCGGCGATGCTCTTGCCCGCGCGCAGCATTGCTTTGAACCGCTTGATGCGCAGCGCTTCCGCAAGTTCGCGCGGCTTCAGTCCCGTCACCCTCAGGAAAGCACGCCGCAGCGTGGCTTGCGTGGTCCCCAGCGTGCTGGCCAGTGCTCCCAGACGAAGGCCCTCTTCGGAGGGCTCGGCAAGATAACCGGCGGCGCGTTCGACCAGCGCCACCGGGCCGGAAATTTCATTCGGGCGGCAACGCAGGCAAGGCCGGTAACCGTGCTTTTCCGCTTCTTCTCGCGTGCGAAAGAAAGTGACGTTGCGCCGCAGTGGCCGGCGCGCCGGGCACGAAGGCCGGCAATAAATATGCGTCGAACGCACGGCAAGCACGAAGCTCCCATCGGCCCGGGAGTCACGTGCCAGCGTGGCCTGCCAGTACCGCGCGGCTGCGTGCGCCGAGATGTTCTGTACGAACTTGGTTTGTGTATGGCTCATGTTCAACACGCTAAAAGTAACGCAGCCTGAAAAGCAAATCTATCCGCAATCGTGCGGCAAAGTGAAGAAGGCAAAGTCCGGCGAAAAGGGGGAGCGGTCAGACTTCGCCGGGTGCGGGAACTGGATCTGTGACCGGCGCCGGATGCGGCGCGGTGATCACCAGAATGACCGCGGTGAGGATGACCGCGGCGGCAATGACGGTGCGCAGCGTGATGGTCTCGCCGGCGATCAGCCAGCCCAGGAACAGCGCCACGACGGGGTTCACAAACGCATACGTTGCCACGCGCGCCGCCGTGCTCTTGTGAAGAATGTAGATGTACGCGCTGAAGCCGATGCCCGACCCGAATACGATGAGGTAAGCCAGCGCTAGCCAGGATCGAAGCAAAATCGCCCCAAGATGCAGAGCGTGGAATTCGCCCGCGAACAGCCCGGCGATCAATAGAATTGCTCCACCCGCAAAGCTTTGCATCGCCACGCCCAGCATCGGCGAACTTGGCATCCCACCGTGTTTCGAATAGAGCGAACCGCAGGCCCAGGCCAGGGAGGCGACCACCAACACGGCGGCCCCCCGTGGGTCAACGCGCTCCGAGCCTCCCAAGTGTGCAGGCCCGACCAGCAGCGCAAGGCCCAGAAATCCCATCAGAAGTCCCATAGCCACCCTGGGAGCGGGCTTTACGCCACCAGGGCGGAGCCAGTCCACGATGACCAACCAGAGCGATACCGTGGCCACCAGCAGCGCCGCGATACCGGAAGGCACCGTCTGTTCCGCCCAACTCACGCCGCCATTGCCGACGAATAGCAGCAGGCCGCCGGTGACGACGGCGGTGCGCCAGTTGGCGGCGGTGGGCCTGATCCCTGTCTTCCTGCGAAGAATAGGGTACAGGAACAGGCCCACGGTAATGTGGCGGAGTCCCGCCAGGATCAGTGGGGGAAACGATTCGATTCCAATCCGGATCGCCAAAAAGGTAGCGCCCCAGACGACATAGACAGCCGCGAAAGCCATTAGAACCAGAGTTGTCGTGCCGACGGGAGTGCGTGGCAGGGGCGCGGGTGTTCCCACGGTCTTCTGCGTCACTAATGTCGTGGTAGACATGTTTTCTTACCGGCCTGCACTTCCATGAATAGCGGCGAAAGGCAGGAGTGTCGAGCACCATATTGGTAGAGCATTATCTAAAGTAATCCACAGAATGTAGTGGCTGGGTTCCGGTACCATTACTAAGTGTTTGAGGTTAGGACACTTCCGCCGTTTTCAACAGGTTGACGCTGGCCATTACAAATGCCATCTTAGCGCTCCCGACAGTACTGGTGCGGACGGGGAAATTTCAGAAAGTCAGTTTGGCAGTTCATTTTGTTGGGCCGTATCCCGCGACAGTGAAGGAGCGTCTCTGAGGGCTAAATGAGCGCGACGAAGCGTATAACTCCATTTGAATCGTGGCCTGCCAAACCAGCCGCGGAAGCTCGCGGAGCGGCGACGGGACCGCAACCTCTGGCGGAGGCCCCGCGCGTCCCTGGGCTTTGCCGGGCGCCGTTTCTAGCCCCTTCGCAGCCTCGGCGATTCCTTCGCGTGCCAACCTACGCCGTGGGCGTCCATCCAGAACACCGGGAATACCCCCGCGCCACTCTGAACCTCCCGCTGCGCCTTCGCGCTGCTGGCGGAGTGCCCGAGGAATCTCCGATAACCCTCGTCACTCGCGACATCAGCTCGACCGGCGTCTATTTTCTTTGCCCCAGGCAACTGGTGGCGGGCGCCTCGATCGAACTTGAGATCATCCTGGTAAGCAAGCCCCTGGGCCTCGGAAACGTGGTCGTTGCTACGATGGCGCATGTGTGCCGCGCAGAAACAGCTGCCATGCCCGGCTGGTATGGCATCGCCGCAGCCTTCGACGATGTCCAGTTTGACCGCGACGATCGCATTCCTTCCCGTTTTCTCAAACCGTAAGTCTCGCGCACCCAGTCAATTCCGAACTAACTCCTGGAACTGCTCCTGCCAACCGTCTGGAGACTTTACCCGTGGGGCCGTAAAGCCCCGGACTTCAGGCCGGGGATATAAGGCCCCTTAAAACCTCCGCGCGGCGCGTTCTGCTGCTGGATATAACTCTTGAGCATGTTCAGGGGGGCAGCGCCGCAACTGGCGGCGAAATAGGAAGGCGACCACAGTACGCCTTTCCAATAGCGGGGTGCTAAGTCAGGTCGCTCCTGTATGAGCATGCGACTGGAAACGCCCTTGAGAGAGTTGACCAGGTTCGAGACTGCCACCTTCGGTGGATAGCGAACCAGCAAGTGGACATGATGGTCTTGGCCATCCATCTCCGTCAGTTGGGATTCGAAGTCGGTGCAAATCTTCGAAAACAGCAGCCGCAGGCGGTCGAGGGCGTCTCGGTCGAAGACCCGGTATCGATACTTAGTGATAAAGACCAAGTGGACCTGCAATGCAGAAACACAATGTCTGCCACGATTGAGTTCTTTACTGATCCCCATAGACCAAGTATATTAAGGTCGTGTTGAGACTGCAAGCCTACCAGTTCGAACTCCGGCCGAACGGCGAGCAACTCCGCAACCTGCGGCAGTTCGCCGGGTCCTGCCGTTTCGTTTACAACAAGGCGTTGGCACTCAACACCGAACGCTACAACCAGAAAGAGAAACACTTGGGCTATGCCCGGCTGTGTGCCCTGTTGCCGAACTGGAAGCGGGAGCACCCGTCCTGTCCGAGGTGCCCGCGCAAGCCTTGCAGCAGGCTTTAAAGAACCTGGAGCGCGCCTACAGCAACTTCTTTCAGAAGCGCGCGGAGTTCCCGAAGTTCAAGAAGAAAGGTCAGCGCGAGAGTTTCCGAGTCCCGCAAGGCTTCGAGGTAGACAACGGGAACGGGCGCATCAAACTGCCGAAGATAGGTTGGATGCGCTATCGCAAATCGCAGGAGGTGTTGGGTGAAGCTAAGAATGTCACCATCCGCGAGTCCTGCGGCAAGTGGTTCATAGCCGTTCAAACGGAGCGTGAAGTTGAAACGCCGTTGCACGAGTCCACCTCGGTGGTCGGTCTGGATTGGGGAATCGTGCGCTTCTATACCCTGTCGGACGGCGAATACCAAGAGCAGTGCCAGCCGCTCAAGAGGTGCTTGCCGAAGTTGGCGAAGTTGCAGCGCCGCATGGCTCGGAAGAAAAAGTTTTCAAGCAACTGGAAGAAAGTGAAAGCCGCTATCGCCAAGTTGCACCATCGCATTGCCAACATCAGAAAAGATTTCCTACAGCAGTCCTCGAACGACATCAGCAAAAACCACGCGGTCGTGTTTGTCGAGGATCTGCAAGTAAGGAATATGTCCAAGTCCAGCAAAGGCAGGAAGGACCAGCCGGGGAAGCAGGTGGCCCAGA
>QHZB01000242.1 GCA_003224525.1 Acidobacteriota bacterium | reverse complement strand
TACCGGCTCACGCCCTACGTACACATTCCCGAGCAACTGGAAGACGTTCGCGCCGCCATCCGATATGTTCGCGCGCATGCAGATCGCTTTCATATTGACCCGAATCGCATTGCCCTGCTGGGTGAATCCGCCAGCGGGCAAATGGTGGCGCAAGTCGCTTCTGAACTGTGTACCGGCTGTGAGGTGCAGGCAGTAGTTTCATTCTACGGTGTGTATGACTTCACGAAGTGGGCCGACCGTTCGGAGTCGCAAAGAGCGGCCTTAAGACGGCTCTTCAGTGACTGGAGGCGCGAGACACTGCAGCGCTATTCGCCTCAATTTAGCTCGCGACCCGGCCAACCTCCGATTCTTCTCATCCAAGGGACCAAAGATGAACTCTTCGGAGGCACAATGGAATACGCTCGAAAACTCAAAGAAATCGGCGCCCCATTCAAACTGATTCTGCTTGAAGGCGCTCCCCACGGGATGGAGAACTGGGAAGGCCACGCCGAGTGGGCGTTCTACAAGCAGAAGCTTGTGGAGTGGCTTCGTGCGACACTGAGAGTACATCAGTCCGCAGCCTCCGCGCCAGCGGCTTCGTTCAAGTCGCGAAGTGTAGAACTATGTTGTAAGGATTTCCCCACTTGGCGGATGACGGCTAGCCGGAAGTTATTCCGGTTCTGGGAAGTCTTGGTCGCATTCGTATCTGTAGCTGTTTCGTCAGCATCTCCGTAACTTGCCCACAATGGCGCGAAGAACTGATGGACGCGGCATTTCGGCATTCCATCCGTATGCCCCAGGGGCAGTAGAGATCGAACCCACGACCTAAAACTAACCGGAGATCAAGTTAAGTTCCAGGACTTCAAATGGACGATTACCGCGTTATCAGGCAAGTGGAACAGCGGTCTCACAACGCGAGGCCACCTGATGTAGACTAAACTCGCTGGAAACGCCGCAATTGTCTCTGCGTTTCCGCTAAAGCACACATGCACCAAACCCAACAAATCGCCGATTCTTACTGCGCCGCAACGGTCAAAGCCGCTTGGTACGGGCCTTCGCTCGCTGAGTTGTTAGCGCAGATTTCGCCTGAGCTTGCGACGACGTCCCCCGTTCCCGGATCTCATTCAATTTCCGAGCTGCTTCAGCATTTGCTTCTTTGGAATGAAAGAATTCGCAATACCTCCGACAGCAATTCGCTGCCGCGTTGGCAGCCCGAAAAGGAATGGGCCGAGCCGCCGATTCCCTGGAACGAACTCGTCTCCCGCTGGAACCAAAGTCGCGAGCTCCTCGAAGAGAAGATTCGGAATTTTCCCATCGAGGATTTGGCGAAACAGGTTCCTGGACGAACCTATCCTTACGAAACTATGCTTCACGGAATCGTGGAACACGCGATTTACCATTCCGGGCAGATCGCGATGGTATTGAGCATGCTCCGGTCACGATCATTGTAGCGCCCGCCCCGCGCGGGCAATATCATCTCCCCCGATTTGTTCGGTACTCAGATTTCCAAATCTTGATAGGGCGGATTACTGCTCACTTGGCCTTTCCTAGCCTGAATTTCCACGGACAACCGTTCCCTAAGTGTTTTGGGCGATTGTTGGGCCATTTCCACAGAACACTACCGAGATTACTTAGCGTATTGGTGCGCTCATATTAACAATGGTGTCGAGTCTCATCTTCTGCATGCGCAGGGTGATCTTCCGCGGAAAAAGCTCTGGGAAAAGAAGTAGAATCACTCAGTCGACAAATTCCGGAGCGTACCGGAGCGGTTTCCTCAGACGACAGGGATCGTCGAGATTAGACCGTCTGACCCCGTCTCGAACCGACCAAATACTTGAGGAAACGGGGAGCGCCGATTCGTGCAGTTTGAGTAGGGGCGAGGGGCGCGCGAGCAGCGTATATTTTGAGACTTAATTGACGCCAGGGTGGCCCGCACGACTTACCAGGAGTTACCGACTCAACGGGGTGGCAATTCACTGGAACGAGGGGCTTTATCAACTGAAATTTGTTCACTCTGAGTACTCCAGAAAGACTCAATCGCGAATTCGTAAAACCAGAAACTTGAGAGTGGAAGACTTATCGAGGAGTCGTCGAGCTTATACGCTATGGGGAGAGATTGTCCCTCCTTCGGCATGAACGGTGTTCCCCCGACGTTACCAACAAGCAGCTTGTTGTCCGCTGACAAAAATCCGTACTTGATGCGTGTCCCCCGCCTCGTCCCCAGTCTTTTGTGCACGAGAACGGTTCCAACTGCCTTGCCGCAATCGCTGACGATTGCCTGCTCCCGCTTAAATCGAAGCAGACACTCCATTAGGATTGCCGTGGCAAACACCAAATAGAAAAACCGTGACAGGCCTTGTTCAACAGCGAAAAAATACAACAGAACAAGACATAGAATTCCAGTAATGAGTATTTTGCGGAGAACAGGGCCAGGCAGCAGTGCCAACCGTTGTTCAAGCAAAGCGTTTTTCACCAAGAGGCTTCTGTATCTGCCAACCGTTGAATCTAATTGTGACAGCTCTCGTGCCAAGGCCTGATTAGCTCGTACGAAAGAAGACTCTCAAATTTTGGGTCGTATTGGTATGCAAACCCTGCTCTGAGGCTAACGTCCTGACGGAGACCTACCAGCGTTCAAGAGGCCAGTGATTAACGTAATCGGAGAAGTGAGAATCTGCCAAACCACATGTCTGGTAACGCGTAATCGGACAAGTGCCACTGGCTCCCTGGGGCTATTCCACTTCTCCGGTAGCGGCTAATCAGACTTGGCCTTAATACGAAACGTGTTTGGCTTTCACTTGCTGGTCTACGCGAAAAATGTTGGTAGAAATCGCGTTGGCTTTATTGCTATCTGCATCAAGGAATATCGTGAACCTACCATGTCGCCAACGTGAAAGCCCCCCACTTGGGCGGGAATACCTTCGCCTACGCGAATGCTCAGACCCGGCCATAGTCGCCGCCGAGCCAGATGTTCCTCCTCCACTTCAAACGCGGGACGGCAGAACAAACGGTAACCGTAAAAGTCCCATTCTTGAACGAGTCTCTATTCTCTCGATTGGCGGTCCCATCGCTCGACCGCGAAATTGACCTCCGTATCGGGCGCACCCGCAACTCGATAATCACAGACGACGATAGTAGAGACTCCGAGCATGATCATCCTGCGAGATCGGAACTGGCCCTTGTAAATGTATATACATAGGTGTATATATATGTTGGAGGCGAATCATGGCCATCGCTCGTGTATTCAAGTCCGGGAACAGTCAAGCTGTAAGGCTACCGAAAAAGTTTCGGGTCAAGAGCTCGGAAGTTGAGATTTTCCGGCGTGGCGACGAAATCGTATTACGAGAGAAAGCCGGCGGAATGGTCCGTGTGCTGGATTTGTTGGCTGCGTTGCCAGCGGACATGTTCCCAAAGAAGCGCAAGGATCCGCAAGCACAACGCCGCAAAGGTCTATGATGAGCACCCGCTATATGCTCGACACCAATATCTGCATCTATTTGCGGCAGAATCGGCCTCCAGAAGTGACCGCGCGATTCCGTCAAATGCAGGATGGCGATGCCGTTTTATCCGTGATTACGTACGGCGAGTTACTTTATGGCGCGGAGCGAAGCCAGCAACGCAGCCATGCGCTGGAATCTCTCGCGCGGCTTGTATCTCTTTTGTCTGTGGTTCCCTTGCCGGGGGAAGCGGCGGCAGCCTACGGCGAGATCCGCGCGGCGGTGGAGGCCCACGGTGAGAGGATCGGCGGCAACGATCTCTGGATTGCTGCTCACGCCAAATCCGCTGGGCTCACTCTCGTCACCAACAATGAACGCGAATTCAAACGCGTTCCCGGCCTCAAGCTCCAGAACTGGACCAGCCGCGCCATCCTTGATCGTTCGAAATGAGTTACAGGGCGATACACATCGCGATAGACACAGCATAGGGCTGTGCTGCGCAAAAATTCCGTCCAGGTTCGAAGTCTAACCGATCCAAGAAACAAACCAGCCGCTCAACCTTTGTATAGACCATTGTCTGTTCTTTCCCCAACTCGTTCGCCTCGCTGCAAAGGAAAGGCACTGGCAATTCCGCTCGTACCGCCACTAGAAATTAGGGAGAGGCAGTCAAAGCGCAGGGTCCTCTGAGCTCTTCTCGTCCTTCACGCGGCGATTCTTTCCCACCGGCATTCGTGATGGAGGCCGCCGAGAACCGGGCGAGCCACGACCTTGCAGTCTGGGGGCAAGGAGTGTCTGTCGTGACCTTGCAGCGGTAGGATTACCACGGTAGGTTCAGGAATCCCTGGTCCGAGGCTCAAATGTGGGCGGCCCCGGTGTCAAATCGAACGCAACCAGAGCGTCCGATTTGACCCACGCAGATACCTGAACATAAGCTCTAAGTTTGCTTCAAACGTCGATTCCGGCGCGGCTTCCAGGCAATATCGGTGATAAACTCCGCACGCGTGCCTGCGCAGATTTTTTACCGCCAAGGCGCTCGACCCCGCGCGGGCGAATGATTCGATCAGTGTGTGCAGCAGAGGAATAAATTCCGAGTCGTCGAGGGGATTCCGATCGTTATGCGCAAACAAGTCTTCTATCTGTACTTTCCCGAGAAGCAACAGGGCTGCCTCCGTGTCGGTGGACTGTTGACCTTCGGACTGGCGCACGGGGGGTTGAACGCCTGCGGATCCAGATGCACCTGGCAGCGGTGGCAGTTTCTCGGGCGGAAGGGTTAGCCTGATACTCCGCGCCTGACCTGGTGTACGTGTGATTAAATCGCGCCGTTCCAAAGTCAGGATCATCTGATGCACGCTTGGGGGCGAAACCTGGAAGAACTTCACCAATTCCGCCTCGGCAGGCGGGCGTCCGTGCAAGGTGGTGTATTGGTGGATAAAGGCCATAAACTGGCCTTGCCGGGATGTGTACTGCGGTTTCATCTCGGGACAACTTCCAAGGCTTCAATGGTGAACAGGAACCGGACGAGTTCTTGAATTTTCGTCCGGCTTGGGCCGATCAAACCGTTTCCGTAACGCGAGTCGTAATGCTGGCAGTAATCCGCAGCCAGCTTGTAGCCATTACGTCGGAGAGTCCAGATGCCAGAGGTAGATGTCCAGTCCATGCTCCACCAGCATGAGGTTCCAATTGTGAACGATGCGTACCGCTCCCCACCTTCGATTCCGGTATTCGTTTTGAAATCGCGCAAACGGTCATGCATCGTCTGAGCCATTTGTGGGTCCAATTGTGGACGAAGTTTGTCCAAACCTGCCAACATCCCTCGCACTTCCCGAAAGAGCTTTGCCGCCGCGCCGCTGGTTTTGCCTTGGCGCGAAACTGCCCTCGTCGCTATCCAGATGGCGAAAGCAGAAAGTCGTTCCGTTCGCTCAAACCACTTTTTCAGGACTGTCAGTCTCGTCAGACTTGCACCTCCGCGATCGTCAATCTCTTCAACAATGTTCGAGAGCTTTTCGGGAATGTTGGTGCGCATCATTCGCCAGCCAGTTTGATTTCTAGACCACACAGGTGATCCCACAAGGCATCGCCATAAGGTGGTCTTGCTGACTCCTGTGTCGTGTCATCGGAGACTACAATCCACGCATTATGACAGCGCGCTCCATTTGATGTAGGTTTTTGAGGTCGCCACAAGAAGAAAGGAGACCTGCAATGGGGAGTGCAAAAATTCGTTGGGATGGACTCTCGCCAGTGGTGGACAAGAATCAAACCCGTGTCCCGCAACTTGCCCAGCAGTTCCGGATGCTTCTGGGCAAGGAACTTGAGTCTTCTCGTCTTGTAGGGTTTAACGCGGGCGACATCCAAAACAATCGCGGCGAGGCTTGCAACTTGAGGATTGTCCGACTTAGCCATTCGTTCAAGGCGGGCCACGTTCCTTTCGGAGATGTGCGATTGCTGAAGGAACCCGAAGATGTCGTCCTTGTCCCCAATAGTGAGGCGCTCGCTCTTCGGCCTGGCCTGGCAACGCTTGCACACATGGATTGTGTGACCTTTGCCGGAAAACTGCTCGTTCGGACGTTCGCACCCGCAAATCCTGCAGTAATGTCCCATCCCGGTTCTCCAGCAACTGAGAATAAGATAATAAACCAAGAGACACCAGACAGGAAAGGTGGTCCATAGCCGGCCAACATATCGATCGAGACAAACTCCGGGCTGCCATTCGCAGGATGGGCAACGAGCACGTTTTCTACATGTTGGAGGGTGCCATTACCCTTCTGCCGCAAACTAAGCTCCGCAAGCTGATTACACAGTACCTGAATCCAGCCGAGCTTCGTCCATACGGCGGCAGAAAGGAAAACCTTCTCGCTGATGTCAAGGCATTCCAGAAGGCGCGCCTGGCCGGCAAGTATTATCAGGCCTTCGCCGTCAATTCAAAGAACTACACGGAAAAGTCCAGCGGTACGCTGGCTTGGATTGCCGATTGCCGTCGGCTTCTTGAGCGCTGCGTGGCTCAGTCGAAGAAAGGGGGTCCGTCGACGGTATGCCAAGCCTTCGAAATTATCTTTAGTCTGCTTAGCAAGATCGACGAATGTACCGATGACATCCTGTTCTTTGCTGACGAAGGCGGCTCATGGCAAGCCGGAGTGGACTGGGAGAACGTGTTGCCGGCCTGGTTCAGCGTCCTTTCCTCGACGGTCGGTCCCTCCGAGTACGCGCAGAGGATTACGACACTCCTCAAACGTCACTACGAGCACGGGCGCGTAAAGATGCTCGCCGTGGCACGCAAGATTGCGACGCCGGCGCAACGCCAGACTCTGCCTATAAACGCGTGTGTGAGCAATGTTTTCGGGGCAGATTCATCACGGAACTGCGCGGTTAAGGGCGGAGAACGTGGGTACTACCGGTCGATTCATCCTACGACTGACAACGTGCCGAAAATGAGAAATTAACAGCCGGATAACTAACGGCAGCAAAGCGACAGTCTCAATTCGTCTCGACAGGCTTGGAGAGAGGGACGTTCAGCTGTAGCGGAACTTCGGTATTTGCCGATTCTACTTGCCGATGGAGCCGTCGCTCCAATACTAACGAAAACGCAATCGTACCCAAACAACTCGCCCACGGCACCAAGGGCGATACCCAGAAAAAGTGCGTGCCATAGCGCAATGCCGCGAGCCAAATCAAAGTACAGAGCAGCCCTCCGATGATCGCCGCCAGACGTCGCTTGTCTTTCCAGGGGAGGCTAAACGAACAGACCGCCTCCACCAATACTGCAAAGGGAAAGGCAACAACGAGGTCCACGAAGTAATGCTCCCCTGTACCGAGTGTTGCGAGAACCGTGAAGCCGAGAAATGCGAATGCCACGCCGCGCTCCCACCAGGAGAGTCCGCGCGAATACCACCATACCAGCAGCACCCATACCATATGAAGAGAAGGTATGGCATTTGGCGAACCAACGATTTTCACAGGTTCCACGAACAACCGAGATACGTCGCTCGCTGAAAGAGGATGCCACGGAAATTGCTCCCGAAAGAGATGTATGGGCCCAAGTGCAGGAAAGAGATTGTAAAAGAGAATGCCCACAGGTCCGGTGGTCAGGAAAGCCACAAAAGATGGCACAGCTTTTTCACCTAAGCGGAGGAGCCGGCCCACATAGATCAAACCAATGGGGATGGCCAAACCAATATAGAAAATCAGGCTAGTCACTCGCAGGGAAGGCCAGCTGGCAAAACCTAGCGCCACAAGAAACGGGAACTGCAAACCAAGGCTGGCATCGAAGGAGTAGAGGTACAGGTCGAGGACCTTCGGGTGAGCCGCCGCTGTCCACTCCAGGAAGTTACTGGCGAAATATTCGGAGCCGACCAAGAGAAGCGCGGGAACAAAACCCAAAGCCAGCAGTTTGCGGGATGCACCCTCTGCCCAAACAGCGCGGACGCCCAGAATGACCAAGCTGCTTAGTCCCGCGAAAGAAAGCCATGACGCAAGAATGAGCCTGTAATGCAGCAGTTGAAAATCAATCGCCGCGAAAAGAAATGTCCCGCAAAGAACCAGTAGCGCATCCCGCCCGGAAGGAAGGATGCGGAGATGAATGACGCTAACGCTGATGAGAGTGCACGCAAAAAAGATGGAGACGACCGCTTCCGTGTAGAATTGCCGATTTTGGCCCAGCCAGATACCGCTTGCGATCAACAGAAATGTGACGATGATTCTTGCGACCTGCTTGGGAGACATCGTGTTCCCCTCGTTTTACTTTTCGCCGCGGAGTAGCCCTCCCAAATCAGCGGCGTGCACATTCATATTTGACCACGAAGCAGCACTTTGTTAGCCCCCTGTCAGTCAATAGAAAACCAATCGGTAAACGAAGACACGAAAATCCAAGGCACGCCTCTCCTGAGGTGTTCCTCCTGAACGCTTGGCGGCGATTTCGAACTCCCGACTGATTCGCAATCGTAGCTGTCCGTTGGCTTTTGCCCGATCCAGTCTGTTTTGCTGAGCCTCTTTCGGCCGGATATTGATGAACCATGTACATCTCCCGAAACGAGCTTCCTTCCAATCTTCCCAGTTGCTTCAAAATACCGACGACCGCGGATTCCTGGCGGCTGTGACATTCCGCTAAATCAGAGCGCTCATGATTACGACACCTGTCGCCACTTTGTTGTTGTTCGACTTCATTCTTCTGTTGGGAGTGACGCTTTTCTTCGACAGGACGCGCCGGCAAAAGCAGATTTTCTTTCTCGCGTTGCTGTTTTTCTGCTCCGGCATACCCGCACTCGTCTATCAGATCGTCTGGCAGCGCGCCCTCTTCGCGATTTACAGTGTAAATGCACAATCAGTCGCTGTGGTGGTCACGGCTTTCATGGTGGGACTGGGAATTGGGAGTCTCGTAGGTGGCCGTCTCTCCGCACGATTTCCCAGGCACGGCATACTGATCTTCGGTATCGCCGAACTTGGCGTCGCCGGGTTCGGTCTCAGCTCCTTGCGCATTTTTCACTGGCTTGCCGCCTATACGGCGGGCTCAAACCTTATTTCGACAATTTCTTCAGCTTTCTTTTGCTATTCGTTCCAACGGCTCTGATGGGCGCCACACTTCCGCTTCTGGTTGAGCATCTAAGTATTGCGGACAAATCGAGTTGGCACCTCCGTTTCTACCCTGTACTTCGTCAACACTTTTGGCTCCGCCGTCGCCTGCTATCTTTGCGCCACGTTTCTGCTGCGTGACTTTGGACAGTCGGGCGCCGTGGTGTTAGCAGCCGGCATGAATGCAGCGGTCGGCGCTGCGGCGTAGTCCTACGGCCGAAGTGTCAGCAGAAGTTCCAACGAAGATACTCAAGTTACACTGCAAACATCCTCTGCCTCGACGACGGTGCCGCTTCTGCAGGCGGTACTCCTTGCAGGACTTTCTGGTTTTATCGCTCTCGGTTTTGAGATCATCTGGTTCCGCATTTTCTCGCTCGCTTCATCGGATCGCGCCCCAGCCTTCGCCCTGCTCCTCTCCACTTACCTCGCTGGCATCGCTGCGGGCTCCATTGTGTCAGAGAGGCTGACGGCAAGCCGCCGGCCCGAAACGCTGGTTTATGTTATCGGAGCGTTGCTGCTTCTCTCCGGCGGATTCTCGGCGTATTTGCCGCCTCTCGTTGCAGCGATGATGGCCAGAAACATCCGCTTTTTGGCCAGCTCCCGGCGTTTTTTGTGACTGCGGCCTTAATCGGCTCGGTTTTCCCCCTCCTCTGCCAGTTGGCAATCCGTGCCGATCGTGAAGCAGGGCCGGGTGTAAGTCTCTTATACATTTCCAATATCGCGGGCTCAGCTCTTGGCAGCATTTGGACGCAAGTTCTGGCGTGAGGTTACTCCAACTTCTTGCCCAGTGACTCTTATGTTGAATTAGCGGCACCCGAACCCTCGGGTAACTGGAACTGCGAGTGCCGAGCGCTCCTATTTAGGCAACGCGTGAGGCGGGGGTAATGCATCCACGTTGAGGCTTCCGTCCGAGGTCAGCGGAAGGGTATCTAGCGCAATGAAATCTGCCGGTGCCATATTTTCTGGAAAGTTCCGCCGGCTGTAGTCGAGCAGTTGCTCGATCAGTTTTTCGCGCAGGACAGCCCGCCCAGGGCTATTTGCATACTGTGCCAAATTCTCGCAGACCGCCGGAGCTTGCGGCCACGCCATCGCGGGGCGAACCAATTCACTATCGGCCCCGCGACGAAAGACGACGTCGTAACTTCCATCCGGCCGGGAAGCCGCCCAGCTTATGTCCAGGTGATAATCCAGCTCCTCGCCCAAAGTCCACATCTTTTGTGGATCCACGCCTCGGTGCTCCAACTCTTCAAGTACCTTGAAGTCACCAACCGTTCCTGAAGTCTCTGAGTCGGCGAGTCTCGCGACTGCTTCGACATCCCTTTCGATTCGTCCATTCGGGATTCGTGCTAGTGCCAGTATGTCGGGACGCTGCTTCTCCAATAGTCCGGCCATCAACTCGAACGTCAGCCGCTGCTCCGCCCAATCCTGCCAAGACGGTTCAAAACACTTGTCCGGCCCGTCGCCCAAGTGAAGAATGGCATCGTATCGAAAGCGCGTCATTTCATTGTCGAAGTGGCCTCGCTTCGGGCGAATCTCCACGCTGGATATCTTCGGGAGTCGCTGCCGCAGCGCCAGAAAAAATGCAGGCGATATCACTAACTGCTCCTCGAACCGGATTCGGTGGCGCACCCGCTCGCGCAATTCTCCAAGACTCATCGACGGCGGAGATTGATACAGCTCAATCGAGAGGGCATAAGGTTCCAGGAGCGCCAAATTTCGCAGATCGCCAACGAAGATTCTGCCGCCTGGTTTCGCGACCCGCACGGCGTTTTCCAAGATTCTGGTCAAGTACGTGATGTTCGGAAAGTATTGCGCCGTGGAATTAATAATTACGGTGTCGAAAGAATTCTCCGCGAGTCCATCGAAGTTGTCCGCAGGACGTTCCAGCACAGTTACCGCGTTCCACACTCCTCCCAGTGCCTCCATCTGCTTCTTGAGTTTTTGCAGCACCGCCGGTGCAAAATCGATTGCAACGTAACGTTCGCACCTGGGGGCGATGCGAAGCAGAAGCAATCCAGTGCCACAGCCGAGCTCTAATATCTGTGCCGGATGAAACGACGTAATCTCACTAACCGTGATGTCAACCCACTCTCGCATCTCCTCCGCTGGAATCGGATTCCTTGTATAGCTGCTGTTCCAACCGGCGATATCGAATCCCGGCTGCGAGGATTTAGCTTCCTTTCCGAACTGCGTCAGGTCGTATGTTTTGCGCCATTTTTGAAGGCGCCTACGTTCGTTCTCGGCTCCCCTAGAAATTTGATCGACGTGATCGTCGTCTAGTACGACGTATCCCGTGAGTCTTTCTTTTCCCGGTTTCTCGTCCTCCCAGACGACAACGGCGACCTCGCGAACACCTGGAAGCGCCCGCAAAGTAGTTTCAACATCCCGTAGCTTGGCGCATTGGGAGTGATCTACGAATCCCAATCTCATGGTCCTTTCGACCTCCGCCCTCGCCGCAACCTACGCTCCATCACTAGCCGTGCGGCCAAGCGGATCAAGGATAGATGGTCAGGTTCTCGCTGCTAACTAACCGACCTTTTCGCTCTGCAGCAGTGATGTAATTGCTTCTATGCTGTCGATCTGGGACTGGTCGAATCCGGTTTCCGAAAAATCAATTTCGAATTGTTCTTCCAGGAAAACGACAAGTTCTACCGCATCAACTGACCCCAAACGGCCGCTGAGAAAAAATGAACTCGTATCGGTGAACGGCTGCCTGTCGCCCCTTGAGGACAAGAGTTTTTTCAAGAAGTCCCGAATTTCCGCCATGTGGTCCATGCTGGTCCTCAAAGATTCACATTAAATAGATGCGCAAGAAACCGGAAGTGTTCTGTAAGAGGGTAGTTGCGTTCCGTAGACCCGAAAATATCCAGAAGGCAATAAAACACTCCTACCGAGAAAGACGGCCAAAGTTTTCCTCGAATAAATCCCGTTGGCGCAGGGCCCCGATGGCGCAACCGCGAAATGCTGATAGCCGTAGCAAGGGCAACGCAGTAGAAGACAAAAACCTGATAACCCACGAGCGCGCGCACCAATCCAAGTTTCTGAATGAAACCCAGATCCCGGACAAAATGATAGAACGCGTTTCCGAAGCAAGCCGCGGCAAATATTGCGGCAACCAGTCGAAGCTTGCCATTTCTTTTGAAATACCTCAGGAACGTCGGGTAGAAGAAAACATCCACCAGCAATTCCTTGTAATAATAGTAAAAGCGATTGAAAAACTCCGCGACCGTGCGGGAAGACAGCGGCCGATAAGTATTTCGCAAGGCGTTGAAACCCGCCATCCGGCAGCACGCGACAAACCGATGCCCCCAGACGGAAAAATCCATTATGATTTCGAAAAAACCCGCGATGAGGCTCGCCCAGCAGGTGTACCAAGGTAGAGGAGTGCGGCTCACGCTGAGGGAAAGCGCCTGAGCGAATGTAGGTATTCGCAAGTAGCCATGCACGCATTGAGCGAACAAGTGTGCGAACAGGGAGATCAGAATCGACCACACCAAGAGTTTTAGGCCCTTCAATTGAGTGACGGCTAGTTGTCCGGCGTCGCGGGCTTCGATGCGCCGGAGGTAGGCGGCTCCCTTCGGGAGTGGCGTATTTGTCGAACCCCAGAACGGCAGATAGGTGCCGAGTTGCAGACCGAACGGGTCACAGTCCGGCGCCTTCCGGTCGAGCAGGGAGTAGGCGATGAACCAAATGTAGAGCGATAAGATGGCGGTGAAATCCCAGACTAGGTGATAATACCTTGTAGTTTCGGGAATGCTGGAAGCGAACAAGATGAGAACCGCAAAGCCTGACAGAAAGAAGAAAACCGGTCTCCTCCCATACCAAGAGCGCGGCCAGTGCGCGGCCGACCAGAACAGCGTGGCGCCCAACACCAGGACGGAACCGAGAAGCACAACGATATAAAGCTGCCGATGAGTGAAGCCTAGGAAGAAAACCGGAATAGTAAAAAAGAGGGTACCGATCGTTACGAGCATTCTGCGCCGATCCGGAAGAAATGTCGTCAGAACCAGCCAAAGGGTGAGCGCCCACCAAGTTTGCCCTCTGCTATAAGCTAAACCCAGCCCGAACAGAGCCAGCAGAACGATTTTCCCTGCTGCTGTTTGTGCGAACGCCACGACGCGGGGGTAAGTATCGATGCGGGGAATAAGCCGAAAGTTCGCAAGCCTCCCGCCATCTTGCGACACGAATTGCTCCGGCGTTACTGGTGCCGCGACGCTCAAAATTTGCCCTCGTCCAAAAGGGTAAAGAGCTGCTTGCGGTTGACCTTGCCGTTGGCGTTCAGGGGCAGCGAATCGACGCGATGAACTGTGGAGGGAACCATGTAGCCCGGCAGCCTGTCCTTGATCTGCGTTCTTATGTCCGGGTCGTCCATTCCAAACTGCCCGCTCACGAATGCCACAATACCGTTGGCCGAACCGTGATCGACTGGCCAGGCCACCGCAGCCACCGAATCGGTTCGATAGATCTCCCGCAGATAAGCTTCCACTTCTTCCAGTTCGACACGAAGCCCGCGTACTTTCACTTGATTGTCGATTCTGCCGAGATGGTGAAATATTCCCGATGTGTCGCGGTAGGCCAGATCGCCGGTGCGATACCAACGCTTCCCTTGCAGCACGGGGAAGCTGGCGCGAGTCAAATCTTCTGCGTCGAAATACCCCGAGCTGAGCTGTGGCCCAGCCAGCAGAAGCTCGCCTTGTTCACCGTCGGGAAGAACCTGCAAAGCCGGATCGACAATCGCCACTTCCATTCCATCGAACGGCTTCCCGATGGCGACAACTCCACGATTCGGCGTGGCGTTTTCAGGGCCGGTAAATCTTTGCCCGGTGCACACGACGGTGGCCTCGGTCGGACCGAAGAGATCATCGACGATGCTGTTGGGCGCAGCCTGCATCCAGAGCGTTGCGGAAATCACGGGTAACGGCTCGCCAGAGAATAGGGAGTAGCGAAGGCTGGGCATCGCGCCGGGAACGAGCATCTTCATTCTCTTCATGTTGCTGGCAACCGAGGGAACGGTAAAAATCACGGTCGCTCTTTGCCGGTGGATAAAGCCAGCCGGTGCGATCAACTGGGTAGCGGGAGCAACGCACAGGGCCGCCCCGCAATTCCAGGTAGCGAACATATCGAAGACCGAAATATCGAAGGTAATCTCCGCCAGTCCGGCAACGCGATCGGTAGGCTCAAAAGCATAACGTGCCTGCATCGCGCCAATGAAGTGGGCGACGGCACCGGCAGAAATTGTCACCCCTTTCGGAATCCCGGTCGTTCCCGACGTAAACTCGATGTAGCCGAGATTTTTCGGCTCGACCGGAACTGGCCGGTCTTCCGCATCGAAGCTAGAAAGCCCACCTTTCCCGGTCACGACTACCTTCGTATTCGCATCCGACCGCATTTCCACAGAGGTGGCAAGCTCCGGACCCAGGATGAGCCTGGGACAGTGACTTAGCACCCGTTGCGACAACAGAAGCAGGCTTTCGGAATCGACGATCAATGCTTCCGCACGGATGCGCCCCAGGAGCTGAATGAGCCGATCCTCGGGGAGTTTCGTGCTGATAGGTACGTAAGTGCCGCCGCCCCAGCAAGTGCCTAGAATGCCCGCATATGTCGAGAGGCTTCTGGAGGCCAGGATGCCAACTCGCGGAGCGGCCACCTGCTTATTGCGTCGCAACCAGTCGGCCACGGGTTGAGCCAATTCTCGCAGTTGAGCGTACGTAAGTTCCAGCGTACCGATGGACAGCGCGATGTTATCCGGAAAGCGCAGCGAGCTTTCGTAGAAGCCGTGTGCGAGATTTAGGCTCATTGGGGTCAGTTGGCGTGAATAACCATGGTATCAACCGGAACCTGCGCAGTGTGCCGCTGGCGATCATGTTTGTGTTGGAACGGGTACCTCCAAGACGACAGTGACCTAACCAACGTAGTTGCGGGTGACCGTCTCAGCACAAAAGAGGAAATTGGTGGACGTGACCGGGATCGAACCGGCTTGCAAAGACGAGAAAGAAAATCTATCTGATTGGTTCGCTTGGCTTTGTGCTGTGTTGTAGTACCCGGTTTTGTACCTGATTTGGCAGCAATTGGACCCAAGTTCAGAGCTCCTGACATGCCCCCCTCGGAAAGCTGCCCAAAATCACCTGAATGGTGAAGCGCAGACCATGCCATCTCCTTTTGCATTGTAGCTGTATCCTCAGGCTTAAGCAGCTGTACGCGACGGCGGAAGGTACTCGCGGAGCTCACGTCCCAGCCCCATCTGGCTTGGGTTTTCGCTCTCCAGGGTGCGAACCAAACCTGTCCGCTTTTTTTTCCCGCAAGACGGAGGCATGCTATCCGGCCATGAACTCGGCTCCCGATCCCAGCGATCTCTTTCCCGACTTCTCCTATGCCCTGGTTTCGCTGTACGAATCCGGATACGCCGATCAGAACGATTTGGCACGCTCGTTCGATTACTCCACACGAACCCTACCCCGCTTTCCATATTGCCTCTCTGTATCCGTTGCTCTACCGTCTCGAACATCGAGGCCTGATCCAAGGATGCTGGGTTGAAAAATCCAATCAAAGAAGGCGGCGTTACTACCGTCTCACAGCCCAAGGTCAAAAAACTCTCTCTCTCCAGCGTCAAAGTGGCGGATATTTGTCGGCGCAGTCAGCCGAATCACGGGGGTGGAGAATGCCTGACTGGAAACAGGAGATCAAAAAACAATTGGTGGGACTGAACTTTCCGCCCGTTCGCGAAGCGAAAATCATTGAGGAACTTTCCGACCACCTTGAGAACTTGCATGCAGAAATTCTGTCCGAGGGAGCGTCGTGTACGCCTTGCTCAGGCTCGGGCGGAATTGAACATCGTCGCTTCCTCTCTCGAAAAGGAGTTCCCCGCTGCAGAGCCCGAACGACTCACGAACCCTGGGCGACTTGATTGACTCGTGCTGGTCGCCGTCGTAGCCTGCCATGTAGCAAATCCTCATTGGCGGAGCCCATTGGCTTATGCGTCGTTGGTCAGCGCTGCCCCGACCTTTCCTCGCCACGCTTGCTAGCGTGTTTGCCTTAATCGCGATCCTTTACGGGTCTCTTTGGATGTACGCTGTCCGTTATCCGGTTCCGGTTGTAGAGCTCGGCTTCAATCAACTTCACAATCCAAAGTATGACGCGAGAACGCACTCGCTGTCAGTTGATGATGTGATAGATGGAAGCCCTGCGAAGCAAGCTGGACTGCGCGCTGGAGACCGCATAACTGCGGTCAATGGGCGTGCTCTGAGCACCGAGATTGGATTCGACGACTCCTACGTCCGCGGCCATCCCGGCGACGCTGTGGCCTTAACCATAGAGCGACCAGGTGAGCCCGAGCCGCTAGTTTTGCGTGCAGTCTTTCGGGCAAAGAGATCGCCAAATAGAGCAGGCGAAGGCTTTGCCAGGTCTTCCGCGCTGCAAGTCATTGGATTATTTCCCATTCCGTTTCTTCTGGTCGGATTCGCCGTTCTGTTCTTGAGGTTGCAAGAGCCAGCGGCATGGCTACTGGCATTGCTGTTCTGTGCGTTCATCGCCGCTCCAGATCTTGTCATTCCCTCGGGAGTTTCTCCTGCCCTCGCGGCATTTACGCTGGCATTCCGTGCGATTTTTTTGGGGATGCTCGGTCCGCTCTTCTATCTGTTTTTCGCCGTGTTTCCGGCGCAGTCCCCGCTGGATCGGCGTTTCCCGTGGCTGAAATGGCTGGCCCTGGCCTTTGGAGTATGCATTGCCCTTCCAGGGTTGCGGGCCGGACATCCAAGCGTTCCGGGAGTTGCGGCTGATGTGTCAAGCACACGCAACGCTGACCTGATCCTCTCATCCGTCCTGTATGCCTTATTTGCGTTGGGCGTCCTCTCACTGGCACAAAATTCGTTCATGGCCGCAGTCCCTTCGGAAGCGGGGCGCAAATCGCGAGTGATTTTGTGGGGAACAATTGCCGGCGTCTTACCGATCGTTCTCGAGCGCGTAGCGGTGGACTTCGCAGGATATCGCCCCTCTTTTTGGTTCGACACAGCACTCGTTTTGGTGTTGTCCTTGTATCCGCTGTCGTTCGCTTATGCCGTGGTGAAACACCGGGTGATGGAGATTCCGGCATTGTTGCGACGCAGCGCACGGTACGTGCTGGTGCAGCGCGGCTTCACGATTCTGCTCCTGGCGCTTTGGCTCGCCGCTATTAGGCTGTTCACTTACACTGTTTCGGGCTTGGTTGGGACATTCTCGAATACGGTGCTGGGCCTCGGCCTTGTTTTTGGCGTCGGATTGGTGTGGATTTCCGCGCCACTGGTTAAGCGGGGAACAGCGCGCATCGACCGCGCCTTTTTCCGCAGCGCATATGACGCGCGTGTCATCCTGCAAGACCTGGCAGAGAAAACGCGTACCGTTAGCGACCGCCGCGAACTTGCGATACTGCTGGAAAAACACATCAAGTGTGCTCTGCAGCCGAAATCGCTTGCTTGCTATCTGGAAGCCGGAGATGGAAACCTCGTTGCGGAATTCGGACCAGTGCCCCGAGAGTGCGACACAGTTCCAGTCGCACCGCCTCGGCCGAAGTTTCCCTTCCGCTTTGGCGCAATGTTCGTTCCGCGAGGGTCGGACACAATTCCAGCCACGCTGCCACTGCTCAGGGAGGTTGCGCAGCGCGGAAAAGCCTGGGACGTCCCACAGAGTCACGAGGCCGCCGGAGATCTGGGGCCGCTTGCGCCGGAATGCCTGGTGCCTATCCTTGGGCGCAATAGCGGATTGATCGGCCTGCTGGTGCTTGGCCAGCGGCTTTCGGAAGAGCCTTACTCCGGTGAAGACAAGCATCTGCTCGATTCGGTGGCGGGCCAGGCGGGAATCACTCTGGAGAACTTACGTCTTGCCGAAAAGATGGCGGAGCGGGTGGAAGCGGATCGCCGTGTGGCCCGCGAAATGGAGATTGCCCGGGACGTGCAAGCGCGGCTTTTTCCGCAAAAGTTGCCAGCGATGAAGACGCTTGAGTACACCGGCGGCTGCATCCCAGCTCGGGCAGTGGGCGGGGACTACTACGATTTTCTGGAGCTCCGCGAAGGCCACCTGGCGCTAGTGTTGGCTGATATCGCAGGCAAAGGAGTGTCGGGCGCCCTACTGATGGCCAATCTGCAAGCCAACTTGCGTAGTCAGCGCGCGATGGCGGTCGACGACCTGCCGGGCGCACTCGCTTCTGTCAACCACTCGTTCTGCGAAAACACGGGCGACGCAGGTTACGCGACTCTCTTCTTTGGGGATTACGACGACTGCAGCCGCAGACTCCGCTACGCGAATTGTGGACATCTTCCGCCACTACTACTGCGTGGCGGGGGCGCGGAAGATCAGGCTAGCCGAGCGGGAAAGGTGCAGCGGCTGGACGCTACCAGCATGGTCGTGGGGCTGTTTAATGACTGGCAATGTGAGGTTGCGGAAGTGAGGCTAGCCCCGGGAGACACGCTGGTACTGTATACCGACGGAATAACGGAAGCCCGGAGCGCCGAAGGCGAAGAGTTCGGTGAGTCCCGCTTAGTCGACACCCTTCGCTCCTATTGTCATCTTCCGGTAGGTCCACTGCTCCAAGCAGTCGTTGGAGCAGTCCAGCAATTCAGCGCCGGAGAACAACAGGATGATATCACCATGGTGATTGCGCGGTCGCTTGCATAATCCCATCTGTCTTACGCCAAGCAGAAGATCGGCATGGCGAGGGCTATGGACCCGCTCACACCAATCCATGTGGACGAAAAACCGACTTATCTTGGAGGTGTTTGCCCGTGCATTGGCTGTATTTTCCCGCGAGTCGTCGGCAACTCTTCCCTAATCCGTTTCCGCAAGACTACCCCGTCACTGTGGCGGTGTTCGGCTTCTGCCGCACCCTACCAGCAGTGGTTCTAGCCGGTCGCGGGGCGCGGATCGTGATGGTTCTGAATGTGGTCCGTGAAACGCGTTTTCCTTGACGATGGAGAAAAATGTGGGCTGCATGACACCTACATTTTCGTTTCAGGCTACTCCTCTCCGCCTATTTCACTGTCAGTGTCAACATGGTGTTGTGGCTCAACGAGCCAGAAGTTCCCGTCAAAGTGAGAGTATAGGTACCGGGCGCAGTGCCTGCGTTTGGCATCGAACTGCGCCCACTTCCAGCAACGCCGGTGCAACCAGCACAAAGCAGCAATACAAACGTGGCCACACTGGAGACCTGCCACACGTACCGTCGCCTGGGTGCGGCGAACCTGTTAAGAATGGCGCAAGCCACGAGCGCCAGAAGCCACGTCAGCCCGATTCGTAAGCCGGCCCACGGCCAAGGCACAATCGTGCCTGGCGGCACCACCGACTGGGCCGTCGTCGTCACCGTAATATTGAACGGCGCATAGGAGCTACCTGTAGGACTCACCGATCCAGGAGCTGTGCAAACAGCCAACATAGGAGCGCCGCTGCACTGAAACGAAATCGTCTGGCTGAATCCGCCCTGCGGAGTGATGGTGATCGCGTACGTTGCTGTCGATCCGGCCGTGGCCGCAGCGGCGGTCGGGGACGCTGAAAGGGAGAAGTCCGCCACTGTTTGCGTCAGACCTGGCGAAGTGCTGTTGGCGAAGTTCGCATCGCCGCCGTAGATTGCGGTGATCGAATGCACTCCTCCCACTAGCGCCGAGGTAGCGAGTGTCGCATTTCCGCCGCTGAGCATGCCCGTGCCCAGTGTAGCGGCGCCATCCTGAAACGTGACCGTTCCAGTCGCGATGCTCGTCGCTGACGACGTCACCGTGGCGGTGAACGTCACAGCGGATCCAAAGATTGATGGATTATTCGATGAGACGACGGAAGTCGAGTCACCCACCTTGTTCACCGTTT
>QHZB01000241.1 GCA_003224525.1 Acidobacteriota bacterium | reverse complement strand
AGCCTCCCGACGCCGAATTTTGGCGCATCCTTCGCGTGGAAGCTGCATCCAACAGAAGGGGAAGAACGCCATGGGAGCTCCCGCCACCGCTGTCCGCATCCGGCACGACCTTCACACCAGACTAGTTAACGCCCGCGCGCGAACCGATGAGGTATTCCGGGTGGTTCGGGAAGAAGCTATCTACGACAGGCCCATCCCCGAGAGACACCGCATTATTTTCTACGTGGGGCATATTGAGGCGTTCGATTGGAATTTGCTGGCGCAACGGGCGTTTGGGTTGCAGCCGATTCAACGGACGTTCGATCAGCTGTTTGCTTTTGGCATAGACCCGGTGGAGGGCGGGTTGCCGTCGGACACCCCGGCGGATTGGCCG
>QHZB01000240.1 GCA_003224525.1 Acidobacteriota bacterium | reverse complement strand
AGGCAGGGGGTTACGAGAACCGTTCCCTGTGGAGTGAAGAAGCCTGGGCCTGGAAGGCGAAGGAAGGCGTCGAGCATCCGATGTTCTGGGGGCGCGAGGGCAACCTGTGGATTTATCATACGATGTTTGGCGAAGTTCGTTTGCCGCAGGAGTGGCCGGTATACGTGAGCCACGCCGAGGCCACCGCATATGCGAAGTGGCTGGGACGCAAACTGCCTACCGAAGCGCAGTTTCATCGCGCCGCGTATGGAACCCCCGAGCGCGGGAAAGAACGGACCTATCCTTGGGGCGAGGAAGCGCCGAGCGCGTCCAGGGGAAACTTCGATTTCAAATCTTGGGACCCCTCGCCGGTGGGAGCGCATCCTGCGGGCGCGAGCGCTTTCGGCGTGCACGATCTTGTCGGGAACGGGTGGGAGTGGACGCGGACGGAGTTCGCGCCGTTTCCGGGGTTTACGCCGATGCCGTTCTATCCAGGGTATTCCGCAAATTTTTTCGACGGCAAGCACTACGTGATGAAGGGTGGCTCGCCGCGCACCGCGGCGTGCATGCTGCGGCGGTCGTTCCGCAACTGGTTCCAGCCGCATTATCCGTACGTCTACGCAACGTTCCGTTGCGTCGAAGACTGAGAGAAGTCGTTACTTCTCAGCCTACGGTAAGTGAAGAAAAATTGCTTTCGTGGGAGTACCGAGAAACTTTCTCCCCAACCGTGCGCTCAGATATGCGATTGCGGAAACCAGTAAACCAGTGGCAAAGCTTTGGGCCACAGACAATCAAGCCCAAGCCCGGGAGACTCCATGCTGACCGCTTCACTTCCCATACGGCACGTGTCTGAATTCTCGGCGGAGGTGCGCGAGAGCCTCACCAAACCAGGACAGAGAGAACTTCCTTCAAAGTATTTGTACGACGAAGTGGGCTCGGCGCTGTTCGAAGCCATTTGCGTCTTGCCGGAGTATGGACTCACGCGCGCTGACGCGCGATTGCTGGAAAAGTATTCGCGAGAAATTGTGGGGCGGCTGCCGTCGCCGATTCAGGTGGCGGAGCTCGGGAGCGGATCGGGAAAAAAGACCCGGTGGATCCTGGAAGCGCTCTCACGGCGGCAGAGGACTTATTACTATCCAATCGAGATTTCTCCATCGGCGCTAGCAGCGTGCGCGAAAGAACTCGGACAGATCGATCTGGTCAGCGTCGTCGGCCATGAACAGCCGTATTTGGAGGGATTGCGCACGGTCGCCGAAGGGCGCGGAGAGCGGGACCATTTGCTCGTGCTTTTTCTTGGGAGCACTATCGGCAATTTCGATCGCGATGCAGGGGAAGAGTTTTTGAGCGAAATGCGGGAGATTCTCCAGCCGGGGGACGCGTTGCTGCTCGGCACGGACCTGGAGAAGAGCATCGAGCTTCAATTGCTGGCTTACGACGATCCAGCGGGTGTGACGGCGGCGTTCAATCTGAATTTGCTGGCGCGCATCAACCGGGAACTGGGCGCGGATTTTGATTTGAGCAGCTTCCGGCACCAAGCACGCTGGAACAGGGTGGAACGACGGATCGAAATGCATCTCGGTTCCATGTGCCGGCAAACAGTGCACGTTCCGGCCGCGAGTCTGAGGTTCATGCTAGACGAAGACGAAACCATATGGACGGAAAGCTCGCATAAGTATCAGGCCGAAGAAATTCCGGAGATGGCAGAGCGCACGGGATTCCGCTGCGATGGACAGTGGATCGACCGCGAGTGGCCGTTCGCGCAAAACCTACTGATTGCAGGCTAAGGTGACTCGTGACCTCGACAAGGTCGGGGCAGGCCGATGACTGGTTGGCCACCTCGGGCGGGGTTCTCAATTCTTCGAATCGCGTACGGCAGCCACTCACCTATGTTCAGACTCGCCATGCGATGTCGTGCTTGTTAACAACACGATTGGATAGCGCTTTACCGATCACCGACCGACTCCAATGGCAGAGCGTCTGGCGAGCGAAGGGTCCGAATATCCCGCATGGGTGGTTGGCCGAAGAAGCGGCTATATTCGCGATTGAATTGGCTGGCACTCTCGTATCCGACCTCAAAAGCCGCACTGGCGGCGTCCATACCATCCATAAGCATGCGTTCCCGCGCTGCATGCAACCGAAGTTGCTTTTGATACTGAAGAGGACTCATGGCGGTCAGCGCCCGGAAATGGTGATGCAGCGTGGAGACACCCATGCCCGCGATTTTTGCGAGATCTTCCACCCTTAGTGGCTTCGCGTAGTTCGCCCTAACCCACGCGATCACCTTTGCCGTCCGGTGGCTCTGATCTCCGAGCGTGGCAATCGCTCGAAGACGTGCCCCCTCCGGCCCCCGGAGGATTCGGTAGACGATCTCGCGTTGAATCAATCCACTGAGAAAGGAAATGTCCTGCGGGGTGTCCAGCAGGTCCAAGAGCCGACAGCATGCGTCGAGTAACTCCGCCGTGGTCTCACCAGTGGCCATGGCAGGAGTGACAGACGGCGCCTCAGGCGCCTGAATCTCTTCCCGGCTCAGAAGTTCACGGACTACGGGCATTTCGAGCTTGAGCACGAAGCAGAGATAGGGCACGTCCTCACTTGCCTCGATAACGTTGCAGATGACTGGCAAATCGAGCGATGTCAGCAGGTATCGCGACTCATCGAAGATGAACGTGGTCCCGCCGAGGTCTGCTCGCTTGCGCCCTTGCGCGACCACGGCCAGACTTGGCTCGTAGGTCGCTGAGGCCGGTGCGGTAGGGGCGGTACGCCGGCTCAGCAGCAAGCCCGGGACGCCGGTTATCAGTTTCTCTTTGGTCCCAATGAAAGAGGCAATTTTACGAGCCAGCTCGCTGCGCAATTCGCGCGCTCGATTTGGTGGCGGAGAGGCGTTTTTGCTGGCGTTTTTCATTGTATTGGTTTCCTCGTCCCTTGCCTAAGATAGCCGCTCGGCTTCGGAAAACCAATGATTTTTCACATAACGAGAGGAATAGGCAATAAATCGGAAGGATCGGGCTACCGCTTCCGTGGCGTTTGTTTCTAATCTCGGGTTGAGAGAAACGGGTTCGGAAGGAGAAACAATGCAAAAACGCAAACTTGGAAAAAGCAATCTTGAAGTGTCGGCCATCGGTCTCGGCTGCATGGGAATGAGCTTCGGTTATGGTCCGGCTGCGGACAAAAAGGAGATGATCTCTCTGATTCGGTCGGCCGTCGAACGTGGCGTAACGTTCTTCGACACCGCCGAAGTTTACGGTCCTTTCACAAACGAAGCGCTCGTGGGCGAAGCGCTGGCTCCACTTCGTGACCAAGTGGTGATCGCCACCAAGTTCGGGTTCAAGCCTGATCCCAGCGGTGGACCGCGTTGGAGTGGCCTGGACAGTCGTCCAGAACACATCAAGGAGGTCGCCGAGGCTTCGCTCAAGCGCCTCAAGACCAATGTCATCGACTTGTTCTATCAGCACCGCGTGGATCCGAACGTGCCGATCGAAGACGTCGCCGGAGCCGTGAAAGACCTCATCCAGCAAGGCAAGGTGAAGCACCTCGGACTCTCGGAAGCCAGCATTCAGACCATCCGTCGCGCACACGCCGTTCAACCCGTCACCGCACTCCAGAGTGAATATTCGCTTTGGTGGAGAGAGCCTGAAGCGGAAGTGATACCGGCCCTTGAGGAACTCGGGATCGGGTTCGTTCCATTTAGCCCGTTGGGAAAGGGCTTCCTCACCGGAAAGATCAGCGAAGACACGCAGTTCGACAAGACCGACTTCCGCCTACCAGACCGCTGTCATAGCGCCAGTTGAAACCGACCCACGGAAGGGCTTTCCAGGGCTGGTACTGGAAATGTGTGGCTGGATCGCGTTGTACAACACACTGCTGCAACATCGTTCCTCGCTTTACGCCGGAGAACCGGAAAACGAATCAGGCGTTGGTTGATCTGATTGGCAAGTTCGCCCACCAGAAAAAGGCGGCGCCTGCCCAGATTGCTCTCGCATGGCTGCTAGCGCAGAAGCCGTGGATCGTTCCGATCCCCGGTACAACCAAGCTGCATCGACTCGAAGAGAACATCGGAGCCGCTGCCGTCGAACTTACGCCCGAAGATCTCCGGCAGCTGGAAACCGCAGCCTCAAAGATCGCGGTGCAAGGCGCTCGGTACCCCGAAGAACTGCAGAAACTGGTGGGCCGCTGAGCAACAACAGATAACGAAAGGCGAGGTAAAGCGGTATGCGCGTCGGCATCCCGGGTTCGGGATTGATGGGCAGGAAGCTCGGAACGATCTTCGCGCGGGCTGGACATGAAGTCGTATTCAGCTACGCGCGGAGCAACGACAAACTCAAGAGACTGGCACGCGACGCCCACGGCAATGCACGCGCCGGTACGCCGGGCGAGGCTGCGAAGGAAGCGGACGCGCTCCTCCTGGCCGTGCATTGCTCCCGAATCGACGATGTTCTGAAACAGACAGGCAATTTCGCAGGCAAGGTGATCGTAACCTGCTGCCTCCCGATGGATGCGGGCAACACGAAACTCATCATTGGCACCACTACATCGGGAGCCGAAGAATTCGCAAAGAAAGTTCCACGCGCCCAGGTAGTCTTGGCTTTCAACACCGTTCCGGAGTGAAGTACTGTTCGGCGTGTTCGAATCCAAAGGCAAAGAAACTCGGCCGAGCTTGGTGTATTGCGGCGACGACCAGAGTGCCAAGAATGTCGCTGCCAAGCTGATCCATGACGCGGGCTTTGATCCGGTGGATGCTGGCGGACTCCGGATCGCTCGATGCACGGAGCCGTTCGCGTTGCTCGTTGGCGAACTCGCCTACGGCGGCCAAGGAGGACCGGAGTTGGCGTATCGGTTCGAGCGGTTTAGGAAATAGGGTGACCACATAAGAAAGACGTGAAGTAAGGGAATACGAGATATGCACATCAAAAGAATTGGCTCGCAACCTTCCGTCAGGGGTCCGTCGGAGTGGTTCACTGGCACGGTACCTATCGATCCGCTGCTGTTCCAGGCACCTGATCCGGCACTTGTTCAAGGTGCTAGCGTAACTTTCGATCCGGGTGCGCGGACTGCGTGGCATACGCATCCGCTCGGTCAGACCCTCATCGTCACGGCAGGCTGCGGTTGGGCCCGGCGCGAAGGCGGACCAATCGAGGAGATCCGGCCGGGTGATGTGGTCTGGTTCCCGCCCGGCGAGAAACACTGGCACGGAGCCACACCCACTACGGCCATGACGCACATCGCTATTCAGGAAAAGCTCGACGGCAAGGTTGTCGACTGGATGGAAAGGGTCAGCGACGAACAATATCAGCATCAGGGCGTGGCCGTAAGAAGCGCGGGGCGATAGCCGCATTCGGCATTTCGATTCAAACCGGCGCGCCATAACTTCCGAATTCGGAAACTCGGAAACTACCGCAGCGCCTTGCGGTTCCTCTCCGGAAAGCGGCAGTCAATTGGTTGTGTGATCGAGCGAGCGGAAACTGACATAGTACCAATACTTTGCAGTCGAACGACCCGACACTGCGGAGCCATATCTGCGACGGAGAATCAGAAAGCTTCGGTGCGCCAGACGAGGCGGGTGGACCAGGTTTTTTGGGTGGTGAGCGGGGGACGCCAGAGGGCCAGGATCTGCGAGCCCTGGTAGACGCGTTCGAAACCTTCCTCGGATTCGGAGACGGTTTCGATGGGCGCAACCCAGAACTCATCGGCTGCCGGGGCGTGCAAGACGATGCGGACGCGCTGCCAGCCGTCTTCCATGCGCAGAATCGGGCCAGGCAGCGATCCGCTGAAGCGAAGATTCACGCGGCCGGTGGGCGTCTCGAAGAAACGGTCGGGCTCCGCCGGGGCGAGAAGATTGACGACGGACTCGATGCCGATGGCGACCGGCTTTTCGAGTGGTACCTTGAGCTTCAGGCCTATCTCGCAGGCGACTTCGCAACCGTGGGGCGCGGGACCGAAAGAATACTGCTTGGTGAGCAGCATTTTCGGCGCCGATGTTTCCGTCTTGCCGTGCAGCAAGAGGGAGTCGGCGCGGAAAAGCTCGGCGTCGTGAGGAGCGGAGCTTTTCACGGTGAAGGCGCCACCGGCGAAGCCGGCTTCTTCGCGCAGTTCCAGCGCTTCGTAGTCCGCATGGGTGCGTGCCGGATCAAAAATCATGACGCGGAAGGCGTGGCGGGGCCAGCGATCGTAACGAAGGAAGCGCTCGAGGCCGGGCTCTTTTGCACGGGTTTGCTCGTGAATGGAGGCGACCGCGCCGGTGGCGGGTTTGCCCGCGGCTTCGCGCAAGCGAGTGTGATAGGCCTCGGGACGGCGCAGGATGGAATTGACGAGCGGGGCGGACGCGGGGCGGAAATCGAGCGCGGCGATGGTGCCGCCGTCACTGGGCTTCAAAAGCGCCTGAGATTCGGGAGAGGTAAAGAGCAACTCGTTGGTGCCCTCGGCGTCGTAGTCCAAAAGTTCGACACGCGGGACGAGCGCCCCGGGCGTCTGCCGGTCAGCGATAGCCTCGGCGCGAATGAGATTGCGCCAAGGATCGGTGCGGAGATGCGGGGCATAGATTCCCCCAAAAATGCCGTGCCAATAGGCGTCGTTGCACTGTGCGCGCAAAAGCAGATCGCGCGCTTGCAGCAATTCATCGGCAGCCCTTGAGCCGTCGTGCCGCACGGGCGCAGCGGCGATGCGCGCGGAAACGCGCAACATCTTCTTGTGCAGGAGATTGGATTCGGCGTATTTGCGAAAAAAGCCGCGCCAGGAACCGCCGTGAAGAAAGGACAGGATTTCCGGGCGCTCGCTGAACTCCTTGAGCACCTCGTGATAGCGCTGCCGGACGCGCGTCGGGAGCGCCCACTCCATCATTTCAGTGTAGGAAGCCGTCGGGAGATCGGCGCGGCCGAGAGGCGCATGCGTATCCAGATAATCGCCGGGTGTGGAAACTTGCAACCAACCCGAATTCTTCTCCAGGGCGGCAAAAAAATCGGCGAGCCAACCACCCTTGTAACAGTGCTCATACGTTCCGGGCCAGACACCGAACTTTTCCATGTCATCGCCCATGGCGGCCACGCCGCCGGGGTGGACGCTGGCGGCATCGCGCAGATAAGCGATGACGTCTTCGACTTTGCCAAAAGGAATGAGATAGCGCAGAGCTTTTTGCCCGGGGTAGAGCCACACGGTCTTGCCACGGTCTTCGGCGATGTAGGCGCCAAAGAGTTCTTCCGGTTCGAAACCCGCGGAAAGGAAATGGATGTCATCGACAAGCGTGTAAGCGACGTTTGCGGTGGCGAGAGCCGTGGGAAGCTGCGGTTCCCAGACGCGCTCGGCAAGCCAAGCGCCGGACGGAAGCCGGCCGAAGTGCTTCTCGAGATAAACGGCCAGGCGGGTGATCTGTTCGCGCTGATCTTCGGGAGGAATCGAGACCAGGATCGGTTCGTAGAAGCCGCCACCGACGAGTTCCACCTGGCCACCTTGAACCAACTTTTTCAGGCGAACGAAATATTCTGGCCGATGTTCCTCGATCCAAGCGAGCAGCGGCCCGGAATAGTGCAGGCCGAGACGGACGCCAGCGTGCTTTTCGAGATGTTCAATAAAGGGGAGATAGGAGGTGTCGTAGGCCTTTTCGAGGACATGCTCGAAATTGCCGCAGGGCTGGTGCGCGTGAATAAGCAGAGCGAGATGGAATTTCTGCGGCATGGGGACAGTTTTTTCTCTCTGACATCATAACCCGCCATGCGAAATTGTGAATTAATTCCGGGCGTGTGGTGAATCCGCGAATTGCGTACCTCGATGGGATGCAGGGCGTGTCCACATGGGCGCGAGTATGCGGTCCGCTCAGGGTTCAGGGCCGGTTGTGCTTCAGCACCCAATCGGAGACGGCCTGCAGAACCTCCGGGGCCATGGTCTCCTGAATGCCGCCGTATTCGGTGGGCGATCCCGTCGGGGAGTGCTGGAACAGGTGGTTCAAGCCAGATAATTCGGAGGTTCGAAAATCCTGGTTGCCGCCGTCTTGCAGGGCTTTTTCGATTTTGGCGAGATTCTGCTTCGGCGGGACTTGGAGGTCCTTTTCGCCATTGAGGGCGAGGACCGGACAAATGGTCTTTTGCAATGTTGGGACGGGATCGTAGTCGAGGTAGAATCGAAACCATGATGAAACCAGCATGCGGACTTGCGACTGAACGGCGGCGGGCGGGAGCGCCGCGCCAGTGCTGGTGGTCTGCACAAGTTCGTTCAGTTTCGCTTCGAGTGCCGCGGGATCTTTTTCCTGTCGAACAAGGGCGTATGTCTGTTTGTTGAAGGCAAGGGTCCTTGCGACTTCGCCATCGTTTACGCCCGCGGCCCGCAAGATGAGTTCTGACTGGAGCAAGAGGACGTCTTCGCCCTTCAGGCCCGGACCAGCCAAGAGCACGATCCAAGAGAGGGATTGTGAATTAGTTGCTACCATGGGCGCGACCAACCCGCCTTCGCTGTAGCCAATGAGACCAAGTTTCCCTGAGTCGATCTCCTTGCGTGTTTTCAAGTAAGCGAGGGCGGCTTGGGCGTCGCCCGTAAAGTCCTCCATCGTCGCGTTCGCGTAGTCGCCGGTGGACTTGCCGATTCCTCGTTTATCGAAGCGAAGAACGGCGACGCCTTTTCGCGTCAGGTGGTCCGCTAACACAAGAAAAGGACGATGTCCCATGATAGATTCATCGCGATCGTGCGGCCCGGAACCACTGAGGAGAACGGCGGCGGGAAACGGCCCCTGGCCACGCGGAAGGGTGAGCGTGCCTGCGAGTGAGATCTTCGCTTTTCCGTTCGGGAAGGAGATTTCTTCCTCCTTATACGGATAAGGCTTCACAGGGTTCTGAGGGCGCACCAGTTCTAGAAGCTGGTCCGAGCGTTGAAAAACCAGTTTCTGCTCAACGCTGTTTTGCGTCCAGCTTCCGGTAATGGCCGTCTTTGCGGCGTTGAGCGTGCCGTCATAGACTCCGCTCACAACTGGAATTTCAAAATGAAAGCCGGCGTCCTTCTGGCTCACATGGATGGCGGGCAGTCCGCTAACCCCCTGGTCGGGACTGTCAAGCGCAGCGACGAGCCGCTTCTGATCATCATGCGAGACGTGCAACTGCAAGCGGAGGCGCATGCCGTTGCCTTCCAGCGCGCCTTGCCACACTCCCTCGGCGCTCGCGATGGCATCGGAAAGCTTCTTTGCGCCGGCTGACGCGGCCTGACGATGAAAAACAAGCGGCAGGCTCGCGCTGCCCTGCGTCCAGTCACCTTCGATGCTGCGGTGATCGGCCGCAATCCTTCCTTCATAAGAAGCGCCCACGGAAGACACGTTGAAATGGAGAGTGGAATCTTTCTGCGCAAGCGAGGTCACTTCAATGCCGTAGACGCCTTGATCCAGGCTGTCGATAGTGGCTTTGAAGGAGCCGTCCGGTGCTTTTGATACGTGCAGAACGAGATGAAGTACCGCTTCGCCCGCTTGAAGCGAACCGGTCCAGTGGCCTTCCAGCGTGGAGGAGCTCCGTTGCGGCTGCGGTTTGTGAACGGCTGGAGTTTGCGCGGAAGCCGTCGAAAAAGCAGTGAAGCCGAACAGAGAGATGGCTAAGGCCAGACTCCAGTTAGCAGGCTTCACGCAAATCCTCCACACTCCGCTCTCAGGATGGTAGATGATTCCTCGCCCAAAAGAGTTGGCATCATGCCCGGGGCCGAAGGGCGCGAATCAAGGATTGGAGGTGTCTCAAGGTTCGAATTTTGAGAAGCCGGAGCAGAAAAAAGCGGCACGCCGAAGCGTGCCGCCAGAATCCGCAAGCAACCGATCGCGCCCTAGCAGAGCAGGCTACTTCCCCTGCTTTGCATACCAATCGGCGTTGATGGGCGTGAAACTATTCCACTTTTCCGGCAGATCCTCGAGCGCAAAAATAGCCGTCACCGGGCAGACCGGGACGCACGCACCGCAGTCGATGCATTCCGTGGGATGGATATATAGTTGCGTCTCGCTCTCGAAATTCGCTTCATCCTTGCGCGGATGAATGCAGTCCACGGGGCAGACATCCACACAGGCGGTGTCTTTTGTGCCGATGCAGGGCTCGGCAATCACGTAAGCCATTAAGGGTCTCCTTTGTTCGGACAGCCGACCGGCGCCCCATCCGACGAAACAGCACGATCGGCAAAAATTCCTTATACCACGCGACTGCCCGGAGCGACAAGCAGCTATAGGAATTGTACGCGGCGGGAGGGAGTTTCTCAACCGGCAGGGGTACGGATAGAATGGTAGGGGAAGGAAGGACCATGAGAATCCAGACTGGCATTGTCGTGCTTGGTTTGCTGGCTGCGGCGACTGTCGTGGCGGCACCGCAGGCCTCGCAGACGGCGGCGCCCCGCGATCCAGAGTTGATTGACGCGCAGGCCTATCAGAAATTGCTCGAGCAAAATCGCGGGAAGCCGTTGCTCGTCAATTTTTGGGCGACTTATTGCGAACCCTGCCGCGACGAGTACCCCATGCTAAATGAATTGGCGAAAAAGTACGCGCCACAAGGGCTGAAAGTCGTGGGCGTGAGCATGGATGACGATGGCGACTTGATCTTGATGCGGCGTTTTCTGGCCCGCTATAAGCCGGTGTTTCCCAATTACCGGAAAAAAGCTGGCGAGAATGCGGAGTTCAGACGATTCACACAGGCGGTACTTCCAAGTTGGAATGGGTCTCTTCCCGCTACGTTCTTCTACAGCAAAGACGGCAGGCAGTCGGGACATATGTTCGGCGAAGGCCCACGGGAAACCTATGAGGCGACCATTCGGGCACTTCTGGCTTCCGGCTACTAGTAGCGCAAATCGAGACCGTCGAGACCAAGGCTTTTGGCTAGGCTAAGAATTCTGTTGGGGGAGCTTGCCGGTGCTCAACCGAAAATTGCGGCAATCTTTGAGACGTGTCTGTGGGTTGAGAGCAAGGGCTTCGAACAAGAGACCTGTCCGATGGGCAAGGGTGGCTTGCAGAAAATCGGTGATTTTGAAATTACCATGACGGACGCATTTCATTCGAATTCGATCGACGACAACGGGGTGCGGCACTATGGCGGCAAGCCCGCGGGATACATCGTCCACATGCCCGGCGGGTTCAAAGTGTATCACGCGGGCGATACGGCGCTCTTCGGCGACATGAAACTTATCGGCGAGCTTTACAAGCCGGATCTCGCGATGCTGCCGATCGGCGGTCGATTCACGATGGGCCCGCGCGAAGCAGCGTACGCCATCCGTCTGCTCGGCGTGAGCCATGTGGTGCCGATGCACTACGCGACGTCTCCGTTTCTGACAAGTACGGAAGTGGAATTGCGAAAAGAAACGAAGAAAATCAAAGGGCTGAAAATTCGCGCGCTGAAGCCGAGAGAGAAACTATGATTCGCAGCGAGAATCTGCGCAGCGGCTACATTCAGGACGATGTCGAGGAATATCTTTACCAACTGCTGCCGGACCGCGATGCCGTCGTCAAGGAGATGGAGGATTACGCGGCGCAGAATGGCGTTCCGATCATCGGGCCGGCGGTGGCGCGAATGCTGGTGCTGTTCGTGCAAGTTTCTGGCGCAAAGCGGATTTTTGAGATGGGCTCGGCCATCGGGTATTCCACCATCTGGCTGGCGCGCGCGGCCGGTCCGAAGGCCAAGGTGATTTATACGGATGGCGATCCAGAGAAAGCGCGGCGCGCGAAGGATTATTTTCGCCGGGCGGGTGTGGCCAAACGGATCGAGGTGAGAGTTGGCGACGCGCTCGAATTGCTGAAGAAAACACCAGGCACGTTCGATCTGATCTTCAACGACGTGGACAAGCACCAATACCCGGCCGCGCTGCGCGTGGCGTTGCCCAAGCTGCGCCGCGGCGGCTTATTCATTGCCGACAATACGCTGTGGTCGGGAAAGGCGGCGCGGCCGGCAGCGCCGGATGACCTCCAAACGCGTGGCATACAGGAATTCAACCGGCTGGTCTACGCTTTGAAGGAGCTCTACCCCGTCTTGATCCCGCTGCGCGACGGCGTCACCGTCTGCCAGAAACGATAGCGCGGGAACACGCTTACGGGCGGAAGTAGTTCCGCACAAGGAACCCAAGGTTTGCGGGACGCTCGGCGAGACGCCGCATGAAATAAGGAAACCAGTCGCGGCCAAAAGGGATATAGATGCGGACGCGATAGCCATCCTTGACGAGGCGGCGCTGCAGGTCGGTGCGCACTCCGTACAGCATCTGAAATTCGAAATCGTCCTTGGAAATTTGCTTCGCCGCGGCATGGCGAATGGTCGCCGCGATCATGCGCGGATCGTGCGTGGCGATGCCGTGATAGAAGCCGCTGGACAGCAGGAGCTGCATCAGCCGGACGAAATTGCCATCCACATCGGCTTTCTGCGGAAAAGCAACTTCCTCTGATTCCTTGTACGCGCCCTTGCACAGACGGATGCGGCAACCATATGCCAACAGATCCGTGACGTCGGTTTCACTGCGGTAGAGATAGGACTGGATAACCGTGCCGACGGCGGGATTGCGTGCGCGAACGCGTTTGACGAGTTCGATGGTGCGCTGCGTGTAAAGAGACCCCTCCATGTCGATGCGCAGAAAATTATCGAAGCCCGCAGCACGCTCCACGATGGAGCGAACCAATCCTTCGCAAAATTCAATGTTGATGTCGAGGCCGAGTTGCGTGAGCTTGCCGGAAACGTTGGCGTGCAGCCCTTCCTGAGCGATGCGTTCAAAAACCTCCAGATAGGCATCGCGGGAACGTTGTGCATCCGAGGTGGTAGCAACATTTTCACCGAGGTAATCCAGGCTGGCGAACATGCCAGCATTGTTACATTCTCGAGCGGCGGCGATCGCTTCATCGAGCGTTTCGCCGGCGACGAACCGGCGCGCCATACGGCGCGTGGTGCCATTGGAAGTGACCCAATTAGCAAAGCTTTTACTTTCAGAAAGCTTGAGGAGCGTCGACCGGAGCATGCTGGAATTATTATGGCAGTCTAGGCTGGGCGAAACTAGCCTTTGTGCTCTTCCAGAAACTTTTCGGCGTCCAAGGCGGCCATGCAACCGGAGCCTGCAGCGGTGACGGCCTGGCGGTAGCGGTGGTCTTGCACGTCACCGGCAATGAAAACACCAGGAATCGACGTGAGGCTGCCGTGCTTGGCAAGCAGGTAGCCGTTGGAATCCATTTCGAGTTTTCCCTTGAAGACCATGGTGTTCGGATCGTGACCGATGGCAACGAATACGCCGTCAAGCGCAAGCTCATGTGTTTCTTTGTTCTGCTGATTGCGAAGACTCACGCCCTCGACGTGGCCTTTGGGAGCGAGAATCTCCTCCACGGCGAAAGGAGTGACGAATTCAACTTTCTCGTTGGCCTTGGCGCGGTCGATCATGATCTTGGAAGCGCGAAAGTCATTCCGGCGGTGAATCAGATGGACCTTGCTGGCGTAGCGCGAAAGAAAGTTGGCCTCTTCCATGGCCGAATCACCGCCGCCGACTACGGCGATGGGCTTGCCGCGGAAAAAATAGCCGTCGCAAGTCGCGCAGGTGGAAACCCCACGGCCGATCAGTTCCTTTTCACCCTTTAGACCCAGCAGCCGCGCTGAGGCGCCCGCGGCGACGATCAAGGCTTGCGCTTCGTAGGTATCTTTGCCGGCGATGATCTTGAACGGCCGCTTGCTGACGTCGACTTCGTTTACGGCCCCGGCCTTGAACTCCGCGCCGAATTTCTGCGCCTGCTTGCGCATGTTTTCGATGAGCTCCGGGCCCATGATGCCGTCGGGGAACCCCGGATAATTCTCAACGTGGGTGGTGAGCGAAAGCTGTCCGCCAGGCTCGTGCCCGTCAAGGACCAGCGGTTTGAGGTTGGCGCGCGCAGCATAAATCGCAGCAGTTAGGCCGGCACAGCCGCTGCCGATAATAAGGACGTTGTACATTCCATCTTTCTCCATTTATTAGATTCAACGCTGCGCTCGCCGGATACAACTGAGCGGGTATTGTAGCATTCCCTCCTCCGCGATTCGGAATGCGGGCGGCCAAATTGGAGAGGCCTTTTCCCGCGGGCAAAGTTGACCGCTACGAACGGCGGCCGCTATAGTCCAGAGAAATACCAGGTTGCCCAAGGAGAAAGTCAAGATGGATCCGCGCTACCCGATTGGAAAGTTTGAGATGCCCGCGCCTGTGACGCCAGCTCGGCGCCAGCAGGCAATCGACGAGATTGCGGCTACACCGGCCAAAATGCGCGCAGCGGTGAAGGGACTGAACGACGCGCATCTCGACACACCATACCGCGAAGGCGGCTGGACGGTGCGCCAGGTCGTGCATCACGTTCCGGACAGTCACCTCAATGCTTACGTCCGATTGAAACTGGCGCTCACCGAAGATAAGCCGACGATTAAGCCGTACAACGAAGCGGCCTGGGCCGAACTGGCCGACTCAAAATCGACGCCCATCGAGGTTTCGCAGACTCTGCTGGATTCGGTACACAGCCGCTGGGACCGGGTGTGGCGCTCCTTGAAGCCCGAACATTTTCTAAGAGTCCTCGTCCATCCGGAGCATGGCGAGCGCACTGTTGACTGGCTGCTGTTCATTTACGAGTGGCACGGGAAACATCACACCGCGCATATCACCGCGCTCCGCAAGCAAAAGGGATGGTAGAAGGGACGAAGGGAGTCCTCCGATCTGGCCCTCGACTTTGCCACTCCTTCCGGCCGAGAGACAAGTCCCGGCCGCGGTGATGTGGCGTGCCGCACTCCGGCTCGTGTACGATGATCGTGTACACAAGGAGATCGCATGAGCCGGCCGGCGGGAACCTACGCTATTTTTGAGACTTCACAGGGAAACATTGTGGTGCGCTTGCTCGAAAACGAAGTCCCAAAGACGGTTGCGAATTTCATCGGGCTTGCCGAAGGCACCAAAGAATTCACGGACGAAAAGACCGGCAAGAAGGAAAAGAGACCTTTCTACGACGGATTGATCTTCCATCGCGTGATTCCGCAATTCATGATTCAGGGCGGCTGCCCGCAAGGCAGCGGAATGGGCGGTCCAGGATACAAATTCGCCGATGAGTTTCATCCTTCGCTGAAGCATTCGAAGGCCGGAAAGCTCTCTATGGCCAACTCCGGACCGGGAACCAACGGGAGCCAGTTCTTCCTCACCGTAGCGGCAACGCCGTGGCTGGACAACAAGCACACCATCTTTGGCGAAATCGTCGAAGGGCAGGACGTGGCCAACCAGATCTCGAATGTGCCGCGCGATTCGAATGACCGCCCGCGAACACCCGTGTCCATCTCGAAGCTTCGCATTGAACGCGTCGCGTAAGCGGACGCCATGGCGATGCTCACGCCCGAGCGGCTATTCCGATTCCTGATCGAATTGGTCTTCGTCTTGCTCGGCTCACTGGTGATCTGGCTGGGATTGGCACGGCGCATTTATGTGGACCGGCACAGTGCCGCCTGGTTGATTCTCAGTGTGACGCTGATCTTGTGGGGCTTGCGCGCGCTGTACAAGCCTGGCCAGTGGTGGGCGCGCTGGCAGAACTGGACGCGCGGACTTTCGTTGTCGCTTTTGGGCGTCCTCATGCTCGTGATTTCACGCGTACCGTTTCTCTGGGTTGGTCCGATGCTGGCGGCCGGGGGCGGCCTGCTCGTACTGCGCGGTTTGATTGCTGCGTTCCTGATCTTGCGGCCGCGCTAAAGAAGCGTCTTTAGAGGGGCGCGACGGCAAATCCCAAGCTCGCGGCCGTCTTCTCGTCTTCCTTTCGCTTCTGCTTCGACTATAATCCCCGCAACAGACAGGCCTGGCAGTGTTTGGAAATCGGCCTGGGGCCGTCGTTTTGCCTTCATCAAATGAACAAAGGAGGAAGACCGTGCTCAAGGAATTCAAAACCTTTGCCATGCGGGGCAATATCGTGGACTTGGCGGTCGGCGTGATTATCGGTGTAGCCTTCGGAAAGGTTGTGTCCTCGCTGGTGGAGGACCTGATCATGCCGCCGATCGGCCTGCTGCTCGGTCACGTGAATTTTTCAGAATTATTCATCAATTTGAGCGGCAAATCTTACGAAACGCTGGCAGCCGCGAAAGCAGCCGGCGCCCCGACCGTGAACTATGGAATTTTTCTGAACTCGGTGATCAACTTTCTGATTGTGGCGTTTGCCGTATTCCTGGTCGTCCATGAGGTGAACCGATGGACCAGGAAGCCGGAAGCCCCCGCGACGAAAGATTGCCCGCAGTGCGCGATGGCAATTCCGCTGGCGGCGAAGCGCTGCAGTCACTGCACGACGCAGCTCGCATGAGGCAGTGCTGCGCGGTTAGTGATTTTTGGTTAGTGACCGGTTCTTTGCATGGAGTACTGCCGGCAGGAATGAGAGCCGCCACATTCAAGAACAAATTAAGAAACGAACACCGGTTTGCTTCAGGTCTTCGGAGCTTTCTTCTTCTGGTTGGCTTCGAGATGCGCGCGCAAGCGGTTGACCACGATGTCTTCGTGTCCTTCCTCCATCTCTTTTTTTACTTCTTCCAGTGCGAAGTGCACGACGTCGTGGTGGTGCATTTCCAAGGGCGCCACCGCGTCGCTGAAACGCAGCCAGAGCCGGTGCAGAAGATTAACCTCGTTGGCCGTCAGATTTGGTGCGTGCGGCCCGAGGACTTTGTAAAGTTTGTCCCCGTTGGGCAGGTGGATTTCCAGATTGAATTGCGGCTTCTGATCGCCAAGTTTTTCCCAGGCTTCACCGATCTGCCGCGCTTGCTCCTCGTTCGATTCCTTTGTCGAACGCCCCACAACAATCGTGCTGGATTGCAGCGAAGTCGCGGCACGCAGGATGCCGTCCCACAAATCGTTTGCGGCGACGACGGCGAGGCGGATCGACTTGCCCCGTTTTTCGGCCATGGAAAGCGCCTGTGAGAAGAGTTGTTGCTCAATGCTGCCGAAAAGCTGATCGGCCTCGAATTCGTTTTCGCCCGAAGCCGAGCGGCGCAAGAGCCGGACATGGAGCACGACAACATCGCGGCGCCCGGGCTTAATGCGGTCCAGCACATTTCCGAGATGATAGAGCGCGTAGTGGTTGCTGATCGGAACCAGGATGTTGCCGGGGCGCGCCCCCACGGCCTCGGGAGTCAATTCCGATTCCAACTCGAGATTGAACTGATCCATCTCGACGTGAGCTGCGCCGCCGCGTCTGCCCCGGCGCTCCGAAATCGTGAACACGATGTAGAGCAAGACGGAAAAGGCTCCGCCAGCCATGGTGGCGATGGGCTTGGTGAACAGGTTTACGACCGCGATCAAAAACAGCACTAAGGTGATCAACCCGAGTCCCACGGGAATCTGCACGCCACGGAACGTGAAATTCAGCGGAACTTGAAATTCCCGCTGGCCGGGACTGGTGTAGCGGAGAACAAGAACCGCGAGGCCGTTCATCGCGAAACTCCAGATCACCCCGAAAGCGTAGAGGTTCGCGAGAAAGGTGACGTTACCGCGACTGATGATGATGGTAATGACCTGCAGTGCCACGACGATATTGATGATGCGATAGCTCGTCCCGAACCGCGGGTGCGGCTGCCGGAACCATGCGCTGAGCACGCCGTCTTCAGAAACGCGGTTCAGCACGCCGTTTGAGCCCACGATGGCTGTATTCACCGCGCCCGCCAGTATCAAGGTGCCCACCACGACAACAAAGCCGTGGAAGATCAGGCGGGCGAAAAATGGCCCTTCGAGATTCATCGCCAGCCCGCCGATCAGGTTTTCGAGGAAGTGCTGGCGGACGTCGTCCGGAATGATCATCACGGCAAAGAAGGAAACCAAGGAGGTAAAGACCAAACTGTAGATAAAAATGACCGCGCCGGCCTTTTTCAGGTTGGGGAGCTTGGGGCTTTCGATCTCGCGATAGACCTGAGCAAGCGATTCTTCTCCGCTCATCGCCAGGACGGAGTGGCCGAGGGCGATGAGGATGGCGATGATTCCAAACATGCGAGGAAGGCTGCTGTGCGCGAGCCAGCCGAGGGCGCTGCTGCTCAGCCTGAGGTTGCGAGGGTATGGCCACGGAGGCAGCGCGGAATGGCGCACCGCCACCGTGTAGGCGCACCAGGCGATGAGCACCACTACCATCACGGTGACCAGCTTCATGATGTGCAGAGCTTTTTCGCTGGACTCGGCAACGCCCTTGGTGTTCTGCCACCAGAAATAAAGCGTGACGACGATGGCAAAGCCCGCGGCGACGAAACTGGTTGTTCCGGAAGAGAGCGGGCCACTCACGTGAAAATACTGCAGGAGGTCGTTGATCAATCCCGCGAGATACTGGCCTGCCGCGACTCCGCTGATCGGCCCCGTGAGGATGTAGTCAAACATCAGCGCGGAAACGCTGAATTTCGCAAGCGTCCCGCCGAGGGACATTTTCACGGCTCGATACACGCCGCCGCGCACGAACATGCTGCAGCTTTCCACGTAAACGGCGCGCACGGCGTAGGAAAACAGCATGATGGCGAGGATAAACCACGGTGCAGTCTTGCCGAGGTAGCCTTCCGCTTCGCCGCCAGCATAGTAAGCCGAGGAGGCCAGGTCGTTCAGCACGATGGCCGCCGCCCGCCAGAACGAAATGAATGTCAGGAGGGCGGTAGTGGCGACGATGACACGCGGAATACCGTTGCCGCGGCTGCCTGCGGCAGCAGGGCTATTGGGAGTGCTACTCATGTGTGGGTTTCGCTAAATCGCAGATTGAAATGCTCGCATTTTTGAGGCGCTAAGTCTAGCTTATCACCGCGAAGAATCGTCGAAACGATCTAGCCCGCTGAAGCGCGGAAAGCTTTAGCGCAGTCGGCGCAGGGGCAGATGTTGCGGAGGTGGTCGTAGCTGTAGATGCCGGTGGAGTGTCCGTCGGTAAAGCTGATCTGAATGGCGTAGCTGCCTACTTGGGTTGCGGCCTGGGCGCGCGGCTTGGGCTTGAAGATAGGCAGCGCGGGAGATGATAAGAACGCCGGAGCGGCCTCGCCGAGCGAGGCCTTCTTCTCTCGCGCGTCGCTACAGGTGGCGCAGGGGCATTCCTCGCGCAAATAAGCAAATTCGTAGTGACTCGCGTGGCCATCGGCCCAGGTGACATCCACGCCCGTGCCGCTAGAAACATGAATCTTGATGCTGGTTGGTTTTTTCCTTGGGTCGAGAGGGGTCGGCATGGTTCGGGTGTGCGATCAGGGGATTCGCGTGCGGGCAGGTCTTCGGGTGTCCGAGGAACTTGCAGATACGCTGGTCCAGCTCCGGGCTGATGATGTGTTCGAATTTGCAGGCTTGCGTGTGCACCTCAGAATCTTCGATGGAAAAAGTGTCCTTGAAGAGGCGCTCGGCCAGGCGGTGGCGGCGGACAACGTCGCGCGCGCGCTGGCTGCCCACGGGCGTGAGTTGCACTTCCCCGTTTTGCATTTGCACTAAGCGCAGATCGGACATGCGCGACAGAACCCGCCTGGCGGGTTCGCCGGATACCACCGGCAGACGCCCCGATGGGCCGGTAGCGTGAAGGCGCTCCGCCTGCGCGGGCTGCCCTTCCTCGCCGCAGATCCAAATCTGCTCGAGGAGATGATCGAAACGGATTTCGTCGTCGCTGGAAATGGTTGTGCAACAGTCCGCCGTGTCGGCGAGAGGACAAGCTAGCGGATGGCCCGGACCATGCTGCGCGGTGTCGAAATGCAGATGGCCGTGGGCCAGTTCGATGCGGCGGTCGGCCTGACGCGCGATGTCCGGGTCGTGCGTCACCATCAGGATGGTGTGTCCGGCGTTGTGCAGTTCGCGGAAAATCTCGAGGACGACCGTTTCGTTGGCCTCGTCGAGATTTCCGGTGGGTTCGTCGGCAAGAATAATCTTCGGTTGATTGATCAGCGCACGCGCGATGGCCACGCGCTGCTGCTCGCCGCCGGAGAGTTGCGCGGGGAGATGCGTCAGGCGGTCGCCGAGGCCCACGCGCTTCAGCGCTTCCTCGGCCTGCTTTTCGTCCGTGACGCTGTGGAAATACTGCGCGAGCATCACGTTTTCAAGCGCCGTGAGATACGGCACGAGATGAAATTGCTGGAAGACGAAGCCGACTTTTTCCGCGCGGTAACGGACTAGCTCGTTTTCACGAAGTTTCGAAAGATCGACGCCATCGACCACAACATGGCCTGATGTGAGCGTGTCTAGCCCTCCGAGAATATTGATCAGCGTGGTTTTCCCAGAGCCGGAGGGGCCCATGAGCGCGACCCATTCACCGGTGTTCACATCGAAACTGACGCCGCCGAGTGCGCGCAGCGTGCCGTACTGCTTGATCAAATCTTCGATGACCACTTGCTTCGCCGCGATGAGCGGCGGCGCAGCAACGACGGAACTCACGCTTCACCCCGGAAAACCGAGGCCGGGCGGATGCTGGCCAGCCGCCGCAGCGGATACGCGCTGAGGATCGCCACGATGATTGTCAGAGCCACCGCTACAGGATACACAATCAGTCGCGGCCGCGCCGCGACACCAAAGACTGCTTTGCCTAAACCGATAGACAGAAAAATTCCCGCCGCCCCGCCAATCAGTCCTCCTGCCAGGCCAAGCAAGGCCGCCTCCGCGAGAAAAAGCCGCAGTACGCGGCGCACCGAGCCGCCGATGGCCTTCATCAAACCAACGTCGTTCTTCCGCTCCATCGCCACATTCGTCATCGCCGCCATCACGCACAGCCCCGTGAGCACCAGCACGATCGCCACTGTCGCCGTCAGCAACCCGCTGATGCGATCGTAGATCTTGGCTTGAGCTTCGGTGAATTGGCGGATAGGGCGGACCTCGGCGTCAGGAAGAACCCGCTGAAGATCCTTGATATAGGTTTGCACTTCGCTGGGCGTACCTGGGACGATGAGCTCGATGGCGCTGATGCGACCGGGAAGATCGGCCAGCCGCTGCGCGGCGCGCAGGCCGATGGCAACCCGGTCGTCTTCCGGTCCCCCGGTTTGGTAGAAGCTTGCGACGTGGCAGGTCTCGCGGCGGTCTCCATTAGTCAAGTTAAAATCTGCGCCTTGCTGGGCGTTCAACTGACGCGCGACATTTGTGCCCACAACACACTCGTGACCCGTGGTTGGCGGAGCCACATTGGGAGTGAGAGGGAGGTTAAGCAAAGGGCCGACCGCGGCTGTGAGAAACGCTAGCGGATTGGTACCGACGACTACTGCAGAAGGAGATTCTCCCGGCCGTGCAGGAGAAAGCCGCGCTACTAGGTACAGGCGGGAGGATACTACGACGCGGCCGCTTTGGAGGTTCACCGGCACAGAATGGACAATGGATTCGGGCAATGTTTCGGTGCGGAACTGCGAAGAATTTTGCGGGAGGACAAGCACGTTGGGACCGAAAGCGCGAAACTCGGAGGTGAGTCGGCGTTTGGCGTCAACTTGGAGATTGAGGAGGGCCGCAGTGACCGCCGCGCCTGCACCCAGGGCCAACAACATTACAAAGAGCCGCCCACGGTTCGCACCGAAGAGGCGGCGGATGACGCGCCAAAACATGGCTCGATTCGTGGCGCGACGGTCGGCCATCATTCGCCTCGCAGGATGGGCGCCGGTTCATAGCGAGAAGCCCGGCGCAGTGGAAGGGCGCTGCCAAGAATCGTCACGCCGGCAGCAACCGCAATGATCACGAAAAAGACGATAAGCGAAGGTTCAGGGGCCGCGCCAAAGATTCTTTCTCCAAGAAGGCGCGCCAGAATAATCCCGAGCGCGTAGCCGGCGCCCCCACCTACGAACGCCAGCAAGAGTTGTTCCGTGGCTAGCAGGAATCCAACCGTGCCGGAGCCTGCACCCAGGGCCTTCATCAGCCCGATCTCCGTGCGCCGCTCGCTCACCGAAGCCGCCGAAGACGCCCCCACGGCCAATGCGGCGGCAAGCAGCGCCGCTCCCGTTACCAGCAAAAGCAGCATGCGTACGCGCGTAAGAATCAGTCCTTCACCTTCCGCCACACGGCGAACCACGCGAACCTCGGCCCCGGGCAAGATCTGGTTGATCGAATACGCGATCGAGGAGACATACGGACTGCAAGACCACCGCTCGAATTCGGCTGGGGTCATCATCTTCGGATCGCGCCGCGCAAAATCGTCTTCGGGCTTCGTCAGCGCGCTGACATAAAGTTTGCGGTACAGGCCTTCCTTTCCAACGTATTGCTGTACTATCGAGAGAGAGGTGACCACCGCATTGTCCTCCGAGCCGCCGCTGGTGAAGATTCCCGTGACTTTCAGCGAGAGCCCGTCCGAGGAGGCAGTCGCGAGATAAAGCGGACTGCCCACAATTACGCCATTCCTTTCCGCGAACGCCTTGCCCACAATACATTCGCCTGCGCCATCCTGAAACCAAGAGCCTTCCACCCGCCACCAGGGACTGGTCTGTTGCAACCCGGTAATGAATTTTCCGCCTTCGGGCAGGGCAACAGGATGGTTTGACCACGTTCCGATCAAGACCGCGTCGCCATCGGCTGCGGGCCTAACAAAAGTAGCTGACGCCGGTGACCAGCGAGGAGTGGATGATGAAACCCTGACTTCGAGAATGTGCGAAAAACCAATGACATTGTTGTGCCAGAAAATTGTTTTTAATTTTGGCAGGTCGGCCTCGGGAAGATACGCCCCTGCATTCACAGGACGATAATCGACGCCGCCGATTTCGAGCGGCAACGAATCAGCCTGCGGCGTGACCAACAGATTCGCCCCCAAGCTGCGAAATTCCTTCGCCAGCCGGTCGCCCACATCCAGCGATACGCTCAACGCCGCCGTGGCCACACCCATACCGAGCGCCAGCGCCGCTCCTGTGAGGAGCTTGTGGCGCGGACGGCGTCCAAAAGAGTCGGCAACGATTCGCAGGAACATAAAATGGTTGGTCGCGCGAGTAAGGGCACGAATTAGAATGCCGCTACTCGGGAATCTCCTTCGCACCCTGGGTCAACGATGAAATATCAATCAGCAGGTCTCCGCCATCCAGGTGCGACGGCACGCCGATGGGGTTGCACCCGCCCCGATCGCCAATCGATGGAATATAAATCGCCGAAGCACAGTGCCGGCAAATGACGTTCTGTCCATCCTGCCGGTAACCTTCCGCGCCGCAGACGCGGCATGATCATGAACCGCAGTGACTGCCCGCCCGCGTTCACTGTGAAAAGATGGAGACTCCCATCCTGAACTTCGCTGACCGGCACTCGCACTATATTTCCAATAGCCTCAATCGGCCGCGCCGCCGGCGGCGTCGAATTTGCCCGCGCATAAATGAAATCCGCCGTCAGCACCAGAATCACCGTAAGCGACGCGACTGCCGCGGCCATCATCCAATTCCGCTGGCGCCGATTTTGCGATTCCAGCAGCCGCATCTCCGCGTGGTTCAGCGTTCCCCGGCCGTTCTTGCCGTGCGAAGCCGCTTGCCATTCGCGCAGAATCAGCAAAGTTGCGGCCCCAAAAATAAACACAAAAAAGAACAATTCATTCCGTACGATCGGTCCCAAAATTGCCATCTCCGCCTTGCTCGAAGGCAGCCAGCGCGCCTCGCTCAACTCATGCAAACCCGTTAGCGCCAGCTGAAACGCCACGAGCATCAGGATGACGCTCGTCGCCGCAAAGAACCGATGCAGCGGCACCCGTAAAGTGCCCTTGAAGAAGAAAAGCCCCACCGCAACCGCCCCGGCGATCCCGGCAATCGTCCCAATCCACGTCTGCAGCCCCTCGCTGGAAAGCTCCACCGCCCGCAGAATCAGCGCCAGCTCCGCACCCTCGCGCAGGACCATCAGAAAAACGAAAAGGAAGATGCCCCAGCCCGCCGCGCTCCCGGCGCGCTCGGCATAAGCCTCCACTTTTTGTTCGATTTCTTTTTTCAGGTGGCGCGCAACGCGATTCATCCATACGATCATCGTAATAACGAAGACCGAAGCGATGAGGAGCATCAGCCCCTCAAAACCGTCTTCGCTGATGCGCCAGCGCTCCAGCGCCACTGCCACTCCCAGGCTGAGCGCGGCCGCCGCCGCCACACCGTACCAGACGAAACGTGCCAGGTGCCCGCGGCCCGTGCGGGAGAGATAGACGAGGATAATGCCGACGACGAGAGAAGCTTCAACGCCTTCACGAAGTGCGATTAGTAGAGCCGAGAGCACGAAATCTCCAGTTGCTAGTCATTTGCAACTACGATTTAAGTGTACCGCACTGACGGACTTCCGTCAACCGGACCAGCTTGGTCCTATTTACTCTTCAGGGTTAGGTTATCCTGTCTGATGCTCATGCGCACCATCCGCCTAAGCATCTCTTTGCTCTTGTCGTTACTAATTTGTCTCCCGATTCCCGCGCAGGCACCTGCACCACCGCAGCCTCAAGCCCCACTGGTGCGCCCCGATCCCAAGCGCGCACAGAAGGCTGCCGAGCGGGGCGACAAAGCCGAAGCAGCAGGGCGGTTCGACGAAGCGCTGGCGGCTTACGAAGAGGCCGCGCGTTACGCCCCGCAGGATGCCGATGTCATCGAACGGGCTGTCGCGCTGCGCTCCAAGCTGGTTCGCGCGCACGTCGAGGCCGCCGAGCGTGATGCCTTGGCGGGCCATCTGGACCAGGCTGCCGAGGAATTGGGAGCGACGCTCCAAGTCGATCCCGGAAACACGATCGTCGCGGAACGTCTCGCTCAACTCAAGACCATGGAGGATGAGCCCCGCGCAGGGCCGACCGCAATTTCCGGCCTTCCTCGGCTACAACCGCAAGCCGGAAAACACAACTTGAACCTGCGTGGCGATACGAAGACGGTCTACGAACAGTTCGCGGACCTCTTTGGCATCAAAGTGACCTTTGATCCGGACATCAATGTTAGGAGCGTGCGCCTGCACGTCGATAACGTGGATTTCTACACCGGCATGGTTCTCCTCGGTACGCAATCGGGAACCTTTTGGCGCCCATTGAATCCCACTATGATGTTTGTCGTCCCAGACACGCCGGAGAAGCGGCGGCTGTACGCCATGGTGGCAGAGCAGACCTTCCCCCTCTCCGCAGCTGTCGGCCCGGAGGATGTAACCGAAATCTTGCGCGTCCTCCGCGACATCACTGGAGCAACGCGCATGGACCTCGACACCCGCAGCCGCACCATCACCATGCGCGACACTCCGGAGCGCCTCGCCCTTGCCGGTGAACTCATCCAGCAATTGGAAAGGGCTCGTGGTGAAGTTATGTTGGAAATCGAACTTCTCGAAGTCGATCGCAACAAGGCGCGCAGTCTTGGAATTACACCTCCGGCTTCAGAGCGGCTCATCGGGCTGAATACCGTCGACCTGAACAAGCTCAAGTCTTCGACAACCCTGACAAATCTGCTCACCAACATCCAACAGGTTTTCGCCGGAAAGGGATTCTCCGGCATACCGGCCGTCATTCCCATCGGGGGAGGCCTCTCTACTTTTCTACTCACCCTTCCCAGCGGCACCGCCAATTTCTCCGATTCTCTCTCGCTGGTGCAGAGCGGTCGTCAGGTACTGCTGCGCGCGCAAGATGGAAAGCCGGCCAGCTTTTTCGTCGGCGATCGCTTTCCTA